>JAGAHY010000062.1 GCA_017626815.1 Bacilli bacterium | reverse complement strand
TGTCTCCTTTGTTATGTGGAGAACTTATACATTATGGGAAGCGAAAAGGCGATAAAAAAGCGACGAAACGCCTGATTTTCGCTCGCCGCTTCCCATAATATTTTACTTACCATAAGACGAATTATGGGAAGATTCTCATAACTCATCAAGTTGAAGCACGCGATCAAAAATCTATAGCAAAAAAAGCCGCAAAAATTGAGCTTTTTTGCTATAGATTTCCGAAAAAACGTCGATGGCAATCTAGCAAGGGTATTTTAATGACACATACCAATTGATAAACTACCTCTCATGAAGGCGAAACGACATTATTTTTATCTGCCCATATCGATTGTGAACACGGTTTTCTTTGTGTCGTCGCTGTCCCTTTGCTTGACTTTATTCGTTTTCACTTTAGTCGCTGGGAATACTCTGGGGTTTGTCACATGTGGAGTAATGTCTTCCCTTTCCGTGTTTCTCGGGATCTTCTATGCGGTATACGATGGATGGGCAAGCTGGCAAGCGAATGAAGAGACGATAACGACCTTCAAACTTTTCAGAGGCACAAAAACGATAACGGTTTCCCAAATTTTCTCAATAGATGAAGGCGTAATGGAAACGCTTTGCTTTGACGTGGTAAAGGTGGAGTGCTATGAAATCCGTAGTGGAAATACGGTGATCAAATTGCCAAAGTGTGATGCTTCCGATGCCTTGGTCATCGAGGTCAAAAAGCGGAACAATATTTAAGCCATGCGGGCATCCTTGCAAAAAAGGCAATAAAACTTGTAGTTGTCCTTTTGCCGCCACAGCTCAAATTGACCGTTCGCAAAAGAACCAGATTTTCTTATCTCGTTGCCAAGGGAAACGACATGAATCCACGTTCCAGATGCTAACGATTCTTGAAAGACGATTTCGGGCGCCTTGAGGCTACGATAGCATGCAGGCGAGAAGGCAAGTTCATCAAGATCACGGAGCGGCAGATACAGGGTGACTTTCAGGCGTTTCTGAAGGAATGCGAGATAGTTATGGCCGCGAACGAGGAAAACCGTCCGAAAAACCTATCTACGAATTGAGGAAAATCAAAAAGATTCTAGACAGCGAAAAATAAATGGCTCGTCTGGAACAATTGCCAATTAACTGATAGCCGTTGACAAGAAAACATGATTAATCCGAACATACCGTTGCGGTCTTGGGCGATAGCCGGCTTTTCCTACTCTTTGTAATATCAGCTTAGTCATAATCGAATTTCGCTATCTCATTGACAAAGAAAGCAGCAGGTTGGTCAGGCCTGCTGCTTTCCAAAAGAGAGGAGATCTATGGAAGGGTTTACTTGATCTCAATTTTGAGGGGCTTCGCCTCGACGGGCTGGAGCTTCATCGCGGTGATGGAGAGAATACCATCGACATAGGTGGCAGAGATGTTGTTCTCGTCCACATCTCCAAGGTAGAATTCGCGGGAAGTCTCGCCGCTGAAACGCTCACGGCGGATCAACTTGAACTCTTCATCCTTGGTAGGAACGGTTTTGACAGAGACGGTGAGATAACCGTCTTTGTAATCGATGTTGATGTTTTCTTTTTCGAACCCAGGGAGCTCAACGTCCAAGCGATAGGCTTTTTCGGATTCGTAGATATCGGTCTTCAAAGGAAGATAACCAACATTAGCGGTGTCCTTTCCGAAGAAGGCTTCGAAGAACGGGTTGAGGTAGGTTTCATTGTTACGGCTGTTATAGATCATGGTTTTTACTCCTTTGCAATCTTGCTGTTTTAGCACTCTCGTTTCCTAAGTGCTAACCATACTATAATCCATTTTTTAGCACTGTCAACACCTGAGTGCTAAAAATTTTACGATTTCTTTCGCCGACTGCTAAAAGCACGCCCGCGCGATATTGCCTATGCCCATATATAAAATACGCGCGCGAAAAATCGAATAAATAATCTGGTTTTTGCATAGAAAAAAATTTTTACCGTTTGAATGTTCGTATTTTCTATATAACAACTTTTAAATTGCGTTTATATTATCGCCGATATGATTCTTCGTTCCATTTTAACTCTTGCGTCCCTATCGCTGGCATCCGTGTCCGCAACTTTGCCCTCGTCTTGGAAAAAGGCGGATACAGAAGAAGCGAATTGGGGAGGACTAAGAGCGACACCCTTTGATTATGCATATGGCGATGAATACTTATCGGAGCCAGAATACGCGAATGCCTATGCGTTCAATTTTTCGGCAATGGGTATCGGCGATACGTGGCGTCATAACCGAGGAATTGGCAGCAATGACGACAAAATTGTCGTTGCTGTAATCGATTCCGGAATCGATATCTACCATGAAGACTTTCTAACAGTTGACGCTCACGACGTAAGCATCACTGATGAAAACATCGGCCAATACAGCGTATTGAATCCGCAGAGTTGTTATATACATGACAAAAGTGAAGGATATTATGTAAGTTCGGTCGTCACTGACGTTGGCATTCACTACGCCCACGATGATGATACCTTTGACTCAGAATACAACGAATACTATTCCCACGGAACGGCTACTGCCGCCTGCATCGGTGCGGCGATTAACGGCGTCGGTGGACTTGGTGTGGCCCCAGAAGTAAATTTGTTAATAATACGTTGTGATCTTTATTTTACGTCTATGGACGTCGCTATACGCTACGCCGTCGATAATGGCGCATCCGTCATCAATATGTCAGTTGGTGCCTATAGTGAATCGTTCACAGACGGCTATGGAGATGAACAAACCGGTTCAGCCGGGGTGGCAACCGCCCTATCAAGCGCTGTCTCATATGCTCATTCCAAAGATTGCGTCATCGTGGCGGCGGCGGGAAACGAGAAAACAAACCATAAGTCCTATCCCGCATGCAATGCCGGCGTCATTGGCGTTGGCGCATTGGGCAGAAAGTCCATGTCGAGTATGGCTAGCTTCTCCAACTTCAACACCGACAGTGATCTGCCGACAGGAAACAATAACGTTGACGTGGTAGCGCCAGGTTATGTATGGACGGCGAATGTCAACCTGAACAACGGGTATAAGACAGGCCCAAATTTAACTGACAGCGACTACTATGAAACGCAGGGCACCTCTTTCGCCTCGCCACTTACCGCAGGTGCCGTAGCGCTTCTTCGCGCAGCCCATCCCGAGCTATCCAACGACGAAGTTTCTGAATTTTTATTCGCGAATTGCGATGATATTGGTGAAACTGGATGGGATAAAACCACCGGTTATGGAAGGGTTAATGTCGCCAAAATCGCGAATCCTTATTTGCTTCAAAGCGTGATATTAACGCCCGAGGAAGCCAGCCTCGACATCGGCGATACCCTTCAGCTGCAAACCGAATTCGAGCCAGCGGGCGCGACCAATACTTACGTCCTTTTTGAATCGAGCAACGAAGCCGTCGCAATAGTAGATGAAGAGTCAGGCTTAGTAACTGCAGTAGGCAGCGGAACCGCCACCATCACGTGCTATAGCGAGGCGGTACTTACCCCTGCAGTCACCATGACGGTGCATGTTGGATCGGGCGGAGATCCGATACTTGAGCCCGTTAAGAAATTTGTGAAAGTGACATCGTTAGCCGATCTTAAAGTTGGTGACGAATACTTATTTGCAGATAGTTCCTCCGGATATGTTTGCGGCCCGCTTAACGGCGCTTATTTAACCGCGATTTCCGGCGCAACGTTTAGCAACGGAACCATAACCACCCTGCCCGCAGGCTATGAATCATTTGTCCTTGGCGGAAGCAGTGGCTCTTGGACATTGAAGCAAAAGAGCAATGGAAACCTCCTTGGGTATAAAGCCAAAGAACTCACAAACGGAACCGACAACACGTCGTGGGCGATTGGTTTTACCAATCAAGTCATCAACGTTAACGGAAGCACTTACTCCATCAAATTCAATAGCGGGTCTCCACGATGGAAAACGTATGATTCCGGTTTTGCCGGCACATTAGAAATGTACCGCTTGAAAGATACGGCCCAGCACACAAAGAAACTAGATCATATTGTCGCCGCTTATACAGGTGGAAACATTTATGTCGGCGATACCCTGACGACAAATTCCTTTAACGTCACCGCATATTACACCGACCCCTATTTCGATCCAGAAGTAGTAAATAATTTCTTCATCAACGGCTACGATTCCTCTTCGTCTGGAAATCAAACAATCACTATTTCTTATTCCGAAGACGGCGTAACGAAAACGGCACAAGTCATCGTCAATGTCTTGCAAGTAGCGATTACCGAGGTTGAAGTCAGCACAGTAAATAAAGTGTTTTCGCCCGGAGAAACCCTGCAAAAGTCGGATATTACTTGCAAAATTCACTATAACAGCGGGCTTATCGAAACGACCAATGAGTTTGAATTCGAGCCCCATTTGGTTACTTATGAAGATACGTCTCCAGGCGGCGCATTGAAACTTGTAACCGGCCACATTCAGTTCAATAACGAAACCTATGACTTTACGTTCAAGACAAGCCGCATCACATACGTTTCTCCTAGTGCGACAAACGTCACCTATTCCTCCGGCGACTTTGCCTCAGCGTTAACAGGCTACACGGCTGCGGACACGGTCTATACGGGCAACATCACCTTAGGCAATGTCCGTTATGAAGTCGCTAAAGCTTATGGTTATAAAACAGGCGGGACCACCTATCTTTCCTTCGGCAAAGACAACACGGGCTACATTCGCAACGACGAAGCACTTGCCGCGCCACTAACACAAATCACCATAACAAGAAGGAGCGGTGATGGCTGCGTGCCAAATCTTCGCATCAGCGTTGATGGACAAAACTACGTTGACTACTCCACTTCACTTTTAGCGCAAGGCAACTACCGCTATTTCAAACTGGACTATGTCGGGAAGACCATAACCGCCTATACCAATATCGCTTCCATTCAGCTGTCTTTCAAATCCGCTGAGACGGCAACCAATCTGGCCAATTACTTGATGTACGAAGACACAGAAAATCAATGCATCAGCAAAATAGATACCGCTTTAAATATTTACGAATTGATGCCTGAGGAGGAACAAACGCTCTTCTTTAACAGCAACGCCTATACCATCACGAAAGCGCGTGAAAGACTGCTTGCCTGGGCGCAGAATCAAGGTAGATCCATACAAGCCACCCCCACAGGAGTTATGGCATTTGCCCCTTCCCGCGGATCGCAGGAGACACAGGACGACATTGGGATGTTGCCTACTGTTATCTTCGTCACCTTGGCCATTGGGGCACCGCTGCTACTGGCATACATCAAGCGCAAGGCCGATTAAAAGCCCGATGAGGCCTTTAGGCGTGGCTTTGGGTCATTTCCTTGATCGCAGCCAAGATTTCGCCCTGACGGCCGTTGATGCTGGTCACAGCCCTATCCATAACGCTGGTCTTCGCAAGTCCCGCCTTTTGCATGAGACGGTTCAAATACTCGCAATACATACGGGTCACTTCTCTATGGTCCAATTTCTTCCATTTGTAATAGAGGTAGACTGCACCTTGGAACACGGCATCATCCCCTTCTTCAAAACCGCTGTTTTCAAATTGGGATAGGGTAGGTTCAATGCCCAAACAGGCATCAAGTAAAACCTTGGCGTAAAAGGCGTTGGCTTTTAACAAAGTTTCGTTTACGGTATCTTCCTTTTTGGTGCGGGGGAAGACCATGGTCCGGTCATGGATGATTTGGTTGAGAAATTGGATGAACCTGCTTTCGAGGTTCCTTTGTTGGGTTATGTTCGTCATAGAAAAAATCGAATCCTCCTACTTAACCTATATGCAGGAAAATTCGATTTTTGACAAAAATATTTGGAATTTGTTTATTTTTCGTCGCGCATCGTGGGGAAGAGCAAGACTTCACGGATGTTGTCTACGTTGCAAAGAAGCATGCAGAGACGGTCGATACCTAAGCCAATACCGCCGGCGGGAGGCATGCCATAGCGCATCGCGTCGAGGAAGGAGAGGTCCATGTCGTTGGCCTCTTCATCGCCCCTGCCCTTCGCGGCGAGTTGAGCCTCGAAACGCTCCTTCTGGTCGAAGGGGTTATTGAGCTCGCTATAGGCATTGGCGAATTCCATGCCGCAGATGAAGATCTCGAAACGGTCGACGAAGCGCGGATCTTCGGTCTTCTTGGTCAACGGGGAGACCTCGATCGGATAGGTATGGATGAAGGTCGGCTGGATGAGCGTCTTTTCGACGAATTCATCAAAGAAGGCTTGGATGATGTAACCGACGGAATTCCAGGAATCCTGCAACTCAACGTGGTGTTTTTTGGCTAAGGCCACCGCTTCTTCAAAGGTCATGGGCTGGCGGAAGTCGATACCCGTGGCTTCTAAGATAGCATCGCACATGGAGATGCTCTTGAAGGGGACGGAGAAATCGAGTTCGTGCTCACCCCAAGTGACTTTGTCGGTGCCCAGGATCTTTTTCGCGAGAAGTTTTAACAGGTTCTCCATCCATTCTTGCATGGAACGAAGGTCGCCATAAGCTTGGTAAAGCTCGATGGTGGTGAATTCAGGGTTATGACGGGTGTCGATACCTTCGTTACGGAAGATACGGCCGATTTCATAGACGCGGTCAATACCGCCGATCATGGCTTTCTTTAAGTTCAATTCGGTCGCAATTCTTAGATAAAAGTCTTTGTCGAGGGCGTTATGATGGGTGATGAACGGACGCGCCGCAGCACCGCCGACAATCGGGGAAAGAACCGGGGTTTCCACCTCGACAAAGCCGAGGTCATCGCAATAACGACGGATTTCTTTGATAATCGCCGGTCTTAAGATCGCAATCTTCCTCGAATCATCATTCACAATGAGGTCGAGATAACGTTTCCGGAAACGGTCTTCGGTATCGGTCAAACCATGGAACTTCTCAGGGAGAGGTTTCAAGCATTTGGTGATGTGGGTGTAGCCGGTGACGCGGATGGTGAGTTCGCCCGTATGGGATTTCATCAAGGTTCCCTTTAAGCCGACGATATCGCCTAAGTCCGCGAGTTTGAAGACGTTATAGCTCTCCTCGCCGACGACATCGCGGCCAAGCCAAGCCTGGACGTTACCGTATTCGTCTTTGATGTTCACGAAGGACGCTTTGCCCATGCGACGGATGGCCAATAGACGGCCCGCCACATCCACTTCCACATTCGCGGCGGCTAAAGCCTCGGCATCCATATCGCCATATTTGGCGCGGATGTCGCAGATGCGGTCCTTCCAGTCGTAACGCTTACCAAAAGGATCGACTCCGAGTTCCTCATATTTGGGGAGTTTGTCCAAGCGAGCTTGTTCTTGGTCTGTCAGTTTTTCTTCCATGTTTCGTAGCCTCCTATTTGGCGTGCGTAATCTTAACGCACCCGCGCAAGAAGTGAAAGCAGAAGAAACTCATCCGCCTTTATAAAAGGCGACGAACGGAAGGAAAAAAACCAAGCAATTTCAATCCTTCCTCCTTGAGAAAATGAGGGATTTGCAACTGCTTGGTATTTTTAGAAATCTGCAGCAAATTCGCGTGGAACTCTGCAAAACTCGGATTAAATTTCGAAATTAATACTCAAGTTTTGAAATGTCCGTCCATTTGGAGGCGATCTTTTTGCTGCGCGCTTTCATCGCTTCAACATCAACATTAGGGTTGGATAATGTCTCGTAGATAATGTGCGCGATTTCTTCGGCGTCTTGTTTGGTGCAGCCCCTAGAAGTCGCGGCAGCAAAGCCAACGCGGATACCCGAAGTATATTTTGGAGACAAGGTATCGCCATGGAGCATATTCTTGTTGGTCGTGATGCCGACTTCTTCCAGGCGGGTCTGAGCTTCAAGGCCATTGACGCCAAACGAGCCAAGAACATTGAGCAAGAAGAGGTGGTTCTCCGTGCCCGAGACCATGCAGCCTAAGCGGGCAAGTTCATCGTTGCAGGCCTTGGTGTTTTCTAAGACGCGGTCAAAATAGGCTTTGAACTCTGGGGTATCATCTTCCGCGAAGACGGTGGCCTTAGCGGCAATGACATGTTCCAACGGTCCGCCTTGGGAATAAGGGAAGACCGCGGAATTGATCTTCTTGGCGAGTTCAGGGTCATTAGTGAGAATTAATCCGCCGCGCGGACCGCGAAGGGTCTTATGGGTCGTAGAAGTGACAACGTCAGCGTAATCGCAGGGGTTTTGGCATTTACCCGCGGCGACTTGTCCCGCGATATGAGCCATGTCAACCATGAAGCGGCAGTTAGAGCCTGTAGCCTTGTTGTACTCGTCCACAAGCTCGCGCATTCTCTTGAAGTCAATCGCGTAAGGATAGGCGCTATAACCAGCGAGAAGCAGGTCAGGTTTTTCTTCAAACAGTTTCTCGCGGATGATGTTGTAGTCGAGGTGAGCATCTTCCCCAAGCGGGTAGAAGCAGAAGTTATAGGTATTCGCGGAGAAAGAGACGCCAGAGCCATGAGTAAGGTGGCCGCCATCATTTAACGTCAGCGACAAAACCTTACCATTTGGTTGTAAAAGTGCGCGATATGCAGCGAAATTGGCTTGCGAGCCGGAATGTGGTTGCACATTAGCAAAGGCAACATTAAAGAGCTTTTTGCAGCGTTCGATCGCGAGATTCTCCAATTCATCGACCACCACGCAGCCGCCATAATAACGTCTGCCCGGATAGCCTTCCGCATACTTCGCGGTGAAGATGCTGCCTTGCGCCTCTCGTACGCTGACAGAAGGATAATTCTCGGAAGCGATGAGTTCAATGCCTTCGTTTTGACGTTGAAGCTCAAGCTCCTCTAAACGTTTGATTTCGTAGTCCATAGTATTTACTCCGAGGTAACTTGGCCGCCCGTATAGAGCTGGTAGTATTTGCCTTTTTGTTCCAATAAGGCCTGGTGATCGCCGCGCTCGATGATGTGGCCATTTTCCAAGACCATAATCACGTTGGAATTCTGAATGGTGGATAGGCGGTGTGCAATAACAAACACGGTCCTGCCCTTCATAATCGCATCCATGCCCTTTTGAACGAGGGCTTCGGTACGCGAGTCGATGGAGGAAGTTGCTTCATCCAAGATGAGGACGGGCGGGTTGGTGCAGGCGGCACGGGCGATGGAAATTAGCTGACGCTGGCCCTGAGATAGCCCCGCTCCTGCGCCATAAAGGACGGTGTCATAGCCATTTGGCAACATGCGGATGAAATTGTCTGCATTCGCTAGTTCAGCGGCCCGTACGACGTCTTCATCTGTCGCGTCAGGATTACCGTAGGCAATATTCTCGCGCACAGTCCCCGTAAACAGGTTGGTTTCTTGCAAAACCATACCCATAGCGCGCCTAAGGTCGTGCTTTTTGATTTTGTTGATGTTGATGTCATCGAAACGGATTTTGCCATCCTCGATGTCATAGAAACGGTTCAACAAATTGGTGACGGTTGTCTTACCTGCGCCCGTCGGACCGACAAAGGCAACTTTTTGGCCAGGCTTTGCATAGAGACTAATGTCGTGAAGGACGATTTTGCCCGGCACATAGCCGAAGTCAACGTCATAGAGATTGATTTTGCCTTTCAGCCAAGCATAAGTCGTGGCAGAGCCATCGGTATGGGGGTGTTTCCAAGCCCATTTGCCCGTGCGATGATCCGCTTCAACGGGTTCGCCATCAGGGCCTTCCTCGGCATCGACGAGGGTAACATAGCCGTCATCGACCTCAGGCTTTTGATCCATGAGCTCGAAGATGCGTTGCCCGCCAGCCATGGCCAGAATCAACATATTCACGTTCATGGCGAGTTGGTTAATTGGCATGGCGAAGGAGCGGCCAAGTTGCATGTAGGAAAGGATGACGCCCGGCTTATCCATGACGCCAAAGGCCAAAGACAGGCCGCCGATAAGGGCGATAAAGACGTATTGGAAGTTGGCTAAACCATTGACGACAGGGCCCAAGATATTGGAGAACTGCACGGCTTTTGTGGTATATCCGCAGAGTTCGTCGTTCAATTTGTCGAAGCCTTCTTTCGTCTCGGGCTCATGGTTGAAGACCTTGATGACTTTTTGGCCAGAGATCATTTCTTCGATGTAGCCGTTGGTGCGGCCAAGGGCTAGTTGCTGACCGATGAAATAACGGCTGGAACGCTTGGTTATGGTCATCACGAAGAAGAGGATGAGGAACAAGAAAGCAACGATAACTAAGATCAACCACCACTCATGCAAGGCAATCATTGCGACCATGGAGGCAACCATGCTCACGAGAGATTGGACCAAAGTCGGTAAGACGCGGGAAATCATCTCGCGGAGAGTGTCGATATCGTTGGTATAGACGGACATGATGTCGCCCACGGGACGGCGGTCAAAGTAAGAGAGAGGCAGTTTCTCCATCTTTTCAAAGAGCTCGTCACGAAGTTTCTTTTGGGTGCCTTGTCCGATCTGGGAAACGATGATTTGGTAAGCATAGGCGGTGATAACGCCGACCATGTAGACACCAATCATGATGAAGATCATCGTTGAGAGTTCCATGGGAATTCCATAGAAGGCCGTCTGTTGGTGAGCGATCATCGGGGTGATGAATTGGTCGATGAGGACTTCGCCGATGAAGACGTTGCCAAGGACGCTGGCGCCAGAAGAGAGCAAAATACAGACAACAGCAAGGATGATTAAGCCGGGGTAACGCTTAAACATCAACGAGAAGATGCGCTTGAAGATAGCGGCGGCTTCTTTGCCGGAAAGCTTCTTCGCATTAGGATTCATAGGTCTACGCGGCATCGAAATCACCTCCTCCCGTCTGGGTTTGATAAATCTCACGGTAGACGTCGCAAGACTTCATGAGTTCGTCGTTGCTACCCTGCGCGATGAGTTTCCCGTCATCGAGGACGAGGATGGTATCGCAATCCTTAATGGAAAGAATACGCTGAGCGACGATGAATTTTGTGACTTCAGGAATCTCCGTGCGGAAGGCTTCACGAATCTTCGAATCCGTGTACGTATCCACCGCCGAAGTCGAGTCATCAAGAATTAAAATCTTCGGCTTCTTTAGTAGTGCCCTAGCGATGCAAAGACGCTGCTTTTGGCCACCGGAAACATTGTTGCCACCTTGTTCGATAGGAGCATCATATTGAAGCGGCATTTTTTCAATAAATTCGTCAGCACATGCGAGTTTTGCAGCCTTTTTCATTTCTTCGTCGGTTGCATCGGGGTTTCCCCAAAGCAAATTGGAACGCACGGTTCCAGTGAACAAAACGTTCTTTTGGAGAACGACCGAAACGGCATCGCGGAGAGCCTTTAAATCATATTCTTTGACGTCGTGTCCGCCGACCTTCACCGCGCCGCTTTGGACATCATAAAGACGAGCGATTAATGAGACGAAAGTGGACTTGGAAGAACCCGTGGCACCGATGATGCCAACCGTAGAACCAGAAGGAATATGGACATCGATGTCGTGAAGGACGTCTTTATCGCCAGCGGCGTTATAGCGGAAGCAAACATGGTCGAAATCCACCTGGCCATCCGGAATCTCCGTAATCGCGTTCTCTGGGGAGGCTAAATCAGGGACCTCATTGATGACTTCGACGATACGTTCGGCGGAGTTGCGGGAAATGATGATCATGACGAAGCCCATGGAGACGAACATCAAGGACATCAAAATCTGGCCAACATAGGTAATCATCGAGGTGATGGAACCGGTGTTGAAGCCGTCGGGAGCATTCCCGCTTTCCACGACCATCCAGGCACCAAACCACGCGATTGCAATCATGCTGGCATACACGGAGAGTTGCATGACGGGGCTATTGAAGGCCAAGATTCGCTCAGCGTGGACAAAGGAGCGGTAGATGTATTTCGACACGCCTTTGAACTTCTCCGTCTCCGCGTTCTCGCGGCCATAAGACTTGACGACGCGGATGCCACGCAGATTCTCTTCGACCGAAGCATTCAAGCCGTCATACGCTTCGAAAACACGCACGAAAGTCGGGTGAACCTTAATGGCGATGAAGAACAAAAAGAAGGCCAAAAATGGGATTACTGCAAGGAAAATGAGGGAAAGCTGCCATGAAATAGTCGCCGCCATGACTAACGCAAACACCATCATAAACGGTGAGCGAATGACCATGCGGATAATCATTTGGACCGCGTTTTGAACGTTGCTGACGTCAGTCGTCAAACGGGTGACTAAAGAAGGCGTGGAGAACTTGTCGATGTTCTTAAAGGAATAACCTTGGATCTTGTAGAACATCGCCTGCCTTAAGTTACGGCCAAAGCGGGTGGACGCTTTAGCGGCTTGGAAGCCAGCGATAACACCGCTGCTAGAGCTGACGATGGCCAAGCCAATCATGATGGCGGCAAAGCCCCAAAGCTCACGGATATGATCTTGAATGACGAAACCCGCGTCGATCATGTCTTTCGTCGGGTTTACGAGTGGAATTAAATAAGTTCCGGCAATATAGGGAATTAAAACTTCGCAAGCGACCTCAATAGCCACGAAAAACCACGTCAAAAACACATAACGCCAGGAACCATGAAGGTATTTGGCGAGAGTTTTGATGATTTTGTTTTTCTTGCTACGCTCGATTTCTTTCTCGGCATTACGGTCGATTGCCTGTTCTAAGCCCGAAGATTCGTTACTCATTCTCTTTCCTCCTTTCTGCATTTGCGATGATTTTTTCTAAACAAATTCGTAAGATCTCCATTTCCTCTTGGCTCATGTCACGAGTAAAACTACGTTCCATGTCGGCAATAACGTCTTTAGCCTTTTGGTTCCTAAGAAGGCCCTTCTTGGTGATGATGATGCGCTTTTCACGACGGTCCTCTTCCGAGGAGAGGTATTCGATGAAGCCTTTCTCTGCAAGAAGATTAAGCGAAAAAGAGACGCTCGATTTCGAGACGCACCCCAACTGCTGCAGCTCGGTCGCGCCGCAGTTGGGGTGATCCGCGATGTAGTGGAGAAGATGTCCGTCCTGGGGGCGGAGATCGTCGAGGCCGTTTTCCTGGAACGCAAATCCAAGGGAACCGCGAATCGCTTTTAAGCTTTCTTTGATGAGAATGGGAATTGGAGTATCAGACATAAAATAGTTCAGACCCGAACTATTTTATTCATGCGCGTTAAGATAGCAATAGGAACGAAAGCGCTTCCCGCCACTTTTCAAGTAATTCATCGAATTTAATGGCCGCATTCGCCGGTGAAGTGGATGGAAGTATTAAATGAGGCACTTTGTCCCCTAATCGAGGCAACTGGTACTTTTCGAAAAGGCGACCTGATTTCGTCCCGTTTAGGATAATCAGTTCGATTCTGGAATCCTCCAAAATCGAAAAAATATCGGTGGTTACTGGGTTTTTGATGCTTGTGTCGCTAGAGCCAATAATGTCACAAGATTCGATTACATCATATACAGCAAGATGAACATCATGTAGAAAAGCGCGCTTATCATCGGTGTTTTTCCCTATTTCTCGATGAAATATTTCACTCATAATAGGCCAAAAGCGATTCATGGGATGGCCGTAATAAAACGAGACTTCACGCGATTTCACGCTTGGAAAGGAACCCAGGATCAAAACTTTGGATTCAGCATCGAAGCATGGACCAAAACCATGCTCAACGTGCTGGTATTTGGATTTCTCTTTCGATGCCATGGAAGATGGCCTCCATATCGTCTACCGATGACATATTGACGGTGAAGCGAACGCGGAACTTTTTGTATCCTGGGAAGCCGGAGAAGAAATGTGGCAGGATCCCTTTGAGCTCCTTTATCGCTAGCACCTCTCCCTTTTGTTCTACGAGTTTCGTCGCATATTGTCTCGCATAGTCAATTTGTTCCAAGACGCTTGCTTCGGGTAGCCTTTCGCCAGTCTTAAAATAGTGATCGATTTGGCGAACCAGGTTCGGATTACCGATACCACCACGGGCAACCATAACACCATCAGCGTGAGTTATATTGACGGAATTTATTGCATCATTGAGCGTAAAGATATCCCCAGATACAAATAATGGAATTCCAAGTCTCTCTTTAAGGCCTTTAATCGCCTCGTAATTCGGTTTTCCAGCATAGCCTTGTTCTTTGGTTCGGCAGTGTACCGTAATGGCCTGTACGCCCGCCTTTTCAAGGCATTCGCTGACTTCAAACACATTGATAGACTTCTCGTCCCAACCGAGCCTAATCTTGGCTGTCACCGGCTTTGACGAGACTTCGCAGACGCGTTTCATATAATCGTAGAGTTTAGGTACATCGCGGAGCCAAGATGAACCTGCACCAGTTTTCGTCACTTTATGAACTGGACAGCCTAAATTCACATCCAAAATGTCATATTTGGCGCAATTCTCCATGATTTGAATCGCTTTTTCGGTATTTTTGATGTCAAATCCAAAAAGTTGAAGTCCGACGGGTGTATCGAGATTGCTTGTCTGCAAGTAATCTAAAGTGCGTTGGTTTTCATAAGCAATACCGCAGTCAGAAATCATCTCGGAGTAAGACAAAGCGACGCCGAAAGGCTTCATAAATTCACGATAGGCTAAGCAAGTAACCCCGGCCATAGGACCAAGAATTACGTTTCCTTTTAGTTCAACATCGCCAATCTTAATCATTGTTGTTGGCCTCCAAGTATTTCCAATAGGAACTAGGCGTACCTTCTATAAGCAGTTCCTTTACAGCATCGTAGCATTTTCGCCGCTTCGCATAGTTCAAGCAGGTGATTAAATTGACAGAATTATTTTCAATGATTTCACGCAAAGAATCATTGAAGCTAACATGCGGATATAAAGTTTTGACCAAGCGGTCACATTGCAGATCTACAATCAATTTCTCAACCGAGAACAACCCATCGTCTTGGCAAGGACTCTTTGAGAACAACGGCTTGAGGATGATAGCCCCTGGTTTAAGGTAGTAGTTTAATTCGTTCTCGGTAGGGGTAAGAAGGATATCTTTCTTCGATAATTCGCGGATTTTCATGTAGCACGGAAATATATCGCGCTTATCCACCTCAATGATGAAGTTGTCGTATCCGCCATCCATCATTGACAATTTATTAAGCACTTCTGTGCCTATTGCTGCGATGCCTGTGCGCGGGAATTCCGCCATCAATTTGTTTAGCAAAGTAAGGTATGGTTTCTCACAGGAATAAGACCACTTTGGCTTCCCTTTAACGTAGTATCCGTTCCCTAAAGGAGAGATTAGATTGCGATTTGCAAGCTGGCCAATAACCCAGTTGCACGACGCTTCGTTATAAGCTGGGAAGTAACGATAAATGACATCATTAAGACGGGGCCTTGAATAAACCTCGTCCGCTAACGCCTCAGCAATGAAATCAAACTTATCACCTGCCATAGCCATACTATAGCACTTATTTATATAAATCGCCACTTTTTAAAATAGTGTCTATTTATATAAAATTTTGAATTTGTGAAACTTCAGTGTTTATCGAATATTTTTCGTTTTATTCCTGTTTTATCTATGATTATAAGTTTTCATTTCTTCGTTTTACCGTTTTTTAGGCTTTTATATTGGCCGTCTTAACGATGAATCGTGTCCTTAAGTTCCTTCAGGTAACTCTTGATGACGCTTTTTGCTGTCACATTTCACGATAGTCATCCGTTACATATTTACGCCAGAAGATGTCGCGGCACTTTGAGGATCATCGTTGCTAGGTTACTTATGCGCCGAGCTTTATCCGCAGCAGACTTTTTAATTGGGCGCTTGGCAAGGCCAGCCAACACTAAAACGAGGAAGCAAACGAAAGGGATGGAACGTTCCCTTAGGCTTGAGACCTTAATAATGCTTTTGGTTGACACATCGCTCAGCAGACTGACTATTGTTCTCTGGAAACGCGGTTATAACCTAAGAAATTAACTACCCTTCCTATTTCGCGTTTAAAGCGCCTTCCTAAGCGTGATTTTCCTTCGGAAGTATTAATTCCCGAAATTCCGCTAGATTCGTTCCTAAGGGCCCTTGTATGAGGTCGTTTTTCAATTTATGCCCTTTTGATTCGCCTGTTCCTTAGCCTTTATTGAATTCCATGGCTTGAAAGCACAAGCCTTGTACGCGCCTTAAGAATAAGGTGCAAAATGGTGTTTGAGCCTTCCTAATAAGTGCTCCTCTCACGGCTTAAGGGGCAAGAAAAAGCGCCACGCACCAATTCGGCACATGACGCTTTTGAGTGACGTTATTTCGATTCGTCAGAATCCTTGGGCTCTGGCGCTTCACCAGGCTCAGGAATCTTCGGCTCTTCAATCTTCGATTCCGTAGGAGCAGCAGGAGCAGGTTCCTCTTCCTTTTTCGGCTCTTCAGCAGGCTTATTAGCCGGCTTATCGGCCTCAGGAAGATGTCCGTTCTTGCAGAGATACTCAATCTCTTCAGCGGTGATCGTTTCCTTTTCCAGAAGTGTTTCGGCGATGAGAATGACTTGATCTTTATATTGCTCAAGAAGCTTACGCGCATTCGCGTGCGCTTCATCAATAATTTGACGGACGGCCTTATCGATTTCAAAGGCAATCTGAGTGGAGAAGTTACGCTGTGTGGAGGCGTAATCACGGCCAAGGAAGACCGAGCCAGTATCGCGTTCGTATTGAATCGGTCCAAGGTCGGACATACCAAATTCGGTGACCATCAAACGGGCGAGCCTAGTGGCCTGCTCGATGTCGTTGGAGGCGCCGGTGGAAACATCCTGGAAGAAGATTTCCTCAGACGTACGGCCGCCAAGAAGGCCAGTAATACGGGCGATAAGCTCGTTTTTGGTCATCAGGAAGCGATCGTCTTCGGGGGTCATTAAGACATGGCCGCCGGTGTTGCCACGGGGCACGATGGTGATCTTTTGGACCTTATCGGAGTAGGGCAGGTTGATACCGATGACCGCGTGGCCAGCCTCGTGGTACGCGACTTGCTTTCTTTCCTTCGGAGAAAGTCCTTTGGAAGATTTAGCAGGACCAGAGATACGACGGTCAATAGCCTCGTCGATTTCCTCGATGCTGACGATGGTTTTGTTGTTACGGGCAGCCAAGATGGCGGCTTCGTTCAAGACGTTATCCAAGTCCGCGCCAGAGAAGCCGACGGTACGCTTAGCAAGGGCATCAAAGTCAACGCTAGGATCAATCTTTTTGCCACGGGCATGGACCCTTAAGATAGCGGCACGTCCAGCCTTATCCGGCAAGGAAACGGTGATGGTACGGTCGAAACGGCCAGCCCTGCGAAGCGCGGGGTCGAGGACGTCGTCGCGGTTGGTCGCGGCGATGACCAAGATACCAGAATTGGGCTCAAAACCATCCATTTCGACGAGCAGTTGGTTCAAGGTCTGCTCACGCTCATCGTTGCCGCCACCTAAGCCAGCGCCACGTTGACGGCCAACCGCGTCGATTTCATCGATGAAAATCAAGCAAGGGGCAGTCGCTTTGGCCTGACGGAAGAGGTCACGGACACGGCCCGCGCCAACGCCGACATACATTTCGACGAAGTCCGAGCCAGAGATGGAATAGAAGGGTACGCCAGCCTCACCAGCAACGGCCTTAGCAAGCAAGGTTTTACCGGTACCAGGCGGGCCGATAAGGAGGAAGCCTTTGGGCAAACGAGCGCCGAATTTGGCGTATTTCTTCGGATCTTTGAGGTATTCGACGAGCTCGACCATCTCCGCTTTTTCTTCGTCGCATCCAGCGACATCGGTAAAGCGTACTTTGCTCGTATCCGCCCTTCTTGCAGGGGATTTTTGGAAGGCATTCATCGGACCACCGGAGCTGCCCATCGCGCTGATCCTGCTAAAGAGGAAGACGGCGACGACAATTAAGGCCAAGGTCGAGATGATCGTCGGCCCCCAAGCATCCCAGAAGGAAACTTGGAATGCATCGGTGTTGCTCCAGCCAATCTGATCGGCAGGAATATTGACCGCGGTAGTCAAATCAGAGCGCTTGGCATCCAAAATACGGCCATAGAAAATGCTGGAATAAGAGGCGTGAGCGGCGGGTTCAGTAGAACCGACAAAGGTATAGGTGAAATCATGGCTCCACTCGGCCTCATCGATACGGACACTGAACTCTTTGACGCTGTTATTCGCGTCGACATACCGGCCGACGACGACAACGCTTTGATAACCGTGGGAAACATTATAGGCATAGAGACGATTGTGTTTCTCTTTGCTATATTCCTCGACTTCAAATTTCTTCGTTTCGGCGTTGAAAGAATAATACAAGACGTTTTCTTCAACCCAAGAAACGGTACGTTCGTTGGAGGTGCGGAAGATGTTAGAGAACATCAGCCAAATCAATAGGCCGACAGCGCCGGCCATCAATATATAAGGGAAAATGTAGCTAAATGCACTTCTTCTCGGGGGTTTTCCATCGTTCATAACGAAATAGCTCCTTTCACGGCCTTTGCAGGCGACAAAAGACTTTATGACATGTAAAAATCATGTCAATGAATTTACTTTGTTTCTTCTTCTTTATTTCCAGGAAGAATCAGTTCCAACTTGGAGGAATGGTATTCATGGAAGTAGCGGCGGTAGCGCGGAACATACACGATTTTGCCATTCTTGTTGACGAAAACCGGCCAAACATAACGGAGTTCTACAGGCATTTTCCAAGTGGAGAAAAGGGAATGCACGGTTTCAAGGAAGCCGTGGACGACATAGCGATCGCCGGGGACGGCGGTGCGGATGGTGATGGGGTAATCCTCTGCGGTGATGCCGCGATCCTCAGCGCCCATGGAGAAGTCGAGGTTGAAGTGCTCGGTTTCTAAGACGCCAGGGGCATCGAGTTTGTACTCATAAAGTTTCTCCGCATAGTTCCTGCCCAAAATGAGAATGTCGTATTCCTTGATGAGGTACGTATCATTGCCCAGTTTGAGGGAGCAGTTTGGATTTGGGGAGAGGCAGAGTTTACGGATCTCGGCAACATCATCAGGGGTGAGGGTGATGTCTTCGGGGGAACGCGAGACGAAACGCATCAGCGCGCCTGCGAAAGCATCCGCGGAAAGAGCGATAAGCGGCCTAATTTCCAACTCATCGTTATCATCGATGGACTGGTTAAATTCTTGGACGAGTTTGATCTTATCGTCGTTGGCGGATTCCATCTCCGCGATGAGATTCTCACGTTCGATGAGGGTCAAGCCATTGATTTCTTGGCGGACGGGGCTGCGGGTGAAGTTGTCTTCATATTCCGTTAATTTCGCCGAGAAGGGGACGCGGTTTTCTTGGTTGTATTCTTTCAAATCCTCACGGGTGTAATGAAGAAGCGGACGGATGACAACCATGCCGTTTTGAGTGGAAACCGGGCTCATGCCATATTTCTTAGGCTTTAAACCGTGAGACTTTTGGACCAGGTAGGCTTCCAATAGATCGTCCTGCTGGTGGGCGATAACAAGGCCTTTCGCCGAGTATTTGTCATAGATTTTGCGGAAGAATCCATAACGGGTCTTTCGCGCCCAAGCCTTGAAATCATCGCCGTCATGAAACGCTTCCTCTTCCGGCAAAGTCGCGGCGTCAAGGTATTCCAAAGGAAGACCCTTCATGCCACAATAGGTAGCGAGCTTAATGAAATCTTCGCTGGACTCTTCAAACTTATGGTAGTTGATGCAGACGACGATGGTATGGATCTTCTCTTTCTGCATCATATCCAAAAGGGCCATGGAATCCGAACCATAGGTGCAGGCACAGAGATAGTTCGCGCCTTTGGAGAATTTGTAATCAAGCATTTTCGTTACCTCGACTCTCTATTTTGTCCTCAAGTATTTCGTACATCGAGGACGCGCTTTCTTTGTTCGCATGAGGAAGCAAGGAGAGCACTTTGACGGTGAGCGTATGGCGACCAAGTTTCAGCCTTAATTCCCCGCCTGGCTCCACCTCGGTAGAAGGCTTAGCCACCTTGTCACAATAATGGACATATCCGGCATCGCAGAGTTGTTTGGCAACCTCGCGACGCTTGATTAGGCGGGAGACTTTCAGGAACTTATCGACTCTCATCGGGTATAATGTTATCACAATCCCTAGAGGGATTTGTGAACGATGTGCGAAAGATTTTAACCGACGGAGATTTAAGAGGTTTTCGAAAAAACAAAAATCTCCGCAAAATATCTTAAAATCTTCACAAAAATCGGCGTTTTGCCTGAAATACGCGGATTTTGCGCCTATTTTTTCTCGGTAAATTTCAAATAGGTTTGATGGGTCGTGCGCATGATTTTTTCTAACGTATCGATCCAGTTATCTTTCTCGTAGAGGATAAACTTCAGCTTGCGGTCGACGTAGGTGACCTTGAGCATGCCAAGGTAGGGGACAAGAGCGTTGAAAAGATCGGTTCCGATGCCATCGATTTTGGTAAATTCCGGAGACAGCGTGACATCGATGCGGCCATTGATTTCCTCCACGCTATCGAATTCGGGCAGGTCGCTAAGGAGGTCGATTTTCTTCTTTTTAATCACGAGTTCAACCTCTTCGGGAAGGCGGCCATAAATGTCTTTCATACGACGTTTAAAAGCAGCGAGATCTTTCTCGTTTTTAATGTCTTCAAGTTCGTGATAGAGTTCCACCTTATCCGACTTCGAGGCGTATTCCGTCGGGATATAGGCATCGATGGCAAATAGTTTCTTGGCCACGGGCGGTTCATTGACGACGCCAGTGCTCTTTTCTTGGATGGCCTCGTTCAACATCTTCAAGTAAAGGTCGAGGCCAATAGAATCGATAAACCCAGCTTGCTCTGGGCCAAGGATATCGCCTGCGCCACGAATCATGAGGTCGCGTTGTGCGATTTTATAACCAGAGCCTAACTCGGTGAATTCTTGGATGGCCTGCAGACGTTTTCTGGCATCCTCATTCATGTTCTTGTTGGCCTTATATAAAAGGTAAGCATAGGCAATGCGATCCCCGCGGCCAACCCGGCCCTTGATTTGATAAAGTTGGCTAAGTCCAAAATGGTCCGCGTTTTCGACGATGATCATATTTGCGTTGGGAACATCGATGCCGTTTTCTACGATTGAGGTGCAAACCAGGACATTCACATCGCCGTCATAGAAACGCTCCATAACGTCCTCAATAGCCTCTTTATCCATCTGTCCATGGACCACGCCGACGCTTGCAAGAGGTAATCGAGCCGCGATTTTCGACCCGATATGATAGATTGTTTCCACTTTGTTATGGACGTAAAAGACCTGCCCATGACGGGAAAGCTCACGTTGAATTAACTCGTAAACAACTTCCTCATTATAAGGGGTGACATAGGTTTGAATCGGCATCCTTGTGCCTGGCGCGGTAAGGATCTCGCTGATAGGGCGAAGGCCAAGGAGGGACATCTGCAACGTTCTCGGAATCGGGGTAGCCGAAAGAGTCAATACGTCAACGGATGCTTTAATTTCTTTAATCCGTTCCTTTTGCTCGACGCCGAAACGCTGCTCTTCGTCGACAATAAGCAGACCCAAATCCTTGAACACAAGGTCTTTGGATAACAAGCGATGGGTTCCGATAACCAAATGGATTTCACCTTTGGCCACCTCCTCTAGGGACCTTCTTTGTCTGGATTCCGGAATTAGACGAGAAAACAAAGCCATCTTCACGTCATAGGGGCCAAAACGTTGCTGCGCCACTTCGAAATGTTGTCTAGCAAGCAGGGTAGTGGGGCAAAGGATCGCGACTTGCTTGCCCGCGCAGATGGCTTTGAAGGCCGCGCGGAATGCCACCTCAGTTTTGCCAAACCCAACATCGCCGCAAAGCAAGCGGTCCATGATATTTGGGCTTTCCATGTCGGTCTTGATTTCTTCGACGGCTTTTTGCTGGTCTGGGGTTAAGGTGTGACTGAATTCATTTTCGAATTGCGTCTGCAATTCATCATCCGCCGGAAAGGAAAATCCCTGCAAATGCACCCTATTTCGATACAAATCTAGGAGGCGATCCGCCAGTTCATTAACGCGGTTTTTAATCGCGCCTTTGCGCCGTTCCCACTCTTTCGTGGAGAGGCGGGACAGCTTTGGCACAGCCCCTTCGCGGCCCGCATATTTACGGACGAGGCGGAATTGCTCTAAGGGAACATATAGGAACTCATTGCCCGCATAGGCGATATAAAGGAAATCGCGGTGGACGCCATCGACCTCAATGGTCTTTACATCAAGAAACTGGCCGATGCCGTTATATTCGTGGACGACGTAATCGCCAGGCTTAAGGTCGTCGTAGCTGCGGAGAATGGTCGCGTTTTTAAAGCGGGAGGTAAACCGCGTTGTCGAAGAACGCTTCCCAAACAGTTCCGCGGAAGAGATAAACGCAATCTTTAAGGAGGGTACTTCGAAGCCCTCGTTCAGCGGTTGTTCGGTGATGGAGACCTGCCCTTTTGGCAAAGCAAAGCCTTTGGTCTCCTCAAAAGCGATGCCGTTGTCCGCGAGCAACGATTGAATGAGGCTCTTTTGCCTTAAATCCGGGACCGATAGAACCACCTTCTCGCAGGTAGCAAGATAGGTTTCGATCATCGGGAGGATGTAGTTGGTTGATTTGCCCAAGACAGAAATCTTATGGGCCTGGAACATGATGTCGTCCTTCTTGGTGGAGAAGGGACTAGAAAGGACGAGGCTTTTGCGGCTAGGAATGCAGTCATCGAAGTCCATGTATTGCTTCGCAGAGGAAAGGACACGTCCTTTATAGAACATGTCCCCGAAGAATTCATGGGCCTCTTCATCCAGCATTTTTACGGCTGTATTGAAGGACTCAACGTTGGCGATATAAACGATTTTTGAATCAAAATAGTGGAGAACGGAGAACTTTTTGTTAATCGCGAAACCGAAATAACGATACAGTTCGCTGCGGTAATCATGGTTGATAAAGCGTTCCAAAGCCGCGGTTAAGCTCTCTTTGAGAAGCTTGCCAACGTCTTCCCCTAAACGTTCAACATCTTTATCAAGTTGTCTCTTTGCCCTAATGGTGAAATCGCTTAGCTCGTCGTCGTTAAGGAAGATATCAGTAGCAGGCAAAATCGTCGCCGAGTCAATCGATTGCTTGGATTCTTGGGTTTGCAGATCAAAGGTTCGGATGGATTCAATCTCGTCCCCAAAAAACTCGATACGTAAAGGGTCAAGATAAGAAACGCTATAGACGTCAAGGATGTCGCCGCGGGAGGCAAACTGCAAAGAACGCTCGATTTTGTTGACGGACTGATAGCCGATTTCGCTGAGACGACGCTTAAGTTCATTAAGGTCGAAAGACTCGCCGACTTTTAGATGGAAGGTATCCTCCGCGAATCGTTTGGGGTCGGGAAGGAAACGGAGCAAAGCGCTAGGGTGAACGATAAGAATCTTGGGCTTGCCGTCTTGAATCTGGCCTAAAGCATATAAACGTTGGGAGAGTAGTTCTCGCGACGAAGCAAGGGCTTCAGCGCGCAGCAATTCATCGCTAGGAAAGAAGGCGACATCCGATTCGTCCAAGAAATTTAGGAGGAATTCGTAGAGCCTTTGAGCGGCGTATTGATTGGAGGCGACAAGAGTGATGTTTTGTGGGGATTTTTTGAAAATCGATGCAAAAAGTAGGCCAGTTGCAAGGTTTTCTTCGATGACAAAACTCCCTTTTCTTTGCAAAAGGGCTTCGGTTACATCACAGGAATATATCGAATCAAGAATGTCTTTCACCGCGTCTCCTAGTTGTAATGGTTCATCGCATAGTTGAACCCTTTAAGCAAAGCGTCACGCGTGGCTTTCGCCGCTTGTTCAATGGCTTCTTCAGCCAGTTTAGCCGAATCGCCGGTAGGCTTAGTCAAAACATAATCCACCCCAGAGTAGGGCGGTTCGCCGATGCCGACGCGGATACGTTTAATGTTCTCGGTGTGCAGCAGGTCGATGATGTTGCGCATGCCATTATGGGAGCCGTGGGAACCGGAGAGTCTCAAACGGATCTTGCCCTCGGGGATGGCCATATCGTCATAGATGACCAGCAAATCTTCAGGCCCCAGCTTAAAGTAATCTAGTAGAGGGCGGATAAACTCGCCCGAAAGGTTCATGAACGTTTCGGGTTTGGCAAAGATGACCGGTTCCGGCAAAGAGGGATGCTTGCAGATGCCATAGATACCCTTAAATTTGTTGTAGTCCAAGTCGCAGGAAAACATATCGCACAAAGCGTCGATGACCATGTACCCCATATTGTGCCTGGTGTTTTGGTATTGCTTACCAGGATTGCCTAAACCGACGATGACCTTCATGCGACCTCGACATCAACAACGGTTTGGAGTTTGCGGACGATGGAGATGATTTTGTCCACGCCAGCTTGATCATAGAATTGAACCGGATGTTCCTTAATCCAGTTTGCGGTGGTGGAATCAAGGCCGTTTTGGCCGCTTCTAGCCGCCATGCGGAACGAGTTGTTCAGAAGCATTTTCTCCACAAATCCCAGCTTTTCGAAGTCAAAACTGCCGCGAAGTTGATAATAACGAACGTGGAAGAGATCAAGAAGATTGCTTTGAATTAAAGTCTTTCTGCCCTCCGGGGAAGTCTCAGACATACCGACGGAGTAGATAATGACGTTCTTTTCTTTCATGTCGTCATACATCGAAAGGAAATCTTCGACTTTGTCGATGCGGCCCCCGACAATACGGCCGCCAAAAATGATGGTGTCGTAATCTGAAAGGGTCTTCTTTTTAAATTTCTTGATGGGCATCGCCTCACATTTCAAAGCAGCGGCGATATCCTCAGCATATTTTTGTGTGTTTCCGGTTTTGGATTGATAAAGAATGATTGTGCGCATGGCAGTAAGATACCACAACCTGGCCCGATTGTATGCAAAACGCTTGGCGAAAAAGAGGAATATTTCCTCTCTTCTATTGAAAATAGGGCTGGAAATCTTCAAAATTGAGGCCTATGAATGCAAAAGAATGGTTTTCGGATTTCGCCCGTGGCACCACGTTAGGCACAGGAATGCTCCCTGGCGTCAGCGTCGGAACGGTCGGAATCATCGTCAATGTTTATGACAAACTTCTCAACGCGATTGATGGTTTGAGGAAAAAGAGCACGTTTATGGATTCGTTGATTCGATTGATCCCCATCGCTCTAGGCACCCTGATTGCCACCGTGTTGATTGTGCTTTTCTGGAAGAAGGTCGGTTATCGTTATTTCCCCTTCCCCTTGATCGCCGCCTTGGCTGGCTTTGTTGTCGGCGCCTTGCCCATCATGACAAAAGAACTAACGGGCAAGAAGTTGGATCCAATGGATGTCGGCAAGATGCTGATGGGTTTTATTATCGCGGCCGGCATCGGCGTTGCCGCCTATCTTTCCGCGGCGGACATCCTGCCCATCGACTTGAACTTCTCTTCGCCCATTGATACCCCGTTCCAAAACTGGTGGATTTTCATCGTCGTCTTTGTCGTTGGTTTCTTTGCCGCGGTAAGCTGCTTAATTCCCGGCATTTCCGGTTCCATGGTCATGTTCATCTTTGGCTTGTATAACCCGATTATCGGCCTTTTCTTAAGCGAAAGGGATGCGCAGGGCAACGTTATTCACCCCTCCATCTTCTCTGATACGAGCAAATTCGCAGGAGGCGTAGTCATCATCGGCGTGTTGCTTCTTGGCATGCTTATTGGTTTCTTGGCGACCTCTAAATTCATGAAGACGATGTTAGAAAAGTACCGCAGAGGCACCTTCACGGTCATCATCGGTTTCGTGCTCGGTTCCGTCGTCTCCATGTTCTTAAATAATGATATGTATTTTGTTTACCATGACCCCGCGGTAAATGCCTGGTGGCAGTTCGTCATCGGTGGTGTCTTGTTCGTTCTTGTCGGGGTAGTGACGTTTTTCCTCGTACGCCGATCTTTGCAAAACGCAAAAGAAACGTTACCTGAGTCCGGGCGACATTGATTGGGCCTTTTTCGGTGACGTTTTTAAAATATTGGGAAAAGATTCCCATTAAGTGGCTTTGATAACGCTTTTTGGTTGACGAAAGCAGAAACCTCGCTATTATATCGTCCGCTGACCAAAGAATAGGGGTAACTTGATATGCCACGCACACCAGAACAAAACCAGACGATTAAAGACAAAAGAAGAGCCAAATTGATTTCTTATGGAATCAAGGCCTTTGCCGTCAACGGCTATGACCATACGGCCATCGACGACATCACCAAGCCAGCCAAATGTTCCCATGGCTTGTTCTATCATTATTTTGATTCGAAAGAGACGGTGTTCCGTGCACTCATCGATGAACAATTGACCCAAGAATACGAGCTTCCGGTCAAAGCCGCCTTGGAACTTGGCGGCGTGAAAGGCCTTCGCTTGTTGGCCGATTATGCCGAAAAAGTTGCCAAAGCCACGCCGAGAGAAATTTGCATCGCCCAAATTACCATTTTCCTTGCAGATGCCGCGAATTTAGACGATTACGGCCGTGAATTCCAGCGTTCTCACGACCTCGAATCCACGCTGGTCACCTTGCTAAGACAAGGCCAAGAAGAAGGCAAGGTCGTCGCGGGCGACCCCACCCACATCGCCAGAGCGATTATGGACATGGTTCGCGGCGGCTTAAACCGCATCAACATCCGCCCCAGCGAAGAGTCGGCCATCCCCTCCGATATCCTCTTCGGCCTCATCCTTAAAGGGCCCATTGAAGAATAAATAAACCAATAAAGGAAATAAGCCCCATGTTAAAGTTACTTCGTTTCCTAAAAGACATCTGGTGGCTGGTTTTAATCGCTGTAGGCTTAATTGGTCTGGAGTGCTATTTTGGCGTCTCCTTGCCCAATCTTATGTCCCGCATCGCGGCCATCATGCAAAACCCCACCGGGTATTTTAAAGAGTGGACGGGCTTAGCGCCCTTTTTTGGCGTAGAGTTATTCACGCCGACCCAGAACAACATCACCGATACTTGGATCTTGGGTGGCGTCATGTTGGGCTTTGCCAGCATCGCCATGATCATCGCTTTCGGGGCGTCGGTCTCCGTCAGCTATATCGGCGCCCACTTCGGTAAAGCGGTCCGTCATAACGTTTACGCTAAGGTATCCCATTTCTCCGTCGAGCAGTTCACCAAGTTTGGTACCGCCTCCTTGATTACGAGGACGACCAACGATATCGAGCAATGCCAGATGATGATCCAGATGGGCTTACGTACCATGGTCCGAGCCCCGGTAACCTTGGTCATCGCCATCATCATGATTTTGACCAAAGATACGCGAATTGCTGGGATTTTGGCCATTTCCATCCCTATTATCATCGTTGTTATCGTCATTTTGCTCATCCGTGCGATGCCCTTATTTAGCAAGATGCAATCCCTCTTCGACAAAGTCACGATGGTTTTGCGCGAGTCGCTCACCGGCGTCCGCGTCATCCGTGCCTTCAACCAAGAAAAGAAAGAAGAGAAGCGCTTCAATGCCGTCTCCATGGAAACGGAAAAGACCGTCATCCGTTTCGCCCGTATGATGGCTTTTGGCGAGCCCATCATCTCCTTAACCTTCAACGTGACCTATATCGGCATCTATTTCTTTGCCTATAAGGCTTATGATAACGTCGCTTGGAGCGAGGTTCTCACCAACTTCCCCAACATCCTCGCCTCCGCCGAATACGCGATGGAAATCATGTCCGCGTTTATGATGTTCTCCTTCATGCTCATCATGTTGCCGCGCGCTAACGTCTGCGCCAAGCGTATCAACGCGGTCTTAAAAGAACCGCTGACCATCCCTGAACCCGAGCATCCCGTCGAAGCCGTCCCTGGCGATGGCAGCGTGGAATTTAAGCACGTCACGTTCCGTTTCCCTGACTCGGAAGTCGCTAGCTTAACGGACATCTCCTTCACGATGCATCCGGGCAAAATCACGGCCATTATTGGCTCGACAGGCTCGGGCAAATCCACGTTAATTAACCTCATCCCGAGACTTTATGACGTCACGGAAGGCGAAATCCTTGTCGACGGCGTCAACGTCAAAGACTACCGCACAAAGGACTTAAGAGGCAAAATCGGTTTCATCCCACAGCAAGCCTCGCTGTTTAAAGGAACCATCCGTTCCAATATGCTCTTTGGCGCGCCAGATGCGACTGACGAAGACATCAATAAAGCCCTCGAAGTCGCCCAAGCAAGTCACTTTGTCTCCACCAAAGAAAACGGCATCGACTCCGAAGTAGAGCAGGGTGGCAAGAATTTCTCCGGCGGCCAAAAGCAGCGTCTTTGCATCGCTAGGGCCTTGGTTCGAAAAGCGGAAATCTACATCTTTGACGATTCCTTCTCCGCCTTGGACTTCCGCACCGACACCAAGCTGCGTCACGCATTAAAAGAGCACATCACCGACGCCTCGATCCTGATTGTCGCTCAGCGCGTCTCTACAATTTTGGACGCGGATAACATCATCGTCTTGAACGAAGGCAAACTCGTCGGACAAGGAAAACACGCTCAATTAATGGCGAATTGCGAGGTTTATCGCGAAATCGTCCACTCTCAACTCGACGCCGATGAAGTCGAGAAGACCTTAAATCTAAGCAAACAAATCATCGCGGAAGGAGGTGCGCAATAATGGCACGCCGCGGTAATTTCCAAAAGCCCAAGAACATGAAGGGCACCTTCATTCGTCTCTTCCATGATTTTAAAGGTCAGCGCGGCGCTTTAATCGCTGTCTTCTTTTTCTGCCTTGTTAGCGCCATCATCTCCGTCTCCACGCCGATACTATTGGCCCGCGTCCTACAGGACTTACCCACCGTCTTTAATGTAACCGATCCTGCCGATGGCACCCTCATCACCAAAGTGGACTGGGGTTATGTCTATCGAAGCTTTGGTCTCTTGCTCGCCCTCTATCTCGTCTCGGGCATTTTCACCTGGGCCAGCACGTGGATCGTCGAGAAAGTCATCGCCGTCTGGGTCTACCAGCAACGCGCGAAAATCAAAACCAAGTTGGACCGCCTCCCCTTATCCTACTTTGACGCGAACCAAGCGGGCGACATCCTTTCCCGTTGCACCAACGATATCGATAACATCGGCCGCAACTTCGCTAGTGTCTACCGCTCCCTTTGCTCTGGCGTCATCATTTTGGTTGGCGGCGTCATCGCCATGTTCATCCAGAACTGGGCGTTAAGTTTGATCGTCTTATCCGTCTTCCCATTGACCTTGGCGATTGTCATTCTTATCGCCAAACGTTCCAGAAAGCAGTTCCGCATTTACCGTAAGCACTATGGCGTTTTGGAATCTCATATTGAAGAAGATTACAGTGGCCAAAAGATCCTAAAACTCTTCGGTCAAGAAGAAAGAAGCCTGCAAACCTTCGACGAAGTGAACGAAATCATGACGGAAGCAGATCGCAAGTCCCAGTGGATTTCTGGTTTCATCTACCCCACGATGCGCTTCATTTACAATCTTGGTTTTGTGCTCGTCTCGCTTGTCGCCGGACTTATCGACGGGGGCAATTTCGGTGACCTCGTGGCCTTTATCATGTTCCTCAATATCTTAGGCAGCCCCGTCCAGCAATTGGGCCAGATGTCCGCGACCATCCAATCGATGCTCGCCGCGGGAGAGCGCACCTACGAGCTTCTCGACGTCCAAGAGCAAGAACCGGATAAGGAAGGCTCCATCGACACTCCCGAACACGTCCAAGGCAAAGTCGATTTCGAATCGGTTTGCTTCTCCTATACAGAAAACAAACCCTTGATCGAAAACATGAACATCCATGTCCGTCCGGGCGATATGGTCGCCATCGTCGGTCCTACCGGCGCGGGCAAAACGACCATCGTCAACTTGCTGATGCGCTTCTATGAAGTCAAGGAAGGCCGCATTTTGCTCGATGATGTCGATATCCGTGATTATCAACGTTCCGCCCTTCGTCGCAGCGTGGGCATGGTTTTGCAAGATACCTGGCTATTCACCGGCTCCATCATGGAGAACATCCGTTATGGCAATCCCGACGCCACCGACGAAGACGTCATCGCCGCCGCCAAAACCGCACACGCCGACCACTTCATTTCCACCTTACCCGGTGGCTATGATTTCGAGTTAAACGAAGACGGCACCAATATCTCCCAAGGCCAAAGACAGCTCATCACCATCGCTAGAGCCATCGTCTCCAAGCCCAAGATCATGATTTTGGATGAAGCCACCTCCTCCGTCGATACGCGCACGGAAAAAGCTATTCAAGACGCCATGGAAGAAGTCATGAAAGGCCGCACCTCCTTCGTCATCGCCCACCGTCTCTCCACGATTAAAAACGCCAAGATCATCCTCGTCATGAACAAAGGCAAATTAATCGAGTCCGGCACCCACGACGAATTGCTCGCCCAAAACGGCTTCTATGCCGAGCTTTATAACTCTCAGTTCCTCGGCATTAACCCGATGGAGAAAAAACCCGACGCCGAAGTTGCTTCGTAATCGGGATTTCCTGCAAAAATCAATTAAAATTTCAGATATTACGTTATTTTGCCGAAAAATGGTAAAGATACCGATGGATTTTCTTTAAGCTTGGATAGAGGCCACGATAAGCGTTTTTATATAGCTTGTCGTAGACTTTGGTGTTCTCTGGATTCGGTTCAAACACCCGGGTCACACGGACCATGTTCCTCGTTGCTTCCATGGCATCTTTATAGACGCCTAAGGAGAGGAAGCCTCCGATTGCCGCGCCTAAGGAAGAGGTCTCGACGGTTTGAACTTTCTCGACCCTTAAACCAAAAAGGTCCGCGAGGACTTGGCAGATTTGGTCCGACCTTGCGCCGCCGCCGGAAACGCGAATACCCCTAAAGGACTTTTTAAGGCGCTTCTCGAAGCTATCCTTAGCCAAGCGAAGCTCATAGCCGATACCTTCGATGATGGCTTTATACATATGTTCTTTGGTCGTGTAGTCGGAGAAACCAACGATCGCCCCTTTCACCTCGGGGTGTTCTAACGGGGAACCCCAATAAGGCTCGACCAATAAGCCATCGGAGCCAGCGGGGATATCGAATAGATGTGCATCATAATCGGCCGCGTCGACCTCAGAATACAAATCGTCGATATGATAAGAACCAAATTCTTTCAGGAACCAATTGATCATCCAGAAGCCGCGGTAGATCTGGACATCGAGGTTATAGACGCCCGGCTGAATGGAGGGATAGGCCGGCAAGAAAGGCTGTGGACCGACATATTTCTCGCTGACGGTTTCGATGGTGCAGGCCGTGCCTAGAGAAATCGAGAGCATGCTATCATCGATGACGCCCGTGCCAAGAGTTTCGCAAGACTTGTCCGAACCACCTGCAAAAATAGGTATTCCCTCAGGAATTCCAGTCAATCGCGAGGCTTCTGCAGTGATTTTTCCTAATTCACCTTGAGTATCAACTAATTCGACAAGCTGATCTTTACGCAATGAGAAGATTTGACCTTGGAGATGAGTCTCTGGTTTTTTATACCATTGTTTCTTTTTGTAATCCAAGGGGTAGTGGCCCGTAAAGTCGGAGGGAGAATCTTTCAACTGACCCGTTAATCGATAGATGAAATACGTCGAAATGGAGACATACTTATCAATCTTGGCAAAATTCTCCGGTTCGTTTTCTTTGATCCAGTTCGCGATGGTACGTTTACGGTTCAGCGCGATGACTTCGCTTTTACCGACAAGCGCGAACAAAAGTCGGGCCGTCAAGGGGAGAGGCTCCTCACATTTGGCCATTCTCGAATCCAGCCATAAAATCATCGGGCGAATGACGTTGCGATCTTTATCCAAACATACCGCGGAGTCGCGGAAGCAGTCTAATTCGATGCCTTTGACGTGGGCTATCAACTCCGGGGAGTCGTTTTTCAACGCGTTCGTGCAATCGCAGAGACAACGGAAATAATAGTCGGGATTCATCTCCGCATAGCCGGGTTTGGACGATAAATACGGGGGGTCGTATTTTTTGTTTTCTAAAGCGAGGCACTCGCCCTTCGCGTCAAAAATACAAGCGCGGACGGACTGTGTGCCAAAGTCAAACGTCATTACTAAAGGTTGTTCGTTCATGAAGGCCACCTATCTCGCGATTATTTTAGCAAAAGATATACCGAATATGGGACTTATATGGAATTTGTTTTGGAAAATAGCAGGAAATTATGGGGCAAATACCTTCTTTCCTTTGTTTGCCTAAGGGGCATGGCTAAGTCTTTCGTGGTCACGCGCGCCCTATTAGCGTACAATACACCCGCAACAGGAGGAGCACCCATGATTATTACCAGAGCCCCATTCCGCGTTTCGTTCTGCGGCGGTGGAAGCGACATTCCTTCATTTTATGAAAAATATGGAGGCTGCGTCCTTTCCACGACCATTCGTAAATACGTCTACCTCACCATCCACAAAGCCTTTAACCGCGATTCCATCACGTTAAAGTATTCCCAAACCGAAATCGTCAACGACGTCGATAAAATCGAGCATCGTATCTTCCGCCAGGTCCTCAAAGACTTTGGCACGAAGGGCATCGAAATCACCTCGATGGCGGATATCCCTGCAGGAACAGGTTTAGGTTCCTCTTCTTCGTTCACGGTGGCTTTATTGAAACTGCTTTATACCTACAATCAGCAATACGCTTCGCCGTATAAAATCGCCAAGGAAGCTTGCGATGTGGAAATTAACCAGCTCGGCAACCCCATTGGCAAGCAGGACCAGTTTGCCGCGGCGTTCGGCGGCCTCCGTTTCTATGAATTCCAGCCCGATGGCTTCGTCAAAATCGAACCGGTCATCATGCAGTCCTCTTCTTACCGTAAGTTGGAGAACTCCATCATGATGTTCTATACGGGCGTCCTCCACGACGCGAACAAAATCCTCGCAGAGCAATCCAAGAGCCTCGCTTCCGAGAATTCCAAAATCAACGCGACCAAGACCTTATGTGAGATGACCCGCGAGCTCAAAATCCAGTTAGAACAAAATAACGTGGACGCTCTCGGCGACACCTTGGCTAGAAGTTGGGAGATCAAAAAGAGCCTCGCCTCAGGCATTACCTCCCCCTTAATCGACGATTGCTATAGCCGTGGCATCGCCGCTGGTGCCTCTGGCGGCAAATTGCTTGGCGCAGGGGGCGGTGGATTCTTGCTCTTCTATGTCCCAGAAGATGACAAAAAAGCGAAAGTACGCTTAGCCTTGCACGACCTAATTGAAATGCCCGTTGAACTCGATAACTCGGGCGTCTCCGTCGTCTTCACCAACTGATTCCTTTTGTAACAGATAAGAGCAGTCCTCAAAAGGGCTGCTTTTTACGCGAAAAATTAGCGAAGTCACGCCGTTAATAAGCGCTTTTATTGATGATTCTTTTCAAGATGATACTATAAGCCCATGTATCCCTATTTATTTGGCGTCATCGAAACATACACCGTCATGATGATCATCGGCATCATCGCCGCATTAGCCGTCTTTGAAATCTTTTTCCGTAAGTCGCTCAAAGAGCCTTCAGGAAAAATATACTATCTGGAAATGTCCTTGATTATCTCCATCGCCGTCGGCTTAGTCGGGGCCTATTTGACCCAGAATCTCTATGACTTTATCCAAGACCCTGCCAATTACCGTTGGTCATGGTCGTTGACCTTCTATGGTGGCTTGATCTTCGGTGTAGGCATGTTTATCCTGCTCTACTTTGTTTGGATCAGGAAGCACTACCCGGGAAGCCTAGAGAAAATCTTTTGGATCGTCCCAGGCTCCGTCACCTTAGCCCATGGATTCGGCCGCATTGGCTGTTTCTTGGAAGGCTGCTGCTATGGTTTGCCCACCGACGCATGGTATGGCGTAAAGTTCGTTACCACGAGCGAAAAGGTCGTTCCTACTAACCTCTTTGAGGCCATCTTCCTCTTTATCCTTGCTGCCATATTTATCTTCTTGGCATTCAAGAAGCGGTGGCCCTACACCATCTCGGTTTACCTGATCACTTACGGCATCTGGCGTTTCCTTATTGAATTTGTAAGAGGCGATTACCGCGGCTCCTTTATCCCAGGACTTTCCCCCTCTCAGTTTTGGAGCATCTTGCTCATTCTTTTAGGCATCGGCTATCTTTTGTGGCGCATCTTCTACTTCAACAGGAAAACCACCAAAAAAGCAGAATAACCTTCTAAAAGTTCTATAATTTGTTCGAAAATGGGAAAGCTGGGTATTCAAAAAGAAGACAAGAAATATCTCTTCGATGTATTGCTGTGCATCTTTTTGTATCTTTTTGCCGTCAGTCTCCCCGCACCTTCTTTTTTGACCCAACAGGCCTTCACTGGGGCGATGCGTTTCCTCTTCCTTATCCCTATCGCCTGGCTTTTAATCACCGATGGCTTCAAGCTCACCTTAGGCAGCTTAAAAGGGGTTTTCCTATGTTTGCCCATGTTGCTTATCGCCTTTGGCAATATGACTAGCCTTTGGGCGCGGGGGCAAGGCGTATTAATCGAAGGAAGCGAAATCGAGCGACTGGCTTTATTCACGTTCGGAACCGCCTTAGTAGAAGAAATCGTCTTCCGCCTGGCTCTGATGCAGCTACTAGCCAAGACATCATTAAAACGCTTCGACGTGCTCATCAGCGCAGCCGTTTTCGGCTTATGCCATATCTTCGCGTTGTTCTCGGGTTCTGGGGTTCTTCCTGTCTTGCAGCAAGTTGGGTATACTTTCGCCTTAGGCTTGCTTCTTGGGGTCGCTTATAAGTATGGCGGGCTCATTGCCCCGTTCCTTATCCACTTCGCTTTTAACTTCTTCCAAACCGATTTATATCTTTCTGTCGAAGGCGGAAGTTGGGACGCCCTTTTCTACGCCTTAAACATCAGCTTCTATGTTTTCTCTTTCGGCTATGCTTTCTTCTTGATGTGGAAGGGCGGATATCTAAAAGAAATCCTGCGCAGAAATTCGTAATTTCCATGCAGGACTAAGATATTCTTTCTAAAATCTTATTTTTTGGATTTCTTTTTGCCTTTGTTTTGCTCCGCTTCGAAGAGTTCAGTGCCAGAGGCGATGGATTGGTGGGGAATCGGTTTCCAGGTGACTCTCATGAACAAACACATGATGTTGAGGAGCACGCCGATCATGTCATAGAAAGGCCAAACAAAGAGATAGATAATGGCTTCAAAGAGGTTGAAGTGGACTTTCTTCCATTCACGGATTTCGACGACGATGCCCGTAAGGAATGCGGTCAGATATTGCCCCGCGAGCAACGTTAACACGAAGGAGAGGAAGTTGTTCCAGTTATAGCCATTGTCTCCAACGGCAAAGAACAGAATCAATGAGGAGATTTGGAAGAGTAGGTTCCACAAGAAGGAGAAGAGGGCATAAGGGAAGAAGTCCCAATAACCGTCATATTTCTGCCATGTAGGCTTGCGGAAGAAGGAACGGAGGATGCGGTGACCGCCATCCCACCAGTTGACGAGGCAGCCTTTGGTCCAGCGAAGCCTCTGACGGATGGAGATGCGGACAGTATCAGGCTGTTCGTCATAATATTCCGCTTCTTCGCAAAAACCCATTCTGGCGCCGGAAACGGCAAGTTTGGCGCTTAATTCGCCATCCTCGCAGATGGTGAGGCAATCCCAGCCATTCTTTTCCAAGACGCGGTAGGAGAGGACGAAACCGGTCCCGTTAATTAACTGCATCTTGCTGCGGACAACGGCCCTAGGACGCGCGACGGATACCGAATTACGGTACATGTTGATGCCATTGATGGCCGTGACCCAGTTCTGATTGAGGTTTTTGACGTTACGGTAACCTGTGCAGGACATTAGATCATCTTCCTGCATCGCGTCATTAATCTTGCGAAGGAAATTCGGGGCCATGACATTATCCGAATCGAAGAAGGCATAGCCATAGTAAGCATCGATGCCAATGGTCTCTTTGATGTGGTTAAAGAACATCTGAAGCGCATAGCCCTTGCGTTGTTTGGTGGGGTCATTACGAACCATGACGTGGCAGCCAAGCTTCTCAGCGATTTCAGCGGTTTTGTCGTCTTTATCGCAGTTGTCCGCGATGACATAGATATCGATAAGTTCTTGAGGGTAATCCTGAGCCCGGATGGAATCAATGAGGTTGGCGATGACCTTTTCTTCGTTTCTGGCGGAGAGGACAAAGGCGTATTTCTTGTCCATCGGATGGGAAGGATACTTACGGGCCGGGGCAAATAAGCCAATGATCAAATAGACGCCGCGGTAAGCACTGAGAATGCCGAAGATTAAAGTGACGACAGAAAAGACCAGCTGAAGGTAGGCCTGCGCCGGGATCGGCGTGCCGTTTTCCACAGCGTCGATGATGAGATTGATCCCAATCAACGAATACAACCAGTCTCTAACCCAATTCCAAAACATAATCTTTTTCCTAAACGGCGGGGTAATCATACTCTTTTCGCGCGCGAATAGCGAGACGAATGATATCGCATCATAGCCAGAGTATTATTCGTAAATCTGAGCCCTCAGAGCTTCGCCGCTTAAGGAGTGGGCGATTTAATTAAGGCTGTCTCCTTTCAGTTCGCCATACTAAACAAGCGATATTTGTCTATCAACATAACATTTATGGTTGACATTATGGACAATGGATAAAAAAAGATAAAAATAGGGTATGAAAGCAACGCAATGGAAAGATACTAAAATCAAGGACATGGGCCTTTCAGCAACATTAGTTACTATTCAATAAGTATAAATAGCGAGTGCCAAAAAGGAGGAAAAACCATGCGGCCAAAAAAACAGCTTGCCCGACGACGCCTGACGAAGCTCCTGTGTCTATCCGTCACAGGGCTCTTTGCCGCATCCTGCAGCGAAAGTAGCGCCATCCAGGCCGCCGATCCAACGGATTCCATTTCAAGTTCTTCCACATCTTTAAGCATGTCGGCAGAAACCCCGACCGTATCAGAAAAAACGGACAATACCACGTCTCCGGCCGAAAGTTCCTCGCAAAACCCGGCAATATCTGATGAATCGGCAAAAACATCCATAGAGTCCAGAGAAAATGACTCCCACCAATACGGCGACTGGTCCACGGTCAAAGAGCCGACCTGCGATCAGCCCGGTGAGGAGGTGCGCGATTGTGTCGACGACCCAAGTCTTGGCGAATCGCGTGAAATCGAACCGCGCGGTCATGACTACGCCTTCGACTCGTTTGTGTGGGCGGAGGACCGCACGGCAAAAGCGAAATTGATCTGCACAAGAGACCCCTCCCACATTGCCTTCGAGGACGCCGAAATGAAGGCGGAAGACATAATAGAGGTCACTGACCATGCCCGCGGATTAAGATCCTATACCGCCTCCTATGGAGAGCATAGCGAGACAAAAGAGTTGCCCGTCCCTATCCCACACACCAATAGACAGGACTTAGAGCCCAGCGAGGGTTTGGTCTTTGAACCAGACAGCACGGGGCAAGGATACGCGCTCACCTATTATGAAGGCGATTCTCCAAACCTAGTCATCCCCGCCACATATAACGGGCTGCCCGTAACGACCATTGGCGCCGGGCCCCAGAAGGGGCTTGCCGTAAAGAAGTTCGGACGTTATGGAATCCGTAGGGTCATCATTCCCGACAGTGTCACCACTATACGCGCCTTAGCGTTCTTCCAGTTTGAGGGCTTAGTCAGCATTACGTTGGGTGCGAATGTTGCGACCATCGAAGCAGGAGCGTTCCAATTGTGTGACCAGCTCTTAGAAATCTATAACCGTTCATCGTTGCCATTAGAGAAGGGCTCGACCGATTATGGCTATGTCGCCGCGTATGCCAAAGACATCTACACGGCGCCGAATTACGAAACCAAGATTCGCGTCGACAATAACGACTTCGTCCTCTATGAAGACGGGGAAGAAACGCTGCTTTTGGGTCACGAGTCAATAGAAACAAGGCTCAAAGTCCCTAACGGCGTCACGGGCATCAACGAGCATGCGTTCTGGGGTGTGAATCAATATCTCACCGCGGATCTCCCCTCGTCGTTAACGTCGATTGGGGATAACGCGTTCTCCGGTTGCGTTAGGCTGATTGAAATCTATGACCACACGGACCTTGAGATCACTTTAGGTTCCATGGAAAACGGCCGCGTTGCCCAATACGCGAAGTCCATAATCCGCGCGCCTGAGGACGAAAGCATATTGCACGAAGACGCGGACGGCTTCGTCACCTACGAATACGAGGGACGCATTCACCTTGCCGAATACGCGGGCAAAGCAGAAACCGTTTCCATCCCAGAAGAAGTTGTGGAAGTGGATGCAGAGGCATTCTTTGGATGTGAGTCTAAAGAAATCGCGTTGCATAGCGGGCTTGAGAAAATCAGTAACCTCGCTAACGAATACGCCACGAACTTCCAGCGCTATCTTGTCCCCGAAACCGTCAATAAGCTCAACGCGTCGCTGTTTTTGGAGAACTCGCTGATCGTCGATTACTTTGGAAAGAAAACGCCGATTAAGTTTGAAGAGCCCACAGGTTGGGTGACTTCTACTGGCGTAAATCTGTCGGCAGACAGCCTGAGTGACGAAAAGGCCGCAGGGACATATTTGCGTGAAATCTGCGCAAATTGCGATTGGATTGAACGAAAATAAGATATTTGTAAAATAGAGCCGAGCCGTTTGGTACGCGTTGTCATCAACGGCAAGGCTCTTTTTGTTAGACCGATTTACAGTTTTGCTTGGGTTTAGCGAACACGAGAAATTGTCTCCTAGTAGGAAAAAGCGGATAATAGGCACATGATTGCATTGATACAAGCCGGCGGAGCCGGAACCAGGTTAAAAGAAATAACGGGCGATTTGCCAAAGCCGATGGTGCCTATCGCGGGTAAGCCCATCTTGCAGTGGCAGGTGGAATCTTTGGCTCGCGCAGGAGTTAGTAACATCTTCATCGTTTGTCCAAAGAGTAGTGCCGCCATCCAAGATCATTTCGGAGATGGGGCAAAGTTTGGGGTGAAAATCGATTACTTTGTCGAGGAGACACCTCTTGGAACCGGTGGGGTCTTCTATTACTTTGCAAATAAATTCAAAGAGGACTTTTTCCTTCTTTTTGGCGATTTGATGCTCGATGTGGACTGGAATCGTTTCATGAAGTTCCACAAAAAGCACCATGGCGCCATCACGACCTTTGCCCATCCCAATAGCCATCCTTATGACTCGGATGTTCTCGTTGTCAAAGAAGACGGACAAGTAATCAACATTCTGTCCAAGAAGCAGCCTCGCGACTTCTTCTATAAGAACATCACCAACGCTGGTCTCTACGTCATCTCTAAAGATTTCCTCGAAACATTTAAAGGTATGGAAGAGCCCATCAAGATCGACTTCGAGAAGGAATTGCTCGCCCCGACAATCGCGTCAGGACTCGCCTATTGCTACCGCAGCAGCGAATACGTCAAAGACTGCGGCACCCCAGACCGTTATATCGCTGTCGGGAAAGATGTCGAAACCGGAGTCGTCGCAAGCCGCAACTTAGCCCATTCGCAAAAAGCCATCTTCCTTGACCGTGATGGCGTCCTTAACGTCTTCGGCGACTTCGTCCGCAAACCAGAAATGCTGAAATTAAAGGATGATGCTCCAGGCGCCTTGAAGAGAATCAACGAGTCCAAATACTTGGCGATTTGCATCACAAACCAACCCGTCGTCGCCCGAGGAGAGACGACTTTTGCGGAGCTTTTTGAAATTCACAACAAATTAGAGACCCTTTTAGGCGAAAAGGGCGCCTATCTCAATGACCTCTATTTTTGTCCCCACCATCCCGATAAAGGATTCGAGGGGGAAGTACCTGAACTAAAGATCGACTGCGATTGCCGCAAGCCCAAAATCGGCATGCTCCTCAAAGCCCAGAAAGACTATAACATCGACCTGGCAGCCTCTTGGTTCGTTGGGGACACCCACCAAGACGTCCAAACCGGTATCAACGCGGGTTGCAGAACCATCCTCATCACTTCGGGAGACCCTAATCCCGCAGCCAAATACGCCGACGCTAAACCCGATTATATCTGCAAAGACTTGGCAGAAGCGGTGGACCTCATCTTAAGTTTAGAATGAGTGTTCTCTTAGTCTAAACCGCATTTATCCAGTACAATGGAGCACAGGAAATATAATTATGGATTTTATCAAAGGAATTAATGAGTACTACGACCGCGAGAAGGCAGCGATCGACGCCTTAGACCGCGATGAACTTAACGCCGCGATGAACGCCTTGCTCGAAGCCTACGAACGCGGGGCCACCGTCTATGTCTTTGGAAACGGCGGTTCCTCCGCTACGGCCTCCCACATGGTCTGTGACTTCAACAAGGGCACATGCTTTGAGCTAGAGAAGAAATTCAAATTCGTCTGCCTCAACGATAATGTCCCTCTGATGATGGCTATCAGCAACGACTATTCCTTTGAAAACATCTTCGAATATCAGCTCAAAGACCGTCTCACCAAAGATGACCTCATCTTGGCGATTTCCGGTTCCGGTAACTCCCACAACGTCGTCAAAGCCGTTGAATACGCGAAGAAGATTGGCACCAAAGTCATCGCCATGACCGGCTATAGTGGTGGCAAGATCCGCAAGATGGCCGACTACTTCCTCCACGTCCCCGTCGAGGACATGCAGATCACCGAAGACCTCCACATGGGCTTCGACCACATGATCATGCAAATCTTCTGGAAATACCTCGCCGCCAAAAACGGCAAGGAAGCCATCTACAAAATCAACCAGTAGCAAGAAAAGACAGCAGCTCAGCAAACAGCAATGAGGCTGCTGTCTTTTCGTTTACATAGCTTTCAATAAGCGGTCTATCCTCGGAAAAACCTTTAAAATCCCCATTATTTGTTTGCTTTTTTATCGATGGCGAAATGAATCATCCAAACTACGAGATGGTTTATCTCTCCATCAACGGGGCATATCTATACTTAGTTAGCAACACCCATTTGCTCGGCCATCTTTATGCTAAAGAACATCGGGAGGGATAGACGATGAGGAAATTTGCATTGATTCCAGCAATAATGATGCTTTTCGCCTGCGCGGGAAACGCGCCAAGCCAAAGCCTTTCGAGCGCCGCCGGTTCATCGGAATCATCTTCGACCGCCGCGCGTCCCTCTTCCGAGCCGAGCCTTTCTGAACCCAGCGCGGCTCCAAGCTCCGTCTCCTCGGAAACCGTCCCCTTCAGCGACTCGTCCTCGAGCGTAGAATCTTCCAGCGAGCCTTCCTCAAGCGCGCATTCGCATACCTACGAGGAGGGCTACGAATTCGACGAAGAGCACCACTGGCGCGAGGCCACCTGCGGCCACGAGGGGCGCGACGACTACGGCCCCCACGAGTTTTCCATAAGCTATGACGTCGAGGACAGCGCGATCGTCGTGATCCACACGTGTGTCGTCTGCGGCTACGGCTATAAGGAAAGCACCTACGACGAGCACCAGTTCGATACAGCCGCTTTTAAGAGCGACTCTAGCGGTGACGTATATCTCTCCAGCCTTGGGGAACGTCGCAACGACACGGTCATCAACTACCCGCGCGAAATCAACGGGAAGCCTCTTGTATCAATTTTTCTCCGAGACAGCGACACGACCTCGCCCCGGCCGGACCACGGCGTCGTCTTCGTCCCCGGCACCGTCCGCATGATCCGTTTCCTGCTGGCCTACACCGTGAACCTCGACATCTTCTTCGAGGTGACCTTGCAGCAATACCTGACCCTGAACCTGCTCTCCTTCTACTTCTGCCCCGGCGAGTTCAACCTGCATTTGCTCGACGGGGAGGGGCATTACTACCTGGTCCGCGACCTCGTTTTGCCTGAAGGGCTGGAGAGATTCAAGGGCGAATCGTGCTTCGCCCGCTCCACCGTGGAGACCATCGTCTGCAATAGCGACCTCGAGTCGTTCGCCATCATGGAGTGCTACCGCCTCCGCGAGATCCGCTTCAACGAGGGACTCAAAACCCTGCGCGGGCTGGCGGGGCTGAGCGGGCTCCGCCACATAACGTACCCCTCGACGCTGACAAGCCCCGCCGGCCTTTATCTCAGGCACCTCTACACGGTGACGATCGCCGAGGGGGCCGACATCGGGTTTTCCCTGCCTAGCCTAGACGGATGCCCGCGGCTCGTGGGCGTGTTCGACCACCGCGATAAGCGGGGCAGGGCGCCGTCGGAATACCCCAGCACGGTCATCTTCACCGAGGACAACGAAAGCGAGTTCCGCCTCATCGAGGACGGCGGCTTCGTCTACGTGCCCCACGGCGGGGCCTACCGCCTCATCGACTATGTCGGCGACGAGTTCGAGGCGTCGCTGCCCAAGGCGGTCAACGACGGCGGCAGGGTGGCCGATTCCTACGAGGCTCTCGACGTCTTCCTGCACATCGACCCCGCCCTGAACGAGGCCTTCTCGGAAGAAACGCTGCGGGCCTTGGCGGCGGAAAGGCACGAACGCTTCTTCACCAAGCTGACCGTGCCCGCCTCGGTGACCGCGATCATCAAGACGTCCATGGGCGCCCACCCCAAGTTCTCGACCGAGGTGTACTTCGAGATGGGTCGCGGCGACGCCTTTGCCCTCCTCGGAGGGGACCCCGGCTCGTATTTCAGCGAATCGGAGCGGGAAAGGGTATACTGCCTCGACGGCGGGTCTTACGTCCCGCTCTTTCCTGCAGAAGAGTAGGGCAAGGCCCTGAGCGCAGTGCACGGAGCCTCCGCGCCAAAGGGTTTGACCGGCAGCGAAAGAAACCACGCAGACCACGCGTTATCGGCACCGAACGAAACTCCATTCGTTAAAATCCCAGCATGATTAGTCTGCTATTTATACCTTTGCTCTCATGTTCGTGTCTTGGGGCTCCCACCGCCCCCGCGGGGAACCCACCCCCATCGGTGACCAACACCTCCGTCCTGCAGAGTTTCAATGGGGTCTGCGATACCTATCTTGCCGGGTACATGGCGAACATGTGGTACAACTTCATCCCCAACGACGGGCAAAGATGCGTCAGCGTGGCCACGCATTTGGCATTGTCTTACTACGATACCTATTTGAACGATAACATCATCAATGACGGCTATGAAATCCAGTCCACAGTAACCGTCCAAACGGATGGACAGGGAATCGTTTGGAATATCATGGCCGGCCAGGGGGATGCGCCCGGCCCCGGCGCCACGTACGACCCCTCCAACACCAAACCCGGCCAAACCGATTATGGGTCCGATGATGTTTTTAATATCTTGACCGACACCAGCAGCGCCGCAGTCAACACAGGCGAAGGCATGTACCGCATCCTCCAAAAAGAGGAGGTCAACGACTTATTCATACCGGACGACACCACCAGAGATGAGGCTTATGAGCTTCTCGATGAAGGCACGCCCGTCTTCATTCGTTACATCGATAGCGTACTGGGCGATCACACGGTGTTGGCCTTCGACTACGACACCGATGGGAACATCCTGTGTCATAACGGCTACGCGGCCGACGACCCAGTCCACGACACCTTTAAGGTCATCTCCCACGACGCCAACGTCGTCGAGTTCCTTTACCTCTCCCCGCGTTGCGACATA
>JAGAHY010000061.1 GCA_017626815.1 Bacilli bacterium | reverse complement strand
CGGGATTGCTCCATCGGAAGTCGTTTTCGAAGTCACCGAATCCGACGCGGTTAAAGAAGACCCCACCATCGAAGCCAATCTTAAAGCGATCCAAGCCGAGGGCTATAAAATCGCCATCGACGATTTCGGGACCGGCTATTCCAACATTTCCCGGATCATGCAACTCGACCTGTCGGTACTCAAATTCGACCGCTCGATGACCGACGTTTTCGCCAAAGGCGACCAGGATGACTTCTTCCGCGGCCTGTTCGATATTTTCAGCAAGCGCAACGTGAAAATCCTTTTCGAAGGCGTCGAGACCAAGGAAGTCTCCGATAAGTTGGAAAGCATGAATGTCGACCATATCCAGGGATACTACTACAGCAAAGCCATCCCCGCCCCCGAATTCTTGAAGTTATTAGAAGAAAAGAACGGGTGATTTATTGAAAATCCCCGGCAAAAAGCCCGTATTTTAAACAATAAGTGACTTGAATATCTAACGTTTCCTAAGCCAAAATAGCCTTCTGGTTTTCATTTCTTCGCCGGCCCAGGCAAAATGCTCGAGTTTTTCCACGACGAAGAACGGTTCGAATATGGTCGACCACTCCTCATCGTTTAAGTTAGAGAGTCGAAGGATGCCGTTAACGAAAAGATATCCGTCTTCTAGATTCATGCCGCGCTTAGAAGCGGCCTCAGGAGAAAGGAAGAAGTTTAGACCGATAATGGCTTTGCCTTTAGGTGCAAGGGCGGCATATAAGCCTTTGATGATTTCCCCCGCGGTCTGTTTGGGGACGACATCGAGGACGTTGCTGCAGAACACGGCGTCGTAAGTCCCCTCGTCGCATCGGGAAAGCCAACCCGCATCAATGACATGGGCATCGATTCTGTCGCCGACCCCAAAAGCTTCGGCGTAGCAGGAAGCGGCTTCGATAATCGAAGGGCTCATATCCACCGCCTCAACCTCTTTGGCGCCGCTAGAGGCGGCGACCACGCTGGCCCAGCCATGGCCACAGCCATAGTCTAAGACGCGTTCATAATCGCCTAAGCTTTTGGCCGCGGCGAAAAGCTCCTGCGATGGGGCGAGCGTAGAAAGGTCCTTAGGCACGTCCGCCAAGGCTTGCCTATCTTCTTCGCCTAGACAGATGGACTCTCCCCAGAAGCGGATTAAATCATCGTTGGTTTGTTTGATATCCATGGCATTCTCCGTCAGCTTGCGCTGCTACCCTTCTGTGCTTCCTCTATGGCTTTGGACGCGGCAGCGAACAACGCATTTCCATCCGCCTCCGCGATGACATAGGTTATCTGGGCCGTGCCATTATGGCCAAACGGGTCTTTATAACCATGCGTCAGCGTCAGGTGATGGGGCTGATGGTAGTACCATAGGGAGTAGGAACAGTTCTTAAACGGAAAGTAAAAGAAGTATTCATCCTCCGCGGTCGTTTTGCCATCCCACGGGACCATTTTGGAAGTGTCGATGCCACGAAGGGCCTGAACAATTAACTTATCGGAATCCTCTTCTCGCGCCATGTTGTTCCGGCCAAATTGGCTCCTATCGTAGAGCACGCAGGTCAAAATGACGTTTTCATGTTCCATTTCTTCGATGGCCGCTTCTAAAGACATTTCCGCCAAGGCTTCCTCATGGCGTTTCTCATAAGCGGTTTTCTGGGTGATGATTTTGCCTTCGATCATATTCTTTAGTTTCGTTCCCTCGGCAGCGTCGAAGGCGTAGGTTCGAGCAAACGTCGCGCGATGGCCGAACAAATCCCCAGCCGTGGCGCTTACGCTTGTATAATGAAACACCTTATCAAAGGCGACGTTGATATCGCTGTCTAAGTCAAAATAAATGTCGCTTGCAGGATAAACGAAATAATCGCCATCATACGTAAATTCCATATTTAGAAATTGCTCAGCGATGGCCCCGTCGTCGTCAAAGAACCAAAAAGGTGAGCCTTCGGTTTGACCACTATGGAGCGTCAATTCTTTCTTCGGCATACGCGTCTTCGCGTTTTCGATTGTCGCCAATGAGCTCGCTTCTTCATTGACGATGCGCCCTCCGCCGCTAAACACGCCCTTCAAACTGCCCACGGAAGAAAGGAAGACCGATATGGGAAGTAAGATGATTGAAGTCACCAAAAGAGCGATCCAAGGGCCTCTCCTCATATTTCGTTTGCTCAAGATAGCAAAAACCAAAGTGGCGACTCCAAATGCAGGTGAAAGAAGCACAAATATGTAAAACGTGGAGGATCCGTTTACCAAATAGGCACCACTTAACGCCATCGATAGGATAAATAAGGATAGGAAAACCAGCGCAAGAACAATAAATACAGGCCGCTGTTTTTTCGTTGCGTTGGGCTCCATGCCTTTATGATATTTTCCCTGACATTATTGTCAATATTCCGGTATCGACAAGGCGCTTTGTATAAGGATAATAAGCGGAAAATCCTCATCCTTATATCTTTTGATGTACGCTTATTGATCGGTCTTTTTGATTGTCTCTATTCCCCAAAAGGGCAAATACCGGAATCAAGCCTAGTATGGCGCTTCGATGTTTCTCCTTGCCCAACTACATAGTTTTATCGTTAAGGCGATAATAGAAACTATTTAACCCCGGATGTACTATAATTTCCGGGAAATAAAGGAGCAAACATGCCGGAAAATTGGGTTGAATTCTATAAAGACGGTTTCTTTGGGTATGGCGAAGAAGGCGATTTTACCTATTTTTCGTTTTGGCATTTTCTCCCGATTATCGTGTTGATAGTCGGCATTGTCCTCACCTATATCTATAGAGACAAAATCTCTAAACTGAAGCATGAAAAGACCATCCGCTTTGTCTTGGGGTGTTTGATGCTGTTGATGGAACTTGGCTACTATTGGCGCGTTTTATACGTTGGCCCGGGGGATGGAGTCAGTCATACTTTATTAACAAAGCTCCCTCTTCAAGTCTGCGAATGGACTTGCATCTTTGCCGCTTTGATGATGCTTACCGAATCCAAGCATCTTTTTGACATCGACGTCACGGTTTGCCTCACCTTGGGCATCGCCCCGTTATTATTGCCCGCCGTCTTGACCAACGCCGGCCCCGCCTATTTCCGTTATTACCAGTATTGGCTCTTGCACATCTTGCCCATCTACTCCGTTTTCTACATGATGTTTGTCAAAGGCTACCGATATGACATCAAAAACGTCTATAAGCCGATTCTCTTCCTTGCGGTTTTAACGATTCTTTCCATGATAGCCAACCACTTCATCCCCGACGGCTCCTATATGTATTTGCAAGGCGATGACCTTGGCGAAGGTCTAACCAAGATTCTGCCCGCGAATCAATTTCTAAGATTCGCCATCTTCGCCCCGCTTACCCTTGCCTTATTTGGTTTAGAGTACCTTGTCTTCTTCCTTATCCGCCGCGCGAAAAGCAAACGCGAAACGAAACAGTCTTCACCAAGCCAAGAGGAATAAACGATGGCAGAAGACTTTCATATCCAAATATGCAACGTTACGAAGAAATATGGCGAAGGCGAAGGTCTCACCTATGCTTTAAATGATGTCAGCTTGTCGATTCGCCGAGGTGAATTTGTCACCATCATCGGGGAATCGGGCTCTGGAAAGTCCACTTTGCTCAATATGCTGGGGGCCATCGATTTCCCTTCAAGCGGGAAAATAATCGTAAATGGCAGGGATATTACGAAATTCAAAGAAAAAGAATTGACGCAATACCGCAAAAACGAAGTCGGTTTTGTGTACCAATTTTTCTATTTGGTCACCGATATCACCGCGCTTCAAAATGTCATGTTGGTTAATGGCTACAAGCATAAAGAACAAGCGGAAAAACTTTTGGACAAAGTCGGCTTATTGGAAAAGAAAGACAAGTTTCCACGGCAGCTTAGCGGCGGCCAGCAACAACGTGTCGTCATCGCTAGAGCCCTGAACAAAGAAGGTGGCTTATTGCTTCTTGATGAGCCTACAGGCGCTTTGGACGAAGCCTCGGGAATCAAAATATTGGAATTAATCCAGAAAATCCACGACGAAGGAAAGACCATTATCCTTGTGACTCACACCAAGGAAATCGGTTTGATTTCCGACCGCATCATCAAAATGAAGGACGGAAAGATCGTTTCTGACCAGATCAATGAACACCCCCTACCCGTCCATGAGGTGCATTGGTGATGGTTCGCCTTCTCTTACGGGCTTACATCAAACGTTTCCTTTCCATTTTTCTCTCGCTGATTTTTATTGCTTCCGTGTCCGCAGGCTTATTTAACGCTTTTCTTTCCGCGAAGGATCATCTCTATGTCGACCCGATTCGTTTCTTTGATGCCTATGGCTATGTCGACGAATATATCAGCGTGCCTTTGGATGAACGGAGCGAATTCAATGGGCTTTATGAACTTGATGGCATCGCGTCCATCGATATGCGTCTTTCGATAGACGCCCACTTAAAGAAAGACGACGGACGCGTCATCAATAGCCGCATCTTCACCTATAACGATGAAGAAGGTGAAATCATGAAGCGCTATGTCGTAGAGTCCATCCCCCGCGACGACAGCAAATACAATGTCGCCGTCTCTGGAAAATTCGCCACCAACAACAACTTTCATCTCGGCCAGGATCTCACGCTATCCCTATATGGAATCACGCAGGAGGTTCATATCCATCAAATCGTCGATACCGTCGAAGGAATATTCCCTTCTTTCAACCCTTATGTCTGGAGTGATGACTACGATTATGGCTACCTCTATTTCCTTGAGGATGACCTCAATAACGTCTTCGAAAGTTTGGCCCCGCTTATCGCGAGTTTGCCCGACTTACAAACAAGGATTGTGGAATCCACGAACCTCGGCTCTTTTGATGCGGAAAGTCTTTCCCATGATTTCGCCAGCATGATAACTAACGAAATGATCATAAAGAATAAACCAGGCTATTCCGAAGATGATGTTTTAAACCAGGTTGAACGTTATTTGGAAGAAAGAGGAATCAAACCGCTCATTTCCATGAAAGGTGACGATACGCCGCCACGCAAATACATGCAGTCCGTCAACAAACAATTAGGCGTCGCGTTTCTCTTTCTGCCGATATTCTTTTACGTCATCATCATGGTCTTGGTGGGCTTGTTCATCAGCCAAATCATTCGCCAAACGACGCGGAATATCGGCATCATGTTGGCCAATG
>JAGAHY010000060.1 GCA_017626815.1 Bacilli bacterium | reverse complement strand
GAGAAAAAGGTGGATGAATTGCTGAGAAAGCAAAGGAAAAATAACTAATCTTCAAAAATGTGACATTTTCGCTGAACGTTAACAAACCGATACGTTACAATGTAACTACAAAGGCAAGGGGTGGTCGAATGCCAAAACTGACTCAATCGCAACTAAACCAAGTCCGTTATATTTCGTTTACGGATTTTGAACGCAGATTCGAACGAATCGGTGACTTCAACGACAAGATTCGTTTCGCGACGCGCTATCTTTTGACCCACCAAGCCGCTTCTGAGGCGGATTATTCTTTCGCCGCGGCCGCTCACCTGATTCGACTAAAAATCGGAGATGCTTACGTTAGGCTTAAAGAAGAGCGTGCCAAAAAGAACGGCTCTTTAGCCGATGGGCGTCCCGATTTGGTTAACCCTGACGTGAAGTATTTTAACGGCGACCTCGACGCCGAGATGTTCTTAGGCAACCCTGCCGGATATTTGAAAGCCGAGGCGCAGAAACTTGCCGATGAATGGGATCAGCAAGAGGAACTTTCCCACGCGGAAGAGAAGATAAAACGTCATTGCGAGATCTTAGCCAGTTGGGATGCCAAGGAAATCAACGAAGGCATTTTCAGCTTTGATGAGGATTCGCGCATGCTCGATGTCCGCGCGAGGATGGAGAACAAGTTCGGTGGCAGACGAGAACTCATTAACGCCTATAACGCGACCAAACCCGGGTTTTTCTCAAGGCTCTTTAATAATTCTTCCAATGCCGAGCGTAATTTGGATGAAGTCTATAACGCGTTCCAAAACCCGAACCACGTTCTTTATGGCGATGAGGATGCATTGGATAAAGCGGCGGTGGAATATATCCAACGCCGTGTCCCTGGCTGGCGCCCGGATGATTCTTTCCCTGAACTAGATAACCTCGGGAAAAGCAATTCCGTGGACGTTGCGCGCATGAAGCTTAGCATCGCCATCCACCAATCCGTGAAGGAACAGCGGGCCATGGAAAATGATTTCCACGCGATCGTCGAAGCCTGCAAAGAAAAAGAAATCCCAGCCGAGAAAGAACCTGAAATTAGCGAAGAACAAATTAAGGCCAATGAAGAAATGGCCGCGATGGAAAATCAATCTTCGTTCCAATCCGCTTTAAATGAGGACCTCGTCGAAGAAGCGGTGGATCATCATGCCGAAGAACCCAAAAAAGTTTCTGAAGTCTCTCAAGATAATCCTTCCATCAAAGACTGCGAAGAAAACAAAAACGAAATGAACATGTAAGACTTAATAACGCCTTGCAACTGTAAAATATCTAGGATTTGCAAAAAAAGACAGCATGTCGCAAGTAAATAATGCATTGCCGTCTTTTTATCCGACGATTTGATTCTTTCCGTTTTCTTTGCCCTTATAAAGGCGTTCATCGGCTTCGTCGATCCATTCGTCGATGCTTTGGTTTTCTTCGCGCCACGCGTAGCCGATGGTCAAGGTCAAATGCATGTCGACATCTTCGTAATGGAAGGGATACTCCTCGACGGTTTTGCGGATGGCTTCAAGGATTATGGTGGGGGAAGTGGTTTCTTCCTCACCAAGCAAGAGGAATTCTTCGCCACCCCAGCGGCATACGACGATGTCTTTGGAGGATTCCTCAAGCAAAGTGGCCAATGTCTTTAGGACATAGTCCCCGCAGTTATGCCCATGGGTGTCATTGATGGATTTAAAGCCGTCTAAATCGGCGATGGCAAGCCAACGATGACGGGATGTCTCTTCGTCCTCGACTTTTTGGAATAAGGACGCCATGAAGTAGCGGTTGGGCAAACCGGTAAGCTTATCGTGGACGACTTCGTTGGTAAGTTCGTTTTGGGAACGCGTCGTAGTATTTACGAAGATGAAAAGAATGGAAGACATAATCACGAAGACGATGACGCCCCAGGCGATGTTCAAAGCGACGTTAACGCCATAGGGCAGCGGATAAGGCGCCTCGAAATTCAACGTGACAATGTAGACAACGAGATAGACGACAGCCGCCACCGGGGCAAGGAAAACACTGGGGACATATTTCATGTTCAAGGAACGGCCTACGTATTCGCAGAAGAATAACAAAATGACAATGCCGATGATGGTGATTTGGAAACCGGCGGACCAACCCGTGAAAATAATGGCTAAAGCCATGTGGATGGCAATCTCAAAATAGGTCGCGATCGAGAATAAAGTCAAATGGGACTTGTGGATAAGAAAAACCATGATTCCGTAGAAGATGACACTGCCGATGTTGATATAGATCATCGGAGTGACGCCACATATGGTGAATATGATGAGCATTGCGACGTGAATGATTAAGAAAGTGACGGCCATGGCGATGGCAATCATGTTGATTCGTTTTCTTAAAATCGTGGGGTCCATAGTTTTGCTACGCAAAAAAGATTACACGCATGGCATTTGGTTGTCGAGGCAATATGGTTTGCTGATTGTTAAAGAATGCATATGAACGAAAGAATGCATAAGAATAGAGCCCTAATAGGTATCTTTCTTCGAAGGATAATATTTGGCGTTGTGACTGATTTGACCCTCCAGGAAAAGAGGGCTTCCACGCTTCGATAATCCTCGCAAGATGGACTTCGGCATAGAACAACGTTCTCGATGATAAAGCCGATCGGAGAGGAACTTAAAAGTTTGATAAATTTGATTTTACCGCTAAGGATAATCGCGATTTGCGGACTTTTTGTAAGATTTAATACGTTTGACCACCTCCATGCTTCCCCTATTAATCGGATGGAACCGCCATTGAGAAAACCTATGTTTTTTGGATTCTGATGATTAGTAATGAACTTAGGAATGCTCTATTAGAGAACATTCAAAGGTTTTTGGTCGTCGTCTAAACGGCGGAATACGTTTCCTTGTGGACATCCATCCCGACGCAAACTAAACTTTCCACGTAGTGATCCTTCTTGCGATGTGCTAAATGTGGATATGTTTATAAACGTAAACAGCCCACACGAACTCACGGGATTCGCAAGTTCCGGGGTCACTACATTATTTGTCTAAGGGAAAGCCTTTTGTTTAAGAAAAAGACTATTGAAAGTTCTCAGTGGCTAAATAATGGTAGAAATCGTCCACGGGTATGGCCTTGGAGAAATAGAAGCCTTGGATATAGTCGGCTCCGCAGGCGGCGGAGAGTTCCAACTGCTCTTTGGTCTCAACACCCTCCTGGATGATGGAGGCACCCTGGACTTTGATAAACGAAGTGAGACTCTTCAAGGCCTGGTGGCCGTTACGCTCTTCATGAAGATCCCACAAGAGGGATTTGTCGATTTTGATGTTTTCGAATTTGCAACGGACGACGCGCACGAAGTTGGAATAGCCAGTGCCGAAGTCATCGAGGGATAAGGTATAGCCAAGAGCTTTGAATTTCTCCAGGATTTCCAAAGCATCGTCTTTGCTTAAGAAACCACCGGTTTCGGTGATTTCGAGGTTGATTTTGGAAGTTGGGACTTGGTATTTCTGACGGATGGCCTCAAATTCTTCCACGAGGTTATTATCCAGGAATTGGTAGGTGGAGAGATTCAGCTCGACATAGCGGATATCGGTGTCCTTGGTTCGTTCATCGGCGAGGAATTTGCACACTTCCTCGAAGACAAATAAGCCGATCTCGCGGATGAGGCCGGTTTTTTCGGCGATGGGGATATAGATATCGGGGGAGATGCTATGGAAGGGTTCTGCGGTGACGCGCAACAGCGCCTCGGCGGAGACGGTATGCTTTTCGGCGATGGAG
>JAGAHY010000059.1 GCA_017626815.1 Bacilli bacterium | reverse complement strand
GGAACTGAGGATGCAGTTTGGAAAATAAAGGCGACACCATGTGCGGAAGTGATTTGAAGATAGCCCAAAAGAGCAAAGCGGAAGGAATCTCCACGGGAAAAGCAGAAATGCTGGCGGAAAGAGTGAAAGCTAGTATCGAGATCGGCCTCGACGAGGAGGCCATCTGCAAGGCCTTCGGCATCACAATGGAGGTTCTTGACGATTTTAAACGGAGACATGGGTGGAAAGACGACGCACTGATGCCACATTCAACGGCGAAGAATAAACATAGTTCCGCTGATCATGCTGGGTTATATTAAGAACAGTCGCAGCATCAAACCATGAAAAAGCGTCGCAATTCAGCGGCGCTTTTTCATACAATAGGTTTATTGTTGCTTTGGCTTTCGGACTAAGGAAACAACCATCAAGGTGCCAAATAATAGCGTCAACCCTGCAGTTCCCCAAATGCTATAGATGATGATGGATTGCCATAACGGGGTGACAGGGATCACTCGGCTAGAGGCGGATACGCCGTTCATCAAATTGGTATGGACCATCGTATAGATGATGTGCTTGGAGGCCTGGCGCAAGGCATGAGCGACGGTTGGCGAATTCTTCCATGTGGCATAGGCAGAGGCATTGTTATTTCCGTTGAAGGAATCCGTGCCACCGAGGATGCCATCGATTTTGGACATGGTGGCTTTGGTGTCCCAGTCCGAAATCATGATGCCCGTCCAGCCCCACTCCTTACGCAAAACATTAATCAGGAGTTCTTTGCTCGCGCCGCACCAAGTCGCGCCGAGTCTAGTGAAGGAATTCATGCAGGCATGGGCGGCAACGACGCCATTACGCGGAGTGAATACCATTTCATAAGGGAGAAGGTAGAGTTCACGGATGGTCTGCTCGTTGGCCCAAATGCCGACGTGGCGGCGGTTGGTCTCCAAGTCGTTCATGACGAAGTGCTTGACGTAAGCCGTGCAGCCTTTGGATTCAATGCCGCGGCTCGAGGAAGCCGTGATGATGCCAGATAGGTAGCTATCTTCACTCGGATATTCCCAAGCCCTGCCGCCAAACGCGGTGCGGTGCAAGTTCAATCCGGGACCATAAATGCCTTGGTATCCCGTGTAGAGGAGGTCTTCGCCGATGTGGCGGCCCATATTCTCTAAAAGGCTCTCATTCCAAGTCGCGCCTTGAATGGGGCCGCAAGGATAGGAAACGTGGACATAATCGGCGCCATGCTGTTTCGGGAAGTCGCTGCGGTTGGTAAGACCGACGGGGCCATTCTCGGTGATGGCTTGATTTAACGAAACGGAGGGAACACCCTCGATACGGTGGTAGGCGTTGGAGCAAAGAAGCGCCTGCTCCTCCCAGCTCATCTGATCGAGAAGTTTATCCCAAAGTTCATGGTTAAAGTCACAATCCTTTAAATCATAGGCACGGAGATTATTCTGCGCTCCATAAGTAGGCATTTGGAGGTTGGGGTCTTCTTCGAATTCCTTATCGTAAGTCAGGTCGAGGGCGAGCTCTTCCGTCATGCTCAATTTGACGTTAGTCGTCGGGAATTCGTTCCAATGCTTGCGGGAGAGGTAGATGGAATCCGGATCATCCTCGCACATGTCTTCATAGTAAGATAAGTCTGCGGAAGCGAATTGGTTGGTGATGGCGACACTGCTGTCATAAGGTGACTTGCCATAGGATGAAGTGTCTTCGTTTATGTGCTGCGCCTTGGCATAAGCGGTGTTGCCTTCACCATAGAGGCGGTTATCTTGGGCGCCGCCTTTCGCGGCGAGAATGTTATTGACCGCGTCATGAGCATTGACGCCAAAGGCCACATAATAATCGCCGCCTTCTAAGATATAGCTCTCGTTGATCTTGTGATCATAAGTGAGCAATTGACGGCCGTCGATACGCGCGGTAACGCGTTGCTCTTGGCCCGCAGAAAGCAATTTGGTTTTGGAAAAAGAAGCAAGTTCTACGGCGCTTTTCTCTAGCCCTGCGTTTTCATCGAAGGAAGTGTAGGGTTTTTGCAAATAGAATTGAGCGACCGCCTTTGCGGCATAATCACCGACATTTTTGATGGTGATGGAAGCTTCGTAATCATTGCCGACCTTCTTCAAATCAAAGTCGGAATAAACAAACTCCCCGTAAGATTCGCCATGGCCAAAGGGGAAGGCAACTTCGTGTTCATAACGCCATTCCGCCCCATTGCTGCTGCCGGCAGTAGAGTCGGCGTAGTTCCGTCCTAAGGCATAGTCTTCATAACGGGTCTCGTAATACCGGTAGCCTACATAGATGCCCTCTTGGTAGACCATGTATTCGATTTGGCGTTCCTGCTCTTGTTTGGAAGGGGAAAGGGTGTTGCCATGGCCGTCTTTAAAGTTCGCGGCGTTTTGGTAACGGTAATCGCCAGAGTTCATGGCCGCGGGTGCGCTGTAGGAATGGTAAGCCCAGGTATCCGTGAGGTGTCCAGAAGGCGAAGCCTCGCCGACGATAAGTCTGGCAACCGCGGTGGCGCCACTGGTGCCGACTTCGCCGATATACATAGCCGCGTCAATGTCCTCAAAGTAAGGTTTGAAGGGCTCCATGTCGAAGGGGTTGCCCGAATTGAAGAGTAAGATGACCTTTTTGAAGACGCCACTAGCTTTATACTGCAGGACATTATCCAAAAGGTCTTTCTCGTTTTTGGTCATCAACAGGTAGTTCTTGCTGCCATCGATGGAATCGGTGCCGTTGCGGTCAAGGTCGGCATATTCGCCGCCGGTGCGGGACAAAACCACGATGGCCGCGTCACCATAAGTGGCAAATGAATTCTTGGTCGCGTCATCATATTTGCTCCAAGCGGTCTCGTTGACGGCAAGGGTCGCGTTTTCTTCGCAAGCCGAATTCTTTTCCGTTCTCTTGGCTTGTTTGGAATAGAAATCCCATAAGGTGGGGTTGCATTCCACTCCTACTTCATTAAACGCGTCTTTGAGGTTGATGGAACGGGTTGATGGAATCCAGCCAGATCCCGAGCCCGTCTCGACAATGGATTGGGAGCCTCTCCCAAGCAAAGAAACGGTCGTTTCATTACGTAAGGGCAGCGCTTTTTCATGATTCCAAAGTAAGACGGCCCCTTCTTCCTCGACGAGGGAAATAATGTCTTTGTCCTCGTCGAAGAGATCCTCGCCCGCGTTTTCGATCGGACGCCCGTTCTCGTCATATTCGATGAAATCGTATTCGGAACGGAAGGGATATTCGGGCTTCGCGTCGGGATTATCCACGAGCTGATAAGTCTTCGTGTTGAAGTGCATGTTGATGGCGGCGGAGAAATTGTCGGTGACAAAATACCCCGTGACCGCGGCGATGGCGAGTACGCCAAAGACCGAAGTAAGCGAAATCCATAATGGTTTGAGTCGTTTCATATAAAAACCCTCGCTGATATATCGAGTACATTCAATCAGCAAGGGTGGAAATGTGTTGTTCTTTAGCGTACTTTGGGATAATTGTCGCCTAAGTTTAAGGGGTCCAATTATTGCTGCTTATTGTAATTGGCGCGGAATAAGGGCAAAAAGGGGCGAATCCAGCCCACTACCGCGAGACGTTGTTTATTTTGGTCGATAGCCTCGATTTGTTTCATCTCTTCTTCCGTGAGCGAAAAATCAAAAAGATCGAGGTTTTGCTGAAGATGTTTGGGGGATTTGGAGCCAGGAATGATGATGTATCCGCGGTCAATGTGCCATCTTAAAATGATTTGCTGAGGGGTTTTGCCATATTTCTTCGCAAGGTTTTGGAAGAGTTCCAATCCCGCAATGGAGGTGTTGCCTTTTCCGCCTAAGGGATACCAGGATTCGAGGAAGATGCCATCTTTATCCAAGATTTCCTTCATCTTGTGTTGCTGGCAAAGCGGGTTGCATTCAAGCGTATTAAACACGGGTTTGATTTTGCAATGAGCCAGAACCTTATCGTAATGTTTGCCATAAAAGTTGGAGAGGGCGATGGAACGGATCTTTCCCTCTTTCACGAGTTCCTCGCAGACTTCATAGGCCTCTAGGTATTTACCCGCGGCTTGATGGAGGACAAGGCAATCCAAATAGTCCACGCCAAGACGAGCTAACGTCGCTTCGACCGCAGGACGGACTCTATTTCTTTTGAAATCGCTTGGCCAGATTTTTGAGGTGAGGAAGATGTCTTCCCTAGCCACCTCAGAGGCTTTGATGGCGCGTCCTACCGCTTTTTCATTGAAATAGACATTCGCGGTATCGATGCTGCGGTAACCGTTTTCCAAAGCAAATTTAACCGAGGCTTCGGCTTCCTCGGGGGATAGGCGGAACACCCCTAACCCGACGACAGGCATTTCCATGCCGTTATTCAAGGTAACTGTTTTCATGGCGTCATCTTAATATGGCAGGGAAAAACGGCAACCAATATGCTCGCAAGCTAAATACTTACTCCTTTTGATGCCGGTTCGAAGGACGGTTAATCCGTTAAGCCTTCTTCTTGGTGACAAAGAAGACCTTGTTTTTCCCGCCGACGAGTTGCACATCGCTCTGGAAGAGGTCTTCCTTAGTGATCGCGGGCATTTCTTCGACGTTAGTCTGCTCGTTAATGACGCGAATGGTATCTTCGGCAACAGCGCGGTAACGACGTTCTTTATTAAATAGGCCAGGCACGAAATGAACGGCAGAGTCGATGCCGTTTCTCCTCCTGCGTTTGGCGGAAGAGTCATAGCCAAGTTTCTCGCCTTGTTCGCTATGCCATAGCGCTAGTTTCTCACGAGAGGTTTTCACTTGCTCGGCATAGGTGGGGATTAAGGACATGCATTGCTCTTTGGAGACCGCGCCCAAGTACAAAGCATGCTTGAGACAAGCGATTTGGATCATGGCTTCAGAGAGAATCTTTTGGTAGTCGCACCACCGCTGCACATAAATGGCAATGGATTCATAATCCCGAAAACTGATGGGGCTCTTGGAAGTGACACTTTCGATATTGAAACTTGCTTGAGCGAGTAACTCGCCACATTCAACTTCCAGTTTTAAAAGACGATTAATCTCGTTGGTGCGGTTTTCCGGATTGGCGATAATTTCAGACTCAAAATTTGTCAATGAAATCACGTGGGTCAGTAAAGCGAACACTTTGCCTTTGAACTCGTTTTCTTGATAGGTATTGAGCAGGTCTAAGGAACGGGAGACCTCGCTGAGCTTCATGCGGATCTCTTTTAGATAGAACTGTCCGACAACCATAGCGGCGATGGAAACGACCGAACCCGCGATGCTCATCACCGCGACCCCAGACCTTGACACCGGAAGCGAAACAGAATTGAACATCGCCTCGCCGCCCTCGCCGACTTTTAATAAGCCCGGGATGCAACGGCTGATGTTTGAAAGAACGACAGGATCCGTGACTTCGTGCAGTTCGACTTCCGGGCCTAGTTCTTCAAGAGTGGTCGGGGTAACTTTGATAGCCCCAGTTAAACGAGCGAAATGATTGCCCCCATTATTAATAAATAATAAGGATAAGGAAACGATGCTGGTCAGCAGCAGGATGGTGAATATCGCTAATGCAAGGTAAACCATAATCTTTCCTTCGACTTTGCAAATTATATCGCATAGTCCATCATGGGGAACATGGGTAGCGAAGAAATAGAAAAACGCTCAGTGGTTTTATATTGACGAAATGGATTAACAAATCCAAGAAAATACGACATGGCCAAGCACCACTCAATAGAATGACAATATTTTATAGACAAGATAGTG
>JAGAHY010000058.1 GCA_017626815.1 Bacilli bacterium | reverse complement strand
GTATTCGTTTCTCTATCACGTGATGGGCATGACCTCCCGCTAGGATCCATTTATGTAGATTCCATCCGCGGGAAGGACGCCTATTCCTTTGAATTTGACCCTCAGGCTCTGACCCAAGGGTACGCATCCGCATTGCCCGATCAGGACCTCATGCCCATAGCGGGTAGGCAATATAAAGCGGACAGTTCCACGCCTTATCATTTTATAGCGGATTCATCCCCCAACCGTTGGGGTAGAAATTTGTTACGAAAGGCTAATGGCGGGAAGGCGCTGCGGGACATCGATTGCCTTCTTGGAGTCAGCGATGCTTCCCGCATGGGCGCCTTACGATATTCTCTTCAGAAAGAAGGGCCGTTTTTATCATCGCACGGGGACATTCCCCCATACCGCTATCTTCGTGAACTAGAGGAAGCGGCATATTCGTTTGATGCTTTTGCCAAAGATGAGCGTTGGAAAAGCCTTCTTGAACCAGGCTCCTCCCTTGGCGGAGCCCGCCCCAAAGCTTCAATATACGGAAATGATAAAACGCTCTATTTGGCAAAGTTTTCCCATGAGCATGATGACTACGATGTTCCCGGAGTAGAATACTTAACTTACCTACTCGCTTGCAAATCGGGGGTGAAGATGGCACCTTCCAAATTGTTGTCCATCGGTGAACGGCACTCTGTTTTCTTGACGCAGCGCTTTGACCGCAAAGATGGGCAAAGAATTCACTATTCTTCGTTCATGACCCTGCTTCATGCAGCGGAAGGCGATTCCTCTTCCTACACGTATCTTGATGTAGCGGAAAGGATATCGCAGCTAAGCGCCGCCCCAAAAGAAGACTTAAGGCAAATGTTCCTTCGCGTTGCCTTCAGTTTGCTCGCGCATAATTATGACGACCACCTTCGCAACCACGCGATGATGTATATCGACAAAGGGTGGAGGCTATCCCCGGCCTTCGACCTGAACATCAGCTTTGATCAACGCTCCCCCACATTGCCCATCGGTGAAGGTGGGGATGGAATCGATGCGCTGGTAATGTGTTCTCCCTATTTTGGTATCGCCTGCGAGGAAGGAATGGCCATCGTTTCTTCCATGAAGCGCGTCCTTCACACCGTCCTCCCTAGTGCCGCCAAAAAGCCGCTTTACCCACGGAGCTCACACATCGCATCGGTGAGTTATTGTCCCTATAATCACTTCGCGTCACCTCTATTCAACAAACGACCTATTCTCGATTGGCATGACACCCGTTTTTGCCAAAATAACCTGCAAAAACGCGACATTTTCAGCAAACCATCGACATCGCTGGCGTCATTTCCGTTTAACTTCATAAAGAGAAGCCAAGACTCCTCATAGCGGCGCATTGAATAATGGGTCTTACGGATGATTCTTAGCTGACGCGCTTTGTTCTTTTGAAATTGCCGTTGAAAAGATTCGGATGGCACTCTACAAAAATACTCGGAAACCGACCGTTAAATATTCGCATCCACCGATGAGGCGCGACAATTTCGATTGTGGAGCGCGATGCGGGAAATGCTATTTTTTAAGCCAGAATTTCTTCCCCTTCGTCGCTTTGCCGTTGTTCTCAACGGTCCCGGATGCGCACATTTCCTTTAAGACAAGGCTCACCGTGGCATTGTTCACGGAAAGCGTTTTTGCCAACTCGGTCACGCTTGCCTCTCCGAGTTCGGCCAAAGTATGGATGATCTTCGTCTCCAAATCCGGGGAATTCGTGATCAGGTTCTGAGTCAGTAAAAAGACCAATGTGGTTCGGGACGGTGCGCTCGACTGTTCCAAAATGGGGTCCGGAAAGCCCAAAGCGCGCATTCTCCGATAGATGTTTGGGACGCCTTCGCCCGCTTTGTCGCCGATCCTCGCGAGATGGAGCAAGTTCATCACCCCCTCGTTCCTTGGGTCGCTTTCGCCGCCTTGCAGAACCTGGTTGATGGGAAGCCTAAGCTTGCCGGCGTTTTTAAAAGTGAGCACGCCGCCGGAAAAAGTAAGCTGCACGCCTCCCGGAAGCAGGTAATCGCAATTCGCGATGGCGTTGGTCAGCCCTTCGCGGACGCACTCCAAAAGACCTTCTCCGCCATCTTCGTATAATCCGTTAAGGTGAAAACGGTTCGGTAGCATCGGCTGGATGCGGTTGACCACCATATGGTAGAAGTCGAACGCGTTGCCGGTCCACGTCAGGCTCGATGCCTCAAGGCGGTAGTCCCACCTCGACGCGCCGGTTTTGTTTTCCCGATAGTCGAGGTTATATTCCGGGAAGATCTCCTTGATCATCAGGTAATTACCGAAAAGGAGGACCGCCGCGTTGGTGGGGACAATCTTGCCATTCCCATTTTTCTTAAGCGCTCCGATATGGAGGAAGAAGTCCTCATCCGAATCCCCAATAAGGAGGTTGTCCGGATTCCTGGCGTTGAAGATGGAGCGGTATTTCGAAAGCGTGTCCCGGTTGAGGTCGCCGAATTCATATCCCGCCGCGTTCGGGCGCATGTCAAATTTCTGCGGGACCGCGTCGAGTTCCATCGCCCTCCTCTCGAACGGGGATGCTAGATAATCGCCGTCGTCCTTCCTCAAATAGCAAAGCGCGGGATTGCCGTTTAGGTATACTGGCTTAAGGGAAATCGGCGCCTCCCTGACCGCGATCGCGATGACGGTCTTTCCCTCGACCGACATCGCTTGCCATTGCGAATCGTCAACGAGTGCCACGGAAACCTTTGTCTTGTTGTTTATCGCGCTGAAAAAGGACTTCTTGAGCATCGGCTCATTGGTCACGCCCGTGATGATGTTCTTGGGCTTCTTCTCCTTGATGCCCAAATACATGGTTCCTCCCCGCGTGTTCGCGAAGCTCGAATAGGTTTCGTACATATTAATGGGCAAGCTATCGGATGCCTCCTTCAGCTCGATCGTCTGACTTTCGCGCAAAGTGCATAAATCAACTTGATCGTTCATTTGGATATCCTCCCGGAACAATAATACAACAACCGATTCATTAATACATTATTTATTCGTTAGAAAAAACTGTTTTTCATTAACAATGTCTAATGAATGGCTGCAGAGGCGCATGGAAATACAGAAATAATGCTCCAAACTTTTTCCATCGAAATCCGTACGGTAATCGTGCGGGGAAATGTACTCTTTTGAAAGAAAACGCCGAATACATCGACGTTTCTAAGACTCGTGGAGCGCGATGCGGGTCGCCTTACAAATCCGAATCGCCTAACATTTTTTGGATTCGCGTCGATAGTTCATCCAACTCCTTTGGAACGTTATAGGCTTCATCCAAATAGCGGTTCAAAAGGAACATTTTGTAGTCTTCAAGACTGAATGCCTTATTTGATTCGAAGTCCCCGTACTTGGTGGCAAGCCTGCCTAGCGGCATCGCCCTAGACAAAACCAGGGCCGGGACGGTTTCCTCCACCGCGGCTTTGACGATGCGGTCCATGGGATCCTTTTTTAGGTTGCCCAGGCACCAGGCACGGGAGGGACTTGTGAAATGGAAGTAGACGTTGAAATCGGAGGCGATGTTGAGGGTGATGTCCTTTTCGTTATGGGGAAGGAAACGCTCTTTGCTGCCTTTAAGCCTTTGGCACCACTCCCTCTCGGCGCGGATTTCCCCGTAATCCAGATAATAGGGAATCAGTTCTTCCGGAATGGCTTCTTTCTCGATGCGGATATCATAAAGCTTGGCGTTATTGCCGTCGCAGCTCCCCTCGTGGACGAAGATCTCTTTTACCCCCATGCCCTCCCCCACTTTGATTTGGGGAAGGATCTCCTCCTTGTTCTCCATGTTGATGAAGAGCTGCCAGCGGGGCGTTATGCCCTGTCTTAATAAGATTCTCGTCGCCTCTAATAGCTCTTGATATGCGCCCTTGCGCCCTACGTATTTATCGGTCGTCGTTTCGCCTCCGAAGAAGGTCAGCTGGACTTTCTTCGTCCCGACTTCCTTGAGGAAGGCCACATAGTCAGGATCGCGGACAAGGCGGTAGAAAGAGGCCAGCTCGAAGCGTTCCGGCTTCATCGAGGAAAGGGCGCAATCCTTTTGCCATCGCGCCCGGTAATCGGGGCAAAAATCCGGCTCCCTAAGCCAGGAATAGAAGGTCAGGTCCTTGAAATAAGGTCGAAAGAGTGAGGCAATCCAAGTCGCGTCATCGTCGTTCAGGATTCGGTTTGGCAAGTCCCCAAGCCAGCAATGGAGGCAGCGGTTGGGGCATCCATGCATATCCACGACAAGGTTCAGCCGCCTTGGGATTACCCGTTGCTTTTGGACGAGCATCTCAAGCCCCAAGGCATCGCAAATGCGCTCGAGCATCCCAAGGGTTGGGGAAATAACGCCGGTCTCGATCCTGGCGATGGAAGGCTGGGGCAGCCCAAGCATTGCGGCAAGCTCCGCCTGGGTGATTCCCTGCCTCTTCCTCTCCTTTTTTATCTGCGCGATGAGGCTGGTGGACGGATATCTCATTTTAGCTTCCCTTCCTTAGCAACAGGGCGACGACGTCACCATCCTCCACCCGGCTAATGCCGAAAACGCGCTTGCCCGCATGGTTGAGGGAGGCGCCGATATGGTAGCATTCCTTCGCATCCAAAATCAGGTAGCGGTCATGGAAGGAGTCGTCGCATTTCACGTCTATTGGCCCGTATTGGCGGGAAAAAGTCCTAACGTCTTGGCTGCCTAAGGCCGCACGAGAACCATGGCAGATTTTAATACGGACCCCGTCTTTCCGCTTTGCGCAGTATCGTAGCGCCTCCCGGTCGCAGTAAGGGTCGATGAGCAAAATGGAGGTATCGGCCTTCTCAAAGAGGGAGCTAAGGAAATCGTATGCGTCGAACCACTGCCCATCGAAGAAAGTCATCTGCTTGGGGAACGACTTTTCGTCGACATAGGAAAAAAGGGCATCGAATTTCCGGGCCGTCTCGTTTTCGAAGGCGATCTGGCGGCTCTGCAGTTCGGCGACCCTCTTGATGAGGTCGCCGTTTTCGAGGATGAAGCGCCGCATCGAAACGAAGACGCGGGAAATCTCCACCGCCATTTTGTCCGCTAGGCCGGAGCGCAATACCCCGGCAAGGGCGATGATTCCTTGTTCCGTATAGACGTAGGGAAGCTTGGTTTTTCCACCTGGCCCGAATGAAGTTGCAAATTGTGACTTCAAGCATCCAAATTCTTCCGTGGTCAATTGAAAGCAAAAATCCTCAGGAAAACGATCAGGATTACGTTTCATCTGCTGATTCAGCCGCTTCACATCCACTTGAAAAAGCGCGGCAATGTCGCTGTCGAGCATCACCTGCACG
>JAGAHY010000057.1 GCA_017626815.1 Bacilli bacterium | reverse complement strand
GTCGTGATTACTCAAAATACCATCTCTGGTTCCATCCTCGAATCCCATTACCGCGCGGACTTAAACGCGGATGGCATCTATGGCGGAGCGGGGGATACCTGGAAAGGCAAATATAACTACTATATCCTTCAAGCGGGAGGCAGCTTCTCCGCGGGCAACATCTTCCCGACGACGGCCAAAAACGGTGGCTATGCCAAAACCATCGGTGAGCCTACGGCGGGTGGAGGCTGTGGCGTGAACCGCCGCAGTGATATCACCGGCTATTGCTTTAATTACAATGGCTTTATCGGTTTCCCCGAACGGAAGGATGACGGCAGCTATGTCAACTCGGAAGCAGGGGCCACCCCGATGATTCCGATGGACATCAACGACGCCTATGACATGGTTAAACTGAACAATAAATTGAAGGATTACGCCTCATAACGAAAAAAATATCGCGGTTTTGCGGCATAATCTTCATTGTTTTCTCTTTTTAATCTTAATTTGTTATGGATCCGAAGAAAGTATTACAAGGCCTGTATACTGGCCTAAATATCGCCGACGCTTATTTAAAAACTGGCCAAAAGATGAGCCCAGAAGTAGGGCTTAGTGCTTTCTTTGATCGTCGTTTTTCGGACCTAGAAGCGTGGAAACATAACATCCGTTCTCTGGTCTATTGTTCTCGGGACGATTTCCCTTCTTTGCAGGAAAGGGAAGTGGTGAGTTTCCTCAGTGGGCCAAATCGTCTAAAGGGATATCTCTATCGCGCTTCAGTGAGCAGAGGGGTCGTTTTATACGTCCATGGGCTTTCCGACATGGCGGATGGTCTTTATGCGGTGGGGGAAGATTATTTCCTTCGGCAGGGGTTTGATGTCTTTGCCATCGACTTAACGGCCAGTGGTGGCAGTGAAGGACATGGCATCCCCGGACTCCATCAAAGTGCGTTAGATGTCGTTGCTGCTTCCACGTATCTAGACTCCCGGGCGGACTTATGCGGCCTGCCTCGTTATTTCTTCGGCCATTCTTGGGGCGGATATGGGGTTTCGGCTTCGTTGAAATTCCATCCAACGGTGCGCGCGGTTGCCGAAGTATCGGGCTTTGATTCGCCGTTAAAGGAAATGACCGCAATCCCTATGGGCAAAATGGGCATTACCGAGGCGCTACCTCGCGCAGGCATTGAAGAGCCGTTACGGCAGCGCGCTGGCGAATATTATGATTTAAGCGCCAGTGAGGCGATAGCTCATAATAATGTCCCTGTCTTGCTCCTTCATGGTGAAAGGGACACGACGGTGCCATTAAAGACCGCGGCGTTAATCGATTTTGCTAGCGGACCTAATGTTACCAAGCGTTATTTCCCCGATAGGGGGCACATGGATATCCTCTATGATGCGGCGTCTGTGGCTTATGCTAAGCCTATTATGGAAATGACGGGAGCCCTTACGAAACAATATGGAAGGGATATTGCACGCATTCCCGTAGAAGAGCTTAGCCGCTTTACTTCTTCGTTTGACAAGAGAATGACCTCGCTTCCAAACGAGGATATCTTTGGGGCTGCGGCGGAATTCTTTGCTGCGAATTAGTTTTGCTTTTGATAGCTGGGATTTCCTACGAGAAAAAACGCTCGCAAGATGGCAACGCCTTGGAAAATAAAGTTAAAACCTTGAAGCGATAAAAGAATTAAACCTCGGCAGCGCGAACATAAGTTGACCTCTAGCGGTCGCGGTTAAGACTCCTTTTTTGATCAAGCGATCTCGATATTGCGAGAAAGATTCTTTTTTCATATTCGAACGTTTCATGATATCAGCGACGGATATGGGAGCGTCGGTTTGGATGCAGCGGAGTATTTTTTGTTCTACCGGCGATAGCATGTCCCATACTTTTCGATAAACCCATTCTTCTAGATATTGGTCAAATTGGCCTAAAAGCGATGCGGAAAGGCTATGTTCCTTGCTTTCAAATAAAAGATAGCCAAGGAGCTGATAAGCGAATGCATAGCCCTTCGTTAACTTGGCTAATTCCATGGCTTCACTTTGGTCTAAAGAAAAGATTTCTGCGTACGATGCGGCGATGGCGCTAATATTTAAGTTGGTCAGAATTAAACGCGGGGAGCGAATGAGAAATGTAAGGTTTTTCTCGTTCTCGATAGAGGAAATATTCTCATAAAGACTGGTCATTACAACAAACAAGTCATAATTCCTATGGATTAGGATTTGACTACTCAAAGCAAACTGACGGAGATATTGATTATTGGTCGCTTCATCAATAAGTATCATTACCTTTTTGTTTTGCTTTTTTAACTCCGCGAACATTTTATCGAGGAGGTCATCAATATTGAGAACGAGGTTCTTTCCTGAAATAGAAAATCCGACTCCAGAAAAAGAAAAACTAAATGATTTTTCGGTGAACAATCTTTTGATCAAACAATGGCTATAGAGCTTTGCTGCGAGTGACTCACGCAGGTCATCTTCGGGATTCAGCTCTACCGTAACAAAGTCATCCTGGTTGGCAAAAAAATTAAAAATGCTTGTTAATAGGACCGTTTTGCCCGAACCACGCACTCCAGAAATGATGAAAAAATGAGACATCGGTGGATCCGACTCAATCTTTTGAATCAATTCCCGCGTCTCATTGGAACGCGCAATATATTGT
>JAGAHY010000056.1 GCA_017626815.1 Bacilli bacterium | reverse complement strand
GTTCCAGGATATCGCGAGGCGCTTGCCGCTTCTCGCGCAGTCCGTCAGATAGAGGTTGATGAGCGTCTGATACGGTATGCCGGTTTCCTTCGCCTGCTCCTTGAAATAGGCGATCGCATCCTCGGAGAGCTTAATCGTCACCTGCTTCTTGAGTTGCTTGGCGTAGGGGTTCTTCTTCCCTTTGCTGAAATCGTATTCTTCCCTCATGTTCCTTTCCTCACCTTCTGTAATGGCTCGCTTCGTTCCTTGTGGCTTTCCTGGCCGAGATGATCCGAATGACGCCTTCGTTGTCCCTGTAGCAATGGCAGACGACCAGGATCCTCGCGTTGGCGCTCTAGCCAAGGATGACGAAGCGGTCCTCAGTCTCGGAATTGTCCGGATCCGCGATGACCAAAGCGGCATCGTCATAGAATACCGTCTTGGCCTCCTCGAAGCTCACGCCATGCTTGTTCAGATTGGACTTGGCCATCCTTTCATCCCACTCGAAACGTAAATCTTTCATACTTATATTATAATTATATTCAACCCTTTTTGAAGTACTCCCCAAGTCAAGGACAATTTGAACGAAGTGAGAATTGTGCTTGATTAAGGTCGCATGTGTACACATGCGCGCGCGGCGCGCGAGGCGGCATCATTCCGTTTCCTCCCTTTTCTTCCTCGGGTATTTCTTCGGGACGATGACCTCCCCTCCGTTCTTGAGGTACTCGAAGTATTCCGTGGGAGTCCTCCTCCCAAGGCCCCATATCGGCCTGTCGTCGTTGTAGTAATCGAACCAATCATCGATGACGGCAAACGCCTCCTCGTCCGTCTCGCAGGCCGCAATCTTGTCTCCGATCTCGTCCTTCATGTGGCCGAAGAAAGACTCCTGGGGCGCGTTGTCCCAGCAGTTCCCGCGCCTCGACATCGACCTTATGAGATCCATCGATTCCACCGTCTCTATGAACAGCTTGGACGTGTAATGGCACCCCTGGTCGGAATGGATGAGCGTCTCGGCAGAGAGCTCGTCGCCGTGGTCTCGCTCCAGATCGTCGAGCATTTCCTTGACGAAGGGCATGGCCAGGGACGTCGATTTCGAATGGGCCAAAGCCTCCTTCGTGCAGGCGTCAAGGACCGGCGAGACGTATATGAAATGGTCCTTGAACGGGATGTAGGTGATGTCGGTGAGCAGGGCCTTCCTGGGTCCCAGTCCGACGAAGTTCCTCTCCAGCAGGTTCTTCGCGTAGTTGTCGGTCTTCATCGCCTTCTGCATCCTTCTGTACGGATTGGCCTTCCTGATGGGGCACTTGAGGCCGAACTTATGCATCAGCCGACGGGTTTTCTTCGGGTTCATCGGGTGCTTCATGCGTTGGAGGCGCATGCATATCCCTCTGACGCCCTTGTCGTACCCCTTGTATTCGTAGGCCTTCTTGATCCATTTGAACTCCGCCTCGTCATCGGCCTCCCTGGCCGATCTCGCGCCTTCGGCCGAAAGCCATCTGTAATAACCGGATTTGCTGACGCCGGCGGCCTCGCAGAGCCTGCTTACGGTCAGCCTGTTCGACGGATCCGCTAAGGTCTCCCTTATCGTCTCAAATATGACGCTTGGCTTCGATTCGAGCATGGCCCTCACCTTCCCCCATTCGCCTTCGCGGTAATTTTTTTTAGAAATTCGAGCTCCTGGCTGTCGAGGAGGAGCTTCTCGCGGAGCCTCTCCTCTTCCTCCCTTGCGAGGGGTTTGGAATAAGAGGGCCCCGGCCTCAGCCTCGCGAAGGTTCCCTTCCTGTCGAGCTCCTTCTTGAGGTTCGCGGGAAGCCTGCCGGCGATGTCGTAGACGTGGCCGATCGGAGGCAGCTTCAGGTCTTCCAGAAGCACCTTTACGCAGGATTTCCCTTGGGTGACCTTCTCCCAAATCAGCCATTTCGCCTCCTCGGTGAACTGGATGGAATGCGGCGTTGCGTTCCTGATGTACGGGCTCAGAAGCAGCTTCGATCGCTCGGCGTTCGTCATGGCCCTCGCCTTCGGTTTTGCCATAGGTTTTCCTCCTCGCTGTCCACATCTTGGGGTTTCGACCGTCCCTATTGTCCACGAAACGGGGTTTCAGGGCAAATGGCTTGTCCACAATGCGGGTATTCGTGGTACGTAACAGTCCACTTTTCGGGGTCCATTTTATTTTCAATAATGTGCTTTACTGAAGAAATACGCAAAATTCGTGCGGCAGTCGCGCAGTGAATAAACGTACCTATGGAAAAGCCGACGGCGCCGAGACGATTTCGTTTGGTGGAACGCGATGCTGAGAAGATAACCACAAAACACTCGGAGTAAATGCCCAAAACACTCGGAGCAAATGCCACAAAACACTCGGAGATATGTTGTTTTCATCAATGGAGTAGCCTAAAACATTGACATGAGTGCCTCGACCGTGTCGAGGGAATCCGTGAAAACTGAAGCGCGATGCTGGGAGTTTCAAGCGCGTAATGTTTCTCAAGATTGAATCGAAAGAATCCGTCTTATGATCTCTTTTGGCTTCCATAGTCGATACTCTTGTGTATTTACACGTAACTTTCGACTACCTGAAACTCTTAATAGAAATAGCTGCCTCCAAGATAAAGAAAGCGGGAATACTCCCGCACTTCGACGGACCCCAGAGGATTTCTCCTCAGCCCAATTGTATTATAGACGAAAACGCTACAGGCCGCATTTGCGATTCAAAGTTTGGCTCACTTTTTTCTGGTAAAAGTTGAACCCATCCTCGGTCTTTATGACGCAATAGCCCATTTTTTCGTAAAAGGCATTCGTCCGCTTGTTCCAACATGGAGTATCCAGATTAAACTCGATAGCCCATGGGAAAATCTTTTCGATGCATTCCATTAGGCGGGTTCCGTAGCCTTTCCGATGATATAGGCTATCGATGAAAATCCTGCCAACGTATACGCTTTGTGATTTTTCATCCGGGAATATAATGGCGGCCCCTACCAAATCATCCCCAATCATCGCCGCATAAAGATGCCCCTCCTGGGCCATTTGCCCATGCCATTCGACCGAATCAAATCCAGGCGGGCAATCGCCTTTTGCTCCGCCGACATCCACATCCGTTTCAAACGCTCTGATAGAGATGTCTACGATTTTTGATACCTGCTTTTCTTCCGCTTTGACAATGCGCACCTCACTTCTCCTTAGCTATCTATAATTATAGGCTTATAGGCTTTAAAAAACGTTCCTGAACGATTGCATCAAGGACGTATGAATCACATGGCAGACTTTGGTGTTTTTGATAGTCAAAGTGAAACCCCTCAACACGCTAAAACCCCAATAAAAGAATAATCCGTTAAGTCCTCTACACGCTTAGTTCCCTAAGGTGCGAACGCTTCCTTATGAAAATAATTCTCCGCGGTTTATAACGCGAAATTCAAAGATAAAGCGCGGAGAATAGGTATTTTATTGTGGTTCTCCGCGGTTTATAACGCGTTTTTTAAGGATAGAGCGCGGAGAATGGTTTTCATAGAATTCGGTTTTCGATAAGGAAAAAACGTTATGGCCCGTCATCCGAACCAATGCGAATGTTGCCTAACAATTCTAATGACTCTATCTATTATAAAAATAGTGTGCACTTTCGTTTTTGGCTCTTTTTTTTGACAAAAGAAAGGACCGCCGACATGGCTCCTTCACCCCTAGGGTTTGATTAGCTGCAAGTGTACTCAATGGTCATTGAACGGACGTAGATGGTGCCACTGCCAGTGTTGATGCTCGTGTCCCAAGAGGTGGTAGCCACTGACGGATCTTTGATGGCATAGGAAATGCTTTTGTCTCCATTTTGGAGAACCTCGCCCTCGGTCTGTTGTTCTTGCCAATTGTTGGCGGGGTAAGGCAGGGTGTTGGCGGTTAAATTTTTTCCGCCGTCATTATAGACAAGCTTTACCTTCGTCGGATGGGGAATGCCCCATAGAGTTCGCTTAACGCCCCCGATTTCATAATCAGTAGATCCCCCTTCCTTGACCTTCACGCTGAAAAAGGATTGGTTAGGCGAAGTGAAAGAAAACACGTAGCCCGCATGTCCTTCTGGGAGGGTTTTAATGGCTTCGCTACTTGGGGCCTTAAGAGCACCATAGGCACCGGCATTATGAAGCCTAAAGGCATACATCGTTTCATCTTGGGTGGGAAGCAACGGGTGATCCACGTCGATCGTCACAGAATACGAAACGGGGTCGGCGAAAACGGAGAGCTGCGATGCATTCTTGTCCGAAGACAGGTAAATCGTTCCGACGACGACGGTGGAGACGACGAGGGCGGGGACGATAAGAAGGCGTTTGTCAAACATAATTGGATTTCCTTTTTGTGCACTGACGAAGTATATCGACCCTCACCGGGAAATGATGCCTTTTTCATACATAACCATGAAAAAAGGGCCTCGCAGGCCCACACCGATTTAAGCGTTTCTGCGCACCGCTTTGCCGATTTGATGCACCGATTGGCCGAAATCAGCATATCAAGAACGTATGAATCACGTGTCTAGAAACCACTAAAAAGACGCCATGAAAAGCCTCCGCCTTTTATCAAGAACATATTCGTCACATGACGCGGCACTAAGGAACCAAATCTCCCGACATAAGTCCGTCTTTTTCTATCTTGTATGACCTAGGGGATGATCGGGCGATCCGCGCGTGACAAAACACGCCCTTGGGTTAACCGCCGCAAAGGTAGAAATGCACTAGCTTGGAGACTTTTTCGTGACGAAAAAATCGCAAAAAGCCCGCAGACTATGGATATTTAATCCTCACCAAATGTGATAGGGATGATCGCCATAAACCATTTGTAATAGTTCTCTGGCGACTAAAGACGGGTCGCTTTCCATATGCCAGCCATCCTTCTCGATCACCATGGTGTCTCTTCCGATAACGTCATACCGCCCCCACCTCGCCTCTTGGATGGAGGGGTCGCCTAGGCGCGCGAAACGGATCCAGGAATCCTGCACCTTCCTCGCGGAGGAAGCGTCGATGACGCCGGAAGTTTCGTTATCGCCGAGGTTATTGAAGACATATCCTAGTTCCACCGCGTGGACGGCGCTATGATACATATCCGCCCTGGTGGAAGGGATTTTCCATAGATAATTCCAAACCTTTCCTCCCGCTTTGGCGAAGCGTTCCGCGAAGTCGAGGATCTCATAACGCCACGTCTCGGAG
>JAGAHY010000055.1 GCA_017626815.1 Bacilli bacterium | reverse complement strand
TTGCTCGAGTCGCTTGTCGAGATCTGATAAAACGACATTTTCAAAAAGTCCGGCAAGCGGGAAACCTGTCTTCTGCGCCGGCGCGTCCAAATAAACGGTATCATCGCCCGGCTTCATGTAATCTTTCTTTTCCGCGATGGAACGCAGGAAGTCCCTGAGTTTGGGGTCGAAGTCAAAATGTTCGTTGATGCTGTCGATCAATAATTTTTCGGAAATGGACGGATCGAAGGCGTGAATATCGCCACGGAATAAGTAATAGTCTTGCAGTCCTCCGTTTTGTCTAATCAAGGCAAATAAGGCGACGGCATTACGTTGCAAGACATGAAGATAGACGCTTTTGGAAAAACAGTCATCATAACGGTGCAGGCAGTGATTGAGTAGCCCGAAAGCCCAAGTCCCTTCTTTGGACAAAACATAAAGGGGGCGAAGCTTGTCGTTGGTCTTTTTCTCTCGGTAGGTTAGCGGCGGGAGGCCATTACGGTAATACGAGGCCAGCAGACGAACGCAAGATGAGGTCAGGAAGAAGGATGCCGCGCGGGATTGTTCCTCCTCGTTGAAACGCTTCCGATGCACGAATTTGGTGAAATACTGGATTCGGGTTTGAAACGTGAAGGCATCAAGGAAGACATCGGGCAAATCCGAATAAGAGGCTAAATCGATATCGTCATATTCTTCCCCTAAGAAAGCGGGAAGGAAACTTGAGATATCCTTAATTCCCTTCACGTCATTAAGGCGAATCATGAATTCGTCGTTTTCATTGACCGCGTATTCGGTGAGATTCATCGAGCCAAGGTAAAGGTCAAAAGAGCCATCCTTCTTCTTGCCAAGGAATAGTTTGGCGTGGACATAACGGTTTCCTTTAGGCAAAGACCAACGGATATTATCGACGCCTTTAAGAATCATCTTCGACGCCATCAAGGGCTGTGTGACGACGGTCAGTTTACTCTTTTTGGATAGATCGTTTAAAAGGGAGGGGGAGAGGTTTGGGGAGATGACAAGAATCTCCTCGTAAGGCTCTTGGAAGATGCCGGTTTCTTCGTGGCGGGGGAGAATGAATACCATCGAAGAGGCGCTTTGGGCAAGGGTGTCCAAATAGCCATCTCCTATAGGTGTAAACACCATCCCATCGAGGTTTTGAAGAAGCGTGTCTAGAACATGATCCCCTTCGATATTCATGGATAAATCGGCCAAAAAATCGCGCAAAACGGATGTATTTTTGTCTTTAGAACCCGCTTCTTTCTTCCCGATGAACACCAGTTGGCATTCAAGATTATCGAAGGGATAAAGATTCCTGCTGCCGACGCGAAGAAGGAAAACGCGTTCTCCTTTATCATCCTCGAGCAAGGCCAAATGAACCTTCGCGTGAAAATAAGACTCGGCAATTAAATCATCAATTAAGGGATAGGCGATGCATTTCAGTCTTCCCTGAATCGGGCTATTCTCTTTGTCGTTAAATAAGCCATCGCCACGGACGAATAGAATCTTGGATAAGTCCTCGTTACCGACAAGACGCTCCGCCTCTTCCACGTCAAAATCAAAGCTCGTGAAGACGGCGGCAAGAAGATGGTATCCATCATAAGGAACGTCATCCCAAAGCATTTGCATGCCCGAATTATATCCCATAGAAAAGATAGGTAATGCCGTTGTTTGCGTTTTTCCTCTTTTTTCCTTTATAATTACGCCAGAAAGGGATATATCCGCATAGGATATGCCTGCTCGTTATCACGTTGACCCCCTTCATGAGGAGCGATCCTCAGGTTAGGCAGGCTACCGGAGGGAAGACGTGATTGACACCTTCTCATAACTCGTTTCCTTTCTCAGAAAAAAAGGAGAAAAACCATGACCAAATTGCAGATCAAAGACCTCAATCCCGAAGTTCTCGACGATGTTGCCAAACTCGACAGCGCCGACGCCATCAAAGAATACTTCGCGAACAAAGACATCGAAGTCTCCGACAAAGTGGCCAACATGATTCACGAGCACGCTAGCGAAGGCGGCATCGAGCTCAATGAAGAAACCCTTCAGAGCGTTTCCGGTGGTGTCTGCAACAAGAAGAGCGGCACGGCCATTTCCTAATAAGCTCCGTCGTTGTTCGTCATGAGAAGCGTCGTTGGTAAGTATTCTCGCGCCTACGTTTTCGCTTCTGACTTAGCCGATTCGGCTTATCAAGACATCGTTAACATCTGCGATTGCCCCCTGCTTCAGGAGAGAAGAATCGCGATCATGCCTGACGCCCACAGCAATGGCGATGGCACGGTCACGGGTTTCACCCTCAGCGCGGGCGATCGCGTTTTTCTTATGTTGGAACATGATGCGGGGTGTGGGGTGCGCGCCAGCAAACTTGCTCCCATCAAAGAACCGATCGATTTTCAGAAACTCGACGCCATCTGCCACCGCATCCCCGCAGGTCGAGGACAGTTCTATTTAGAACCCGCATACGACTACGATTTCTCCGATCTTTATTGTGCGCCTTTCATTGAACGCGACCTTCGTTATCCGATATGCCTTGGTTCATTGGGCGGTGGCAACCATTTCATCGAACTTGGCGTCAATGAGACAGGGAGTCACTACCTTTTAATCCATAATGGCCTTGGCGCTTTATCTCAGCCAATGGTCGACTATTATAAGCGCCTTGCCCTAAAAAACACCGGCAAAACCCTCAGGGATTGTAAAATAGAGGACCTGGTATTAGAAGGCGAAGACCGGCAGCATTTTCTTCATGATGTCGATTTCTTTGTGAAACTTTGCGCCTATAACCGTGCCTATATGGAACACGTCATTTTGGACAACATGGGTTATCAAGTCGAGGACACCATCGACGTCTGCCACCACTACACCAGTCCCGTCGACGGCATCGCGAGGCATGGCGCCATCAGCGCCAGGCTTGGCGAACGCGTCGTCATCCCCGTCAACGCCAAAGAAGGCTGTTTACTTGGCGTTGGCAAAGGCAACCCCGATTGGAATTACAGCGCCCCTCATGGAGGCGGCAGGCTCTATAGCCGCCGCCAAGCAATGGCCACGTTCCACATGGATCAATATCAAAAAGCCATGGAAGGGATTTACTCTTCCACCGTCTTAGAAGGCAATATCGATGAAATTCCTTTTGCTTACCGCTCTTTGCAAACCATTGAGGAAGCCATTCAAGACACCGTCGAAGTGACCGCTAGGATCAAACCCATCTATTCATATAAAGGAATCTAACATGGCAACCCGTTACGAAGAATTCCTGGAATTGGATCAAAAAGCTTCGGAAGTCATAACTCCTGAGATGGAAAAAGGAATCCATCTATCCCTCCTTTATGACGCGGTTCATTCGTCTCTTCTTTTTCCTAGCCAAGGGGGAACGCTCGACCATGAGCTTGATGCATTGTCCTTTATCCTCGCCCATCAGCAAGATCCATTTGATGAGGCTTTCCTTAGAGGCATCCATGCGGCCTTGAAACAAGGCCAAGGTCACTACCGCGATCACAATGTCCACATCAATTACAGCGAACATTATTATTTCCCGCCGAGCGCCCAAAACGTCGAAAAGGAAATGAAACACCTCTTCGAGCAATACCCCAATTTGCCTCAACAGGAATCCTTCGACGATATCTTTGTCTTCACTCTCAAAGGCCTTTTGATTCACCCTTTCCCTGACGGCAATGGGCGAACATTTGTCTTCGCGCTTCAGTCGTTGTTGCAAAGAGTCGGGCTAAGCTGCGCTCCTTATTTGCCCTTAGTCGCTCTCCACAATGGCCTTAACTATAAACAAACTTACCGCTACCTTTTCCATGCGGGT
>JAGAHY010000054.1 GCA_017626815.1 Bacilli bacterium | reverse complement strand
AGAACTCGTCTCCCTCATCGTGGAGAAAGCCGTCAAGATGGCCCAGATGATGAATATCCCCATCCTGGCCTTAGTGGAGAATATGGCTTACCTAGAATGCCCCCACTGTGGCGAGAAGATCTACCCCTATGGCAAAGGAAATGAAGAAGAAGCCAAGCGCCTGGGCATCCCCTACTACGCTTCCTTACCCATCGATCCAAAACTGGCCGCGGCCGTCGACGCAGGTAAGATTGAAGACTACGAAGGCGAATATCTTACCGAGTTAAGTGAACGTCTCCATGACCTATAAGAAGTCATCAAAAAAGCAGGACATAACACCTGCTTTTTTGATATATCGCCTGCAAAATGGGTATTTTTTTGATTTTTTTACTTTTTAAGTAGCAATGGAATCAAGGTCGAAATTAACGCATACGTCTGCGTGGGGAAGGCGAAGATCATCTTCGAAAGTTTCCTGACGCCGACCTTGAGGTTGATGATGAGGGTCAGCACGTCAATATAGGCGCCCGCGTCATCGGAGAGGATGGCCGCGCCGACGAGAACTTTCTTTTTCTTATCGATGATGAAGGTCGCGTGTTCGCTCGTTTGGTTCTTATTGAGCCAGCTCATCGTCTTGCCAAGTTCCGAACGTTCCACGCGGTAGAGCTCCGGATGCTGCTCGGCCTCGGCGATGCTGACGCCAACTTGAGCGATGCGCGGAAGGGTGAAGACTAAATTGGGGACGACGGGGTATTTGATCTTGCCATTGAGAGGATTAACAATGTCGATGGCGATGTAGTTGGACTCAAATTCCGCGGTCGGGGTGAGCTTGGGAATACGCTTATCGATGACATCACCAGAGGCATAGATGTTCTTGACGCTGGTGCGGAGATGTTCGTCCACTTCGATGCCACGGGCGGAGAACTTGATGCCAAGTCCTTCGAGATTCATATCCTCGACATTGGCTTTCCTGCCGACGGCGACGAGGATGTAATTACTCTTGATCTCCGCGCCTTCTTCGGTCTTGAGGACATAGTTATTGTCATCGATTTTGATGATCTCGCTGACATGGGCGCCGAAGACGAAGTTGGCGCCTTGGCCTTTCATCCGTTCAACGATTTGGCTGGTGTATTCTAAGGGATATTGGTCTAAGGTCGTGTTGGTGATGGTGACGATATCGACTTTCTTTCCTAAAGAAAGGCAAAGCGAAGCGAATTCCATCGAGATAATCCCCGAGCCGACGAAGGTGACATGTTCTGGGATCTCATCTAGAGAAAGGAAATCACGGGAATCATGGAAATACTCTTTGCCCGGAATATCGAGAGGAATATAGGTCTGACCCGTGCCGATGACGAAGTTCTTGGCTTGGTACTTTTCGCCTGCGACTTCAATGGTATGGGCATCGATGAACTTGGCCGCGCCGCGGATGAGGTCGAAGCCGAAGTTTTGGAATAAACCCTGCATGGCCGGCTGCATGTAGCCGATGACCTGTTTCTTATAGGCCATCAAGGCGGGCCAGTCGAGTTTGGCCTCTTGTTTTAGGCCGATGCCTTGGTAACGGTCGAGACCTTCTTTTAATTCAAAGGGCGAATCCAATAAGATCTTCGCGTCGCAGCCATAGTTGGTGCAGGTGCCGCCGAGAAGATCCTTTTCAACCAGGGCCACGGACTTGCCTAAGGCCTTGAGGATCAACGCGCCATGCCAGCAAGAATGGCCGCTGCCGATGTAAATGACATCATAATTCTTCATTTTGGTTTGCCTCCAGTATTTTGTATAGGATTTGGTAAAGATACATTCCCTCCTCTTCGGAGAGATGGATGCTCTTGACGATGGACGTTGGCACATCCACCGCTTTTTCTTTTAACGCTTCCCCTTGTTCGGTCAAAGCGATGATGATAGAACGACCATCACGCTTATCTTTGTTGATTGTTACAAAGCCCTTCTTCTTCAACTTCTGCAAGAGCAAGGTCAAGGTGTTGGACTTTAGGAACAAGGCTTCCCCGAGTTCCTTCTCGCTGACGCTATGGCGTTCCCATAGGACCATCATCGTGATGTACTGGGTATAGGTCAGGTCTATTTTGTCTAATAACGGCTTGTAATTCCTCGTGATCAGATTTGAGACGGAATAAAGAGGGAAGCATAGCTGATTCTTCAGCTTCAGCGCTTCGTATTTGTCCATCTCTTAGGCCTCGACGAAGGGGAGCAAGAAGTCCTCAAGACGCTTGAAGTCGTCGGCGTTAGGTCTGCCTTTGTTGAGGAAGATCCAGGAAGCGACGGTGTGGAATTCTTTGTCGCTGATGGCGATGCCTTCCTTATCGCAGACTTTCTTCACGGCTTTATAAGTCGAAGCGCCACTAGCGGCGCTATTGACGTTGACGAGAGTGCCGATGTTGGCTTTATTCGCGGCCAAGTATTCTTTGACGCGGTTATCGATATCGGCCGCGTACATGGCGTTAATAAGGAATAAGGTGTCGACCTTCTCCCCTAACGGAGCGGATAAATCTAAGGCTTCAACGCCAAGTTTCTCGCTGGCGAAACGGGCGATTTTCTCGGTGTTGCCTTTTTTGCTTTTGGTGAAGTAACGGATTGCGATGCTCATACGTTTTCCTCCTGCATCTGCATAAATATATCGCATGCGATTTATTTTGCAAGCGACATGTTTCAGGTTTCGAAGTTAAGCGACAAATTACGCCAATCAAGCCGATATAAATAGATAAAGAAAAGCGCAGCTCACCGCTAATTTTGGTAAGTCTGCGCGGTAGGTAATGAGGGCGATTCTATTAGAAATCGACCTTTTCTAGGAGCTTAGAAGAGACGCGATAGACAACGATATGCAACAAAACATAGATGACTAAGGCGCCGCCGAGGACACCGAATTGGACGCCGAGGCCACTATCGCATAAAGCCGTCTTATAGCCTTCTAAACCCGGAACATAGGGAAGACCGATGGTGAAGATGGATAAATAGAAGATAAAACCAAGGATGGTGAGCAAGGTCGACATCACGATGGATTTGCCATGCTTATAGTAAATGGGGAAGAAAATCAAATCCGCGATGGCAAAGCCCACCAAAGCGACGCCTAGAACCGAAACGAAACCGCTTAAGCCGATGCCCACGTCCGCCGTATTGGGGATGTTCTTCCGGATCATCAGGGCCAAAGGGTATAACGCTGACATGATGAGAATGAAGACTAGTTGCATCAAAGAAACGGTGAAAATCCTCGCCAAAACGATGTCTTTTTTCCTTATTGGCAGCAAAACTGAGTAGAGAAGATCGTTGGATTGTTGGCCTTTATTCGCACCGAGGAAAAGAATCGGATAGCAGGCCAAAACATAGATGAACCCAATTGCCACGGGATAAGACGGGATCAAGAGCATGAAAGGGAACAGGACGATAAACAAATAGCAGATCGGATGCATCGCAAGACGCAATTCCTTATAAAGTAAAGCTTTCATGACGTTTGCTCCTTTCCAGGTAAACCATGATTTGCTCGAGGTCGGGTTCTTGGACGTTAACCCCAGCATTTAGGAAGAGTTCTTTCTTCGATGGGTCGATTAGGCCCTCAATATGGGAATCGAGTTCCTTGCAGGCGATATATTCCTTCTCCAGTTCCTTGTTTTTGGAAGTGTCTTTGACGAAGAGGTAGCCATGGACGAAATCGTTCTTCGACCCAGTGAAGAGGATTTGCCCCTCATGGATGTAGGTGATATTGCTCGCGCATTTGTCTAAGTCGCTGGTGATGTGGGTTGAGAAAAGAATCGCGCGGGTGCCATCGCGGACAATCTCGCGGAAAATATCCAGAATCTCATCCCTAGAAACGGGGTCGAGGCCGCTGGTAGGTTCATCGAGGATCAATAGTTCCGCTTTGTGGGATAAAGCGATGGCCACGGAATATTTGACCTTCATTCCACTAGAGAGTTCCTCTAGTTTTTTGTTGGGGTCGAGTTTGAAGAGGCGGCACATCTCCGCGAACTTTGCTTCATCAAAGTTACGGTAGAAGCATTTGGTCACGTTCATCAATTGACGGATGGTCTTGTTGGGATAATAGTTGAGTTCGCTTAAGGCAAAGCCAATCCGTTGCTTGTTCTCCAACTCATTCTCCGTCATGTCGACATCGAAAGCTTTGACGGTTCCCGATTCATAATGGATTAAGTTCATAATGGCCTTTAAGGTCGTCGTTTTGCCCGCGCCGTTACGGCCGATAAAACCCATGATTTCCCCAGGCTTCACGGTAAAAGAAACTTTCTTCAACGAAAAGTGGGATAGGATTTGCAGAGATTTTCGTTATGCAACGCCTCATTCATGGAAGGCCCCTCCCATCTGATCATAGACCTTGTCTGCTTTTAAGATGGCGATGCCACGATTGATATCACCGAGGACCATCAACGTATCGCCTTCTTTGATATTGAACATCTTCCGCGCTTCAACGGGGATGGTGATTTGACCCTTAGGGCCAACCTTCACGGACACGATGAAGCGATCTTT
>JAGAHY010000053.1 GCA_017626815.1 Bacilli bacterium | reverse complement strand
CGTCATCAAGCCGGCGTCGCCAAGGTCAGCCAAGCGAAATCCTCCTCGGGCTTAAAGAACTTGACTTTAAACATCGAGGGCGGGACGGCGATGATTACGTTTACTTCGTTCGTCTGCAACTATAAGCAGGACTTCAAGGGCGTTGATTATTACCAAGTGCCCCAAGGGACGGAAAATGTCGACGCTTTCATCACCTCCAAGATGACCAACCATTTCGTCGAGGGAATCTGCTATGCGATGAATGAAATCAAAAAGAACGAGGCCATCAAAAATGTGGTCTTTGATGTCGCCTACAATAATGGCGGATATGTGATGTTCGTGCCTTTCCTTTCCGCGTTTATGACCGACGACCCTCTCGTGATTACCCAAAATACCATCTCTGGTTCCATCCTCGAATCCCATTACCGCGCGGACTTAAACGCGGATGGCATCTATGGCGGAGCGGGGGATACCTGGAAAGATAAATATAACTACTATATCCTTCAAGCGGGAGGCAGCTTCTCCGCAGGCAATATCTTCCCGACGACGGCCAAAAACGGTGGCTATGCCAAAACCATCGGTGAGCCTACGGCGGGTGGAGGCTGTGGCGTGAATCGCCGCAGTGATATCACCGGCTATTGCTTTAATTACAATGGCTTTATTGGTTTCCCCGAACGGAAAGATGACGGCAGCTATGTCAATTCAGAAGCAGGGGCTACGCCGATGATTCCGATGGATATCAGCGACGCCTATGATATGGTTAAACTGAACAATAAATTGAAGGATTACGCCTCGTAACGAAAAATATCGCGGTTTTGCAGCATAATCTTCATTGTTTTCTCTTTTATAATCTTAATTGTTATGGATCCAAAGAAAGTATTACAAGGCCTGTATACGGGCCTTAACATTGCCGACGCTTATTTAAAAACCGGTCAGAAGATGAGTCCCGAAGTTGGACTAAGTGCTTTCTTTGATCGTCGTTTTTCGGACCTAGAAGCGTGGAAACATAACATCCGTTCTTTGGTCTATTGCTCTCGGGACGATTTCCCTTCTTTGCAGGAAAGGGAAGTGGTGAGTTTCCTCAGCGGGCCAAATCGTCTAAAGGGATATCTCTATCGCGCTTCCGTAAGCAGAGGGCTCGTTCTATACGTCCATGGGCTATCCGACATGGCGGATGGTCTTTATGCGGTGGGGGAAGATTATTTCCTTCGACATGGGTTTGATGTCTTTGCCATCGACTTGACCGCCAGCGGTGGTAGCGAAGGACATGGGATCCCTGGGCTTCATCAAAGCGCGTTAGATGTCGTTGCTGCTTCCACGTATCTAGATTCCCGGGCGGACTTATGCGGCCTGCCCCATTATTTCTTCGGCCATTCTTGGGGCGGATATGGGGTTTCGGCTTCGTTGAAATTCCATCCAACGGTGCGCGCGGTTGCCGAAGTATCGGGTTTTGATTCACCGTTAAAGGAAATGACCGCCATCCCTATGGGCAAAATGGGCATTACCGAGGCACTACCTCGCGCAGGCATTGAAGAGCCGTTACGGCAGCGCGCTGGCGAATACTATGATTTAAGCGCCAGTGAGGCGATAGCTCATAATAATGTCCCTGTCTTGCTCCTTCATGGTGAAAGGGACACGACGGTGCCATTAAAGACCGCGGCGTTAATCGATTTTGCTAGCGGGTCTAATGTCACCAAGCGTTATTTCCCTGATAGGGGGCACACGGATATCCTCTATGACGCGGCGTCTGTGGCTTACGCTAAGCCCATTATGGAAATGGCCGGGGCTCTTACGAAACAATATGGAAGGGATATTGCACGCATTCCCGTAGAAGAGCTTAGCCGCTTTACTTCTTCATTTGACAAGAGAATGACCTCGCTTCCAAACGAGGATGTCTTTGGGGCTGCGGCGAAGTTCTTTGCTGCGAATTAAGACGTGGCAATTTGACCAAAAACAACGCCAGCGGTTTCCCAAATTAGATTTTTTGATATGTAGAAAATGAGTATCTAGGCCTGATACTTTTCTTTAATTCATCGAGACAAAATAAAGTGTTAAAAATCCTAATAATAGCGGCAAAACGGCCTTGTTTTCTAATTTTAGCCCCGAAATAGGATATTTTTTCGGAGATAATTGTGTAAGGAATTTTTATGACTTTTCTCGTGTGCGTGCATTGACGCGCATGTTTTTGGTTGACTATAATCAAGCCAAATACGGGGTATCACATTAGAACTATGAGCTTTCCTAAATTCCTAAAAAGCGTCACCTTGCTTTTGGCTATCGGCGCGATGTCCGCTTCTTGTTCCGGCGGGTCAGCTGCTCCTTCATCGAACAGCTCCGACTTTATTTCCAGCCTTATCAGCGGTGATTCCTGGTCTTCCGATACCGGTTTTTCTCATAGTTCTTCAAGCTACTCTTCGGAAGAGACCCCGCGTGACGTGACGATTACGTTTGCCACTGGCGAAGGCAGCACGGTCGCGCCGATAACCGTCCAATCCGGTTACGCCTTTGAAGAAGGGGCGTTCGAGCGTCCGATTCTCGCCCATTATGAATTCCTTGGGTGGTACCTCGATTCTAACTATAACCTTGCCGTTCATTACCCCTATACCGCAACCCATGATGTTGTTTTATACGCCAAGTGGGCTCCGATCCGCCATTTGGTTCGTTTTGTTACGGGCACTGTGGAGACCATGAACCCCATCTATGTTAACGATGGCGATTACCTCCAAGAACCTGTCGCACCAGAAAACGGCAGAAGCAAATTCGCGGGTTGGTATTTGGATGAGGAACTGACCCAAAAGGCGTATTTCCCCTATATCGTTAATTCTCCCGTCACCTTCTACGCGAAATATGAAATCGTTTGGAGAACCATCACTTTCCACGTCAATGGTGGTTCTACCATCCAACCTTTACTGGTTGAAGATGGTGAAATCTTTACGGACCCCTTTGAATCGCCGACCCATCCCTATTTTCAGTTTGCAGGTTGGTATTATGATGACCAGTTCCAAAATCCGGTGCAATACCCCCTTATTGTCACGGGTAATTTAGATCTTTTTGCCAAGTGGGCGAATACTGAGGCCACGATTACTTTCGTTACTAATGGCGGTAGCGTTATCGACCCAATCGTTGTAGATAAAGGCAGCGTCGTCCGTTCTTTGCCTAACCCAACACTGGAGAATGCCGTGTTCCTTGGCTGGTATTTCGATAACGAGCTCACAAACCCCGTTTCCTTGCCTTTGACCCTTACCCAAGATGTTACGCTTTACGCAGGATGGCTTTTGAATCGTTCGCGCTTGAGCTTTGAGACCAATGGCGGCAACACCATCCTTCCCATCGATAAAAACATCGGGGATACGGTGGAAGAAAATGAGGTGCCTACGCCGACTAGAGGCCATTATTCCTTTGCCGGCTGGTACTTAGACCCGAATTTCGTTAATCCCGCTTTGTTCCCCTTGACCTTGGATGCTAGCGTTACTCTTTACGCCAAATGGACTGCCGAAAACTATACGGTGACGTTCCATTGTAATGGCGGCTCGGCTGTTGAGACAAAGACCATCACTTACGGCCAGTCCATTGTTTCTTCTCCAGAAACCGTACGCACTGGCTATGAATTCCTCGGCTGGTTCTTGGACGCAGAATTGACGGAAAAAGCTAATTTCCCGCTTGCTGTTTCTTATGATCTCCACCTTTATGCGAAGTGGAAAGAAATTACCTATTCCGTAAGTCTCAATACCAATGGTGCGCAAGATTTCGCCTCCATCGGGAAGAAGTATGGCGAAATGCTTGAAGAAAGCGAAGTGCCAACTCCCAGTAAGTCGAGAAACACCTTCCTTGGATGGTATTTGGACTTTGAACTCACGCAGAAAGCCATCTTCCCCATTCAAATTGTCAATAACATCACCCTTCACGCCAAGTGGGAATACATCTCCACGTTCTCTGTTCGCTTTGACGCCAATGGCGGCAGTGGCGGCGCCTATTATGTCGTGGAAAGCGGCGCGTCGATCGATGCTGTGCCAGAACCTTCTCGTCCGGGTTACACTTTTGCCGGATGGTGCCTTGATATAGCCGGTACGACATCAGCTCAATTCCCCTATACGGTCACGCAAAGCGTTACTTTCTACGCGAAATGGGAAGCTCTTTCTTGCTTGGTCACTTATTACACCAACGGTGGCGATGATATCCCCGTTTCGACGATGGCCTATGGCGATGAACTTACTGAAGCGCCGACCCCGGTGAAAGAGGGCAGCGTCTTCTTAGGCTGGTATCTAGACCCCAATTTCAATACGCCGGCTGCCTTCCCGATGATCGTCACTGAAGATCTTGGCCTTTATGCCAAGTGGCGTGAGATCACTTACTGCACGGTAAGTTTCTATAACGATGGCCAAGTCAACACGGTCAAAGTGGAAAAAGGGAAAGCGGTGGAAGAACCTGCTGCCCCGACGAAAAACGGCTACACCTTCATGGGTTGGTATTTAGACGCGGACTACACAATCGCTGCAAATTTCCCCTATTTAGTCACAGATTCGATGTCTTTCTACGCCAGGTGGCAACGTAATGAAGGAACCGTCACGGTCACCTTCGAAACCAATGGCGGCACTTCGGTTGCATCTTCGGTGTTGCAAGTCGGCGGCACGCTTTCCGAACCAACTTCGCCAGTTTCCGCTCGCGGCGAATTCCTTGGCTGGTACACGGATGAGGCTCTTACTTCCCCAGCGATTTTCCCGATGGAAGTGTTCAACAATTTGACGCTTTATGCCAAGTATGCCTCCTATGAGCAAACCTATACCGTCTCCTTTGATTCTAACGGCGGGTCTTTGGTCCCCTCTCAAATCATCTATGCCACCGGCAGTCTTATTGCGTCTCCTACGGCACCCACGAATCCCGGCATGGTTTTCCTCGGCTGGTATCTGGATGAAGAATTGACGCTTCCAGCCTCCTTCCCGATGGCCATCAATGAGAACACTACCCTCTACGCTAAGTGGAGCGACGATCCTGGCATCTATCGCGTTACGCTTCATGATGGCGTAAATGCCGATAACATCTACCTTTTGAACCCTGGCGACACGCTATCTCGTCCAAATGACCCTGTCCGTCAAGGCTATGTCTTTGGCGGTTGGTATACCAACGAAGCGTGCACGGGTATGGCCGTTTCTTTCCCATATACTCCGCGAGGCGATGTTACGCTTTATGCGAAGTGGACGTTAGAAGTGGTCGAATACACGGTTACTTGGGTCTATAACGATGGCTCCAGCAATCAAGAACAAACCGTCGATAATGGCACCAGCATTTCCGGGCGTACCCCAACGCGCGAAGGCTATGATTTTGCCGGCTGGTACACTGACCCCGAACTTACCCGCGCCGTCTCCTTCCCATACCGCGTGAATGGTGACGTTACCTTCTATGCAAAATGGGAAAAACAGGCGGTAACCTACACGGTTTCTTATCAAACTAGTGGGGGAACCACGATTCCGAGCACGACAGTCAGCGAAGGCGGGAGCATCTCGGTCCCTGCGAATCCATCAAAATCTGGCTTCGTCTTTACCGGGTGGTATCTCGATCCCGAATGCACCCAAAAGGCGACTTTCCCGATGAATATTTCCGGCGATACCGTCTTGTACGCTGGCTGGCGCGTGGATGAATTCGCGAACTTCACGTTCGAATATAACGAAACTCTTGGTGGCTATGTCCTCACGGATTATGAGGGTGATGATACCAATGTCGCGGTTCCTGAAAATTATAATGATGGCGTTCATGGTTCCGCGTCTGTGGTCGCGATTGGCAAATCGGCATTTGAGAATTGCGCCAAAATCGTCTCAATCACCATCCCGGACACCGTTACCTCTATCGGTGACTCGGCGTTCTTTGGCTGCGCGTCCTTACAATCCATCACTATCCCGGCAAGCGTCACCAGCCTAGGTTCCCGCACGTTCTATAAGTGCGCCGCGTTAACGGAAGTCAACCTTCCTGACACCATCACCTCCATCGGCGCATGGTCGTTCTATGGCTGCTCCTCCTTAAAAACGATTATTTTGCCGTCAGAACTCACCTCAATTTCCGATTACATGTTCTATTCCAGCGGTTTGGAGCGTATCGTCATTCGCTCGAATTGCCGTTCTATTGGAAACTTCGCATTCTATAACTGCGTCTCGCTAACTCAGGTGGATATCGCCGAAGGATGCACCTCAATTGGCAATAACGCCTTCCGCTCTTGCGGTTTGCTACGCCAGATTAATATCCCAATCACGGTCACGACCATTGGCAGCTATGTCTTTGTCGATGACGAATTTATTGTTGTTTATTGCTCTCACGGCAGCAATCCCGATGGCTTCAATGCCGTTTGGGCCCGCATTTCTTCGGATCAGGACAACACTTCAACGGCCCCGGTTATTTATAACTATGGTGGCGCGTATACGCGTGTGGGCGATATCGTTTATGCCTTACTCAAAGATGGCAGCGTATCCGCGACCTACATTGGGCCACGTGACGTAACCTCCGTCACCATCGAAGACCAGGTGGAGATGAACGATAAGATTTACGATGTTACCGTCATCGGAACCCGTGGATTCCGTAACTTAAAGTCCTTAACCAGCGTCACTTTGCCCAAAAAGCTTCAGGTGGTGGGCTCCTATGCTTTCCAAGCTTGTAGTGCGTTGACGAGCATCAACCTGCCTATTTCTACCTTGACCATTGATAGCTACGCTTTCTTTAACTGCACCTCGCTGTCTGCAGTGACCATTCCCACTAGCTTAACGGCTATCGGCAACTTTGCATTCCGTAACTGCACCTCCATAAAGGAAATCTATATTCCTAAGAGTGTCGTCAGCTTGGATCCTTATGCATTCTCTCAGTGCAACGGAATCGTCATCATGTATGGCGGCTCTTACTTCGAAGCATGGGACGTTAACTGCGTAAAATTAGTCAATTCTGCAGGGAAATATTGCTATCAAGACGGTCTTTATTACTCATTAACGATGGATGGAACGGTCTGCGTCTCAATGGGCGATAATGGTTTGTTATCCGCCAATGTGGCGTCCCAGGTAGAACTTGATGGCACCTTTTATAATGTCACGTCTATTGGACCTAGTGCCTTCTCTGGGCAAACTCTTTTAGAGACAGTTATTTTGCCAGATACCATCACGGTTATTGAGAACAACGCCTTCAATGGATGCTCGAACTTGACTAATGTCACCTTGGGTCGCGGAATTACGAGCATCAAGGCATATGCTTTTGCCCATTGTTCTCAGCTACGAATTGTCGAACTCAATTCTAGCCTCAAAACTATCGAATCGAACATTTTCCAAGAATGCCCGAATCATGTCACTTTGCTCGTCAAAGGCGAGCCTTTCCAGACCGACCCGTGGTATTACGACATGGGCAATTACCGGTACTTCTCTGTCGCTTTTGACTATAGTGGCAAATACGTGGTTATCGACTACGTGGTTTACGCGCTGACGAAAAATGGAGTAGTGGCGGCTGGCAACATCGGCAATCTCCGCTCGATGTCGATTCGTGATAATGTGGAAATCGATGGCGTTTCTTACCCCGTAATTGGCGTCAGCGACTTCGCTTTCAGCGGCATGAGCGATCTATCGTCCGTAACTTTCGGGTCCAATATAAAAACGATTGGTAGATATGCCTTCTATTACGCTTCTCTTACCGAAGTGACCATACCCGAATCGGTTACTTCAATCGGCGCGCAAGCCTTCGATCAAGGGGACAAGAAGATGACAATCTTCGTCGCCACTTTCTCGGTAAATGCCTCCTTTGATTACCCATCTGCAGAGCATGTATATTTCGGCACCGTTGGCCCGCTATTCACCTATGACGGGAATGATTATGGCGTGACGCTGTCCGGCGGCGCGATTTTGCTGAACTGGAACGGTAACAAAAACGGTGAAATTGACCTTCCTGGCGCCGTCACGGATGGTGAGGGCGCATCCCGTGCTTTGCAAGCTATTGGCCAAGATGTATTCCGCGACGCGAACAACATCAATAAAATCACGCTCCCTGCCGGCTTAATCGCGATTTGTAACAGGGCTTTCTATAATTGCACCGCCCTACAAACGGTGGAATATTCTGGAATGAGCCTTGAAACCATCGGCCAAGAAGCCTTCTATAATTGCTATAACCTCACTTCGGCAAACTTTGTCGCCAGCGCGACCCTTATCCATGACCGTGCATTCCAATATTGCCGTGCCATAAATGAGATTACCTTCGGCAATACGCTGACCAGCATTGGTGACAGCGCATTCTTTGAATGCTATCAACTGCCGTCCATCAACCTTCCAAATTCGTTAAAAACGGTTGGATCCCACGCTTTCTATAATTGCTACAATGCGGGGATTACGCTTGGAAATAGTCTTGAAACCATTGCTGCTTATGCGTTCTCTTCGTGCGGAAGCGTCGATGCGATTGCTTTCGGTCCTTCGCTTCGTAGCATCGGCGAAGGCGCATTCTACGCTACGAATATCAAATATGTTTTTGTTCCTAAGACCGTTACGTTAGGACTCCGCGCGTTTAGTTCCGGCATCGTGTGCTTCGGCGCGGAAACGATTGACGAAGCCTCTTTGAACGTACTAAGGAATGGTGGTGCGAGTGTCTTCTTAAACTGCAAAGGTGTCGTTTATTCTGAGTTTGCTTTATATGTCGTATCTGTCTCCGGCGCCGCAACGTTGGTCAAATATTATGGTGTTTCCGATTCCTTTGCTGTGCTTGATCAGATTTCGCTTGGCGGAGTCTCTTACAACGTCACTTCCATCGGGGATAACGCTTTCCGCGGAAACGATAGTTTACAGAAACTGACTCTCGCCGAAACAATAAGCAGCATTGGCTCTTATGCTTTTGCCAACTGCACTGCACTTAAGGACGTCGTGTGGGGCAGTGGCGTCCGCAGCATCGGCAACCACGCTTTCGAATCCTGCTTCAATTTGAAGGCGATCATCTTGCCTGAAGGCCTTACCACAATTTCCGATTACGCCTTCTCCTATGTGACAAACGCGACGGTATTATTGCCTTCTAGCATCAATTTCGTCGGCAAAAACGCCTTCGTTTCCTCAAACATCTTTCTTATGACAGATGAAGCCGAAGGCGTGAATTCGGAGAATTTAAGGGATTGTGTAGTGCGCAGCGGATGCGAAGCCTTAGCGCGCATTGACGACTTCGATTACGTCCTTTTTGCGGATCACACGGCTCTTGTCCTCCGCTACTATGGAAATGCTTCCTCCGTAGTTATGGCGGATACTGTTACGTATCAAGAGAAGGATTACCAAATTGTATCTTTAGGCAGTGGACTCTTCGCTTCTTGTGCTACCCTAGAAGAAGTCACCTTGCCTTCTACGATCACGGAATTGCCGCCGAGTTTATTCAACGGCTGCAGCCTATTAGAATCCGTTACGATCCCGGAGAACGTGACCATCATTGGCGATCATGCGTTTGCTGATTGCTATGCGTTATATTCGCTTATCCTTAACGACAAGATTGTTTCTGTCGGCGCCTATGCCTTCGCCAATTGCAATTCCTTAACCGCAATTGAATTTGGATCCTCGCTAGAAAACATTGGGGATTACGCTTTCTCTTACTGCTCGAGCCTAAATACGGCTGCTTTAGGGGCCAATGCAAAGCAATTAGGAGACTATGCTTTCCAATATTGCTCTTCCTTAAAGGCGATTTCACTTGGCCAGAGTCTGACATCTATTGGTGCCTATGCGTTCTATTATTGCTCCTCATTGGCTAGCGTTTCCTTGCCAGATTCTTTAGTTACCTTGGGAACGCACTCTTTCCATAATTCAGGCATTTCGTCAATCAGCTTTGGTGGTGGACTTAAAGTAATCCCCGAATCTGCCTTTAGCGTGTGCCAGAACCTTAGAACCGTCGAGTTCAACAACGCGTTAACTGAAATAGGCGCGTATGCCTTTTATAACTGTGGCTCGCTCAATAGCATCGTTTTTGGCACTGGTTTACAATCCATTGGAAATAGTGCGTTTGAATCCTGCTGGGGCCTTCAACAGATGATTCTGCCGAATGGTCTTATTTCTATTGGGTCCAACGCATTTGCCAATAGTAATTTGCGCTACGCCTTCGTTCCTTCGACGGTGACCGCGATGGGGGATCAATGCTTTACCTCCGGATCCATTTATTTCGGATCATCGTTCTTGCCGAATGCTAATGCTCTTGGTAGCCAATGCGTCCGCGTCTTTAATTGCGCCGCCATCGCCGCCATCGACGATATGACCATGATTCTAATGAAAAATGGCTCAGCCTCTATTGTGTCTTATTCCGGAACTGCGACGAATTTGACGCTTTCAGACTTTGATTACAACGGCAGGCATTACGAAATAACCTCTATTTATGACGAGGCCTTTAGGAATTCCTCCATCGTTTCAATTGCCTTACCTTCCTCTCTTACGACCATCGGCAAACATGCTTTCCGCTATTGCTATTCGTTAGCTTCAGTCACTTTCGCCAAAGGACTGCAAGCCATTGAAGAAGGCGCCTTTGCGGAATGCTATAATCTCCGTAATGTTATTCTTCCAAACGGCCTAGAATCCCTTGGCAAAGAAGCCTTCCGCTATGATTCACTTTCGTATATTTACGTGCCATCTAGCGTCAAATTCTTTGGCGACTATTGTATCAGCGGATGCACGGTATATTTGTCGCGCACCTCTATTGAAAGCGAAACTGCATTTGAAAACTGCACGTTTGTTTATAACTGCGACGGCATCATAGAGGAAAACGGCTATTTCTATGTTTTGAACAATAACGGAACCGCATCATTAAAGTCGTATTCTGGCTCAGAAACTGCGATAACCCTGCAATCCACGATCGAATTTGAGAATAAGAACTACTCATTGACCGAGATATCTGACAATGTTTTCACGAGCAAGAACATCAGCTCGATCTCGTTCCCGGACACCCTTACCTCCATTGGCAACTCCGCCTTCCAAAACTGCTGGAGCCTAACCTCCATAACGTTCCCCGACGGCCTACTGTCCATAGGGGACTCCGCGTTCGCGGATTGCAATAACATTTCCGCTGTTAAACTGCCAAGTGGCATCGCCACGTTAGGAGACCGCGCGTTCGTCAATGTTAGACTAAACGATGTTTATATTCCTGTCTCGGTGACGTCGCTGGGCGTAAATTGCTTTAACAACACCAAACTATATATCGAGGCGCCCACGCTGGCCGGTGCAAATGCGCAAGAGGGCTGCTCTATCGTTTATAACTGCGCCGGAACCCTGGAGCAAAACGGCTATTTCTACGTTCTGAAAAACGACGGATCCGCCATTTTGGCATCCTATTCAGGCGGCGAAACCAATATCGTTCTCCCCAATAAACTGGAGCTCGACGGCAAATCGTTCGTCATCACCGAAATTGGCGAGGGCGTGTTCCGCGGCTCGAGCCTCAGCTCGATCTCGCTCCCAGACACCCTTACCTCCATTGGCAACTCCGCCTTCCAAAACTGCTGGAGCCTAACCTCCATAACGTTCCCCGACGGCCTACTGTCCATAGGGGACTCTGCGTTCGCGGATTGCAACAATATTACTGAGGTTAATTTGCCTAACGGAATTATTTCCATAGGCGCATATGCTTTTAACAATGTTAGGCCGCGCCGCGTTTACATCCCCGTCTCGGTTATTTCACTGGGCGTGAACTGCTTTGGATACATCTCGCTCTATGTGGCCGCGCCAACGCTACCTGGGGGTAACACGCAGGATGGCTGCTCTATTACTTACAACTGCGCGGGCATAATCGAGGATAACGGCTATTTCTACGTTCTGAAAAACGACGGATCCGCCATTTTGGCGTCCTATTCAGGCGGCGAAACCGACATCGTTCTCCCCAACAAGCTGGAGCTCGGCGGCAAATCGTTCGTCATCACCGAAATTGGCGAGGGCGTGTTCCGCGGCTCGAGCCTCAGCTCGATTACGCTGAATAGTGGGTTGACCACCATTGGCGCGTTTGCTTTTGCCGACTGCTTCTCGCTAACCAAGATTTCCTTCCCGGATAGCTTGGCTACGCTCGGTGAGAGAGCCTTCAACGGCACGCCATTACGCTATGTGTTCATACCTTCTGCCCTGAAGAGTATTGGTAATTACTGTTTCAACGGCACAACGCTTTATGTGATGGCCGCTTCGCTGGCCAACGAAGAAGCCGCGCCTGGGTGCTCTATCGCCTATAACTGTGCCGGGGTTTTGGAAGAAAATGGATTCCTATACGTCTTAAAGAAAGGCGGGACCGCCACACTGGCTTCTTATACTGGGTCGCAAACGGCTTTGGTTTTGCCTGTTACGTTGGCCTTTGAAGGCGAAGAATTCTCGCTCATCGAGATCGGAAGCTTTGCTTTCGTTGGATCGACAATCTCTTCGATTAGTTTGCCGTCCACATTGGCCGCAATAGGAAATTGCGCTTTCCAAGGTTGCTCTAAGCTTACCGAAATATCGTTGCCTACTGGACTTCAATCCATTGGAGAATCTGCATTTTATGGTACTGGAATCACCCGTTTCTATGTTCCTGCTTCGGTGGCTTCGCTGGGTAATGGATGTTTCAGCAACGCCACCATCTTCTTTGGCGCGGCCACTTTGGTCAATCCAAACGCGGTTTCTAGCTGTGTTACCGTTTACGATTGCTGTGGTTTCTGCGAAGAAAACGGGATGCTCTTTGCCCTAAAGAATAATAAAACGGCGTTATTGCTCTCTTATTCTGGCGATAACACTGATGTCGTTCTCCCGTCTATGATCACGCATGAGGGGGCTCAATTCACTCTTGCGGAAATTGCTGACCGTGTTTTTAACAATAAGACTCTTACCTCCATCGTTTTGCCTGAAGGCCTTGTATCCATTGGCGATTATGCTTTTGCTTGGACGACGATTACCTCGTTATCCCTTCCCTCTTCATTGCGGTCGGTGGGCAATTATGCTTTCGCGGAATGTAAACAACTTTCCTCCGTAACTTTTGCCTCCGGCTTAGTATCGATCGGGGACTGCGCATTCTATTATTGCGAACGCCTTACATCCGTATCTCTACCTGACACCTTGCAAACGATTGGAATGGAGGCGTTTAGGAACACTGCGTTGCGAAACGTCTGGATTTCATCTGGAGTGGCAGCAGTTGGTTCAAATGCCTTCAATAACGTTACCATCATTACGGATCGAACCGAATTTACCGATAGCATTTTGTCTGGTTTTGGTAACTGCACCTTCGTTTTCTCCTGCAAAGGCTATGTCACGGTCGGAAGCCTTTCGTTCCTTGTTTATGACAACGGAACCGCAGAAGTGTTGTCCTATACCGGTGACGCGTCTACGGTGGTCATTCCTGAAAAAGTGTCGTATGGTTCGCGGGAATATAGTGTCATCCGCGTCCGGGCCAGCGTCTTTGCTAATAACACAGTTATTGTTTCCGTTAGCTTGCCTGCAACTGTCGTCGAGATTGGTGAGTCCGCTTTCGCTTATTGCACGCTTCTGACTGACGTTAATTTAGCAAACGTTAAGATTATTCGCGCCAACGCTTTCTATGAGTCCGCTTTAGTTAACGCTATGTTGTCCTCCGCCATTCGTATCGAAGAAAATGCGTTCTGTCAATACAGACAAGGCGTTACCTTCGCTTATGTCGGGCCAAATGTTACCTATATCGGATGCAATGCTTTCTATAGCAGCTCAAATAACAAAACGATTCTTATGGCCCTGAGCACCAAAGGATCGGACTGGAACGAATCTTGGAGCGGTTCGAACTATAACATCAATTTCATCTGGGACTGCGCTGGATATTCTGAAGAAGGCTCGTTGCTTTACTATGTGATTGGTTCGAGTAATGAGCTTGGGGTAGTGGCTTTGAATAATAACATAACCACCCTGACACTCGGCGGTACATTTACGATCAATGGAAAGGAATATTCTCTTGAGAAAATCTCTGCGTATGCATTTGCGAATTCCGCCATCGAAGAACTCGTCCTTGCCGAAACCGTAACGGAAATTGGTCAGTCCGCATTTGCTGGCTGCACGTCTTTGAGAAAGATTACTTTCACCAACGTCGAAACCATTTCGAATTCTGCCTTCCAGTCTTGTTCTAACCTTACGGATATCGCTTGGGGTTCTGCATTGACGGAGATCGGCGATTACGCCTTTGATTCGTGCAGCAAACTAAAATCTGTTTTGCTGCCGTTAGGTGTTACGACTGTTCGTTATGGCGCTTTCGGCAATTGCTCTTCGCTAGAGGCCATCTATGTTCCACAAACCGTCGCTTCCTTTAGCAACCAGTACGGGACAAAGGCCATTATTATGACCCCATTAGCGACAGTTAACTGGGGCTCCGACGGAGCGCCTATCGTCTGCAACGCGACCGGCGAATACTTTGTTGATGACGATTTCGTTTATGCGGTGCTGAAAAATACAGCCGGACATAAACTTGTTGCGCTGGCTGGCTATAAGGGGGCAGAGAAGGACTTGGTTCTTCCCTCTTCCGCCGCCAATGGCGAAAACGTTTATGAAGTGACGACCGTCGCTTCATATGTCTTCTATCGTGCCAACTTGACCTCGGTAGTGCTGCCTTCAAGCCTTACGACGGTAAAACAATACGCCTTTAACGAGTGCGAGAAACTGACACGCATTGAGATCCTTTCTGGCACTAACTTTGATACCTATTCGTTCTATATGCTCAGGAAACTGAAAATGGTTCTCATCCATCAAGGCGTCCGCATCGCAAATGGTCAGGTCTTCCAGTTCGATGGCGAAAATCAACAGCCTGTCTTCTTGATTGAGGGCGATACTAGCGGGTGGTCAAGTTCCTTTGCATACCGTTGGAACAGCGCGATGGGGCTTGAATGGCAGTTTGTCGTTGTCGAAAAAGCGACTTTCGATACTGCTGCTCTGAATGGCGTCACTTATGCCTTACGCTCCGATCGGACGGCAGTGGCCATTAGCGCCGAAGAAGATGTCACATCGATTTCCTTCCCCGAATCCGTGACTTATCAAGAACAGACCTATTTGGTTACCCAAATCGCTCAAACCGCTTTCTTCCGTCATATGGCACTTGAAGAGGTGGTTATCCCGGCGACCATTACTTATGTCGGGGCGGGCGCTTTTGCCAATTGCTATTCGCTCACTTCCGTGAATTGGTCCGCGTCTTGCAGTGAAATTTTGGATAAAATGTTCGCTGGAGACATGATGCTTCAAGACGTTACGCTAAATAGCGATGTCCTTAATTACATTTATTATCGTGCTTTCTACGCTTGTAGCTCGTTAACATCGATCGTGCTTCCTGCTAGCGTGAACCAAATCGCGAGTGAAGCCTTTGATCTATGCTCTGAATTGGCTCATGTATACTCTAGAAAGCCCGTTGGTGACATCGTCTATGTCGATGGTTCTCTGCCAAACGACGTGCAGATTGAATACGGTTATGAAAACGAATAAATAAACAATGAAGAAAGGAGAAAAGGATATGAAAACCCGATCAAGACTTATTGTTTATGGCCTATGCATGTTTGCGTTAGCGGCATGCTCCAAGCCCACATCATCCATCCAAAGCAGCCCTTCAGTCGATGAAGAAGAGAAGGTCGACGAATTTGGTATTCCGGAAGCTAGCTTTGATGAGCTTGTCGACGAAGACACTTTCGATGCGACCAAAAAAGCGACGGACCGCATTCTCGTTAAGCCGAAAAAACCAGGGCTTAACATCGAATTGCTCGGCCGTTATGGCGTTTCCGCTTCCGAACAGCTTTTCGGCTCGGATTGGTACACTTGCCAGCTTCGTGGAGGATCAAGTCTCGTAGGCAGCGTTAAGGCCCTCCGTGATTCCGGCTTATTTGCCGCGGTCGACTACGACTACTACCTCAATGATTCTGCGGTAGGTAGTTATGAGGAACTCAGCCAGAACCCTTATTTCTCCGAACAGGATTATCTAGATAGAATTAACGCCGGACCTGCTTGGGATTATTTGGAAAAAGAGGGAATTGGTCGCGGCGGATCTTCGGATGTCGTCGTCGCGGTTATCGATACTGGCGTCGACTACAACCACGAAGATCTGCGTGAAAACATGTGGATTAATACTGGCGAAATCCCAGACAACCAAATTGACGATGACGGGAACGGCTACATCGACGACTATTATGGTGTTAACGTCATCGCGAATAATGGCTATGAGGATAGCCCCTATACGGGCAACTGCATGGACGATATGGGCCACGGCACCCACGTCGCTGGCATCATCGCGGCAGCTGATAATAATGTCGGTGTCGTCGGCATCGCCAATAACGTGAAGATTATGGCTGTTAAGGCCGGTAATAGTTCCGGCTATTTCCTCAACAGTGATATCGTCGAGGCTGTAAACTATGCGGCCAAGATGGGCGCGCAGGTCATCAACATGTCCTTTGGCGGGTCCGCGATTTCCACGCCGGTCCGTGAAGCGTTAGAAAACGCTTATGGGACATGCACGTTGGTGGCCGCCGCTGGTAATGATGGTATGCCAAACGAATATTATCCCTCGTTACCCAACTATCCTGGCGCCTATCCGTTTGTTTTAGGTGTTATGGCTGAAAACAATTACGGCGTCGAGGCTCCATTTACCAACTATGATGTCATCGAAGACTCCAAGATCGAGTACGAAGTGTATGCTCCTGGCGTCAGCATCATCTCTACCTTACCAAATAATAAATATGCCCGTTGGTCCGGAACATCGATGGCTACCCCAGTGGTCTCTGGTATGGCCGCGTTATTACGTTCCGCTTATCCAGACCGCGATATCTTCCCCGTTAAAGCATTGATGGCTCAGATTATTTCCTGCAGCCACTTCGAGGTCTATCCGAATCCCGCCTTCAATTATCACCAGCTTCATGGCGGCTTACCTAATGGACTCGATATGTTGGCGGCTTTGACGGAAACGCCTGCACCGGATGTCCGTTATTACAATTTCTACACGTTTGATAGCGAGAATTTTGACCCGGCGAACAATGGCAACGATGTCGTCGACGCCGGCGAAACCATCCGCCTTGGCATCGAAATGAAGAACAAAGGTGGCGTTGCCAAAAACGTGAAACTCAGCATCAGCACGATGCGCGAAGGCGGCGTGGAAGACTTCTATGTTAAGCCCATCGTAAGTGAGACCACGTTCCCCAAAATCGGCACCTATTCCATCCAGGATGGCGGATTTATTCGCGATGATGAAAACAACGTCGTCGATGTGAAGAATTACGTTTCTTTAAAGATTAACGACCATACGCCGAACGACTATATCTGCGACATCTATCTCAACTGGTCTTGGGAAAACGGGTTAGATGAGAATGACAAGACTGTCTATCACAATTCCAGACCCGCCAGAATGCAAATTCTTGTTTCGCGTGGCACCGTTTTGCCAGACGTCATCTCGACAGACATGACCCTTACAAACGATCACCTTTGGATCGTAAACCACAATGTTATCGTTAACAAAGGCGTCGTTTTGACCATCGAGCCTGGCGCGACCATCCAGTGGTACACTAAGGAAACCGATAAATATAACACCGGTTTCGAAAACGTCCGTATCATCGTTAACGGCACCCTTATTGCTTCGGGCAGCGAGGGGCAGCCGATCCGCTTCCAGCCAAGCGAATACTACGAGAACTTCATGACGCGTATTGAACTCCACGTCCCAACAACATTCGAATACTGCGAGTTCATCAATTTTAGGTGCCAAGAAAGCTATGGAACCTATTCCAATTGCCATTTCACGGCAACATGCGAAATGCCTATTCTTGGCTGGATGAACACATATTACGTATATGATTTCATCGATTTCTACGGTACATTTGACGGTTGCGTTTTCCATAATATCGCCTTCCGTTTTATGGGCGGTTCCATGAGAAACTGCATCCTCTCTAAGATGTCTTATTGGTATGAACCTGAATTCAGCTCTCTTGTAGGAAACATGTTCTTTACGACATATCCTGATTTTGAGCTCAACTATTGCGTTTACCATAAACTCAGAATTAGCGCTTCGACTTCCTATTATTACGACGAAGACGGCCAAGGCTATACAAAATCCTCCATCGATTTGAGAGAAAACGTCTTCTTATACGACACCGCGGTTGATACCAACATGGAGCAAAAACTCTGGTGGATTTCTACCTCCAATTGGAATCAAGATGCCGCAGGGACAACCGTCTATTTGGAGAATAACTATTTCGATAACATGCCGTCGAAACTGATGAACGAAATCATCAAAGACTATGCTGATGACGGTATCTCCCCGATCTTAGATTACACGACATATAGCGACCTTCCCGATTTCTCCCACATGTATCCGTTCGTCCTCGACGCCGGATTCTATGACGAGAACGGTCAGTATTGCGAGACCATCGGCGCGGGTAAATATCACTTCATCGCCCATTTCTCTCGCGATATGGACACCAGCATCGAATTATCCGTCGGATTTGGTTCCGTTGAGCCCTATAACGACTTCAAGATCAATGGCGCATACACTTCCAAGAATACTTGGGAAGGCGACTATGAACTAAAGTCCGCTTACGAATCTGGCCAGAACAAGTTCCGCATCTATAACGGCAGGGCTGATACCGATCATAAGAAAGAACTCATGATCGATACCCGTCTTTCCTTCCATATCGATACCTCCGCCGCCCAATCCATGAACCTCCACGCCGAGGCGAATGAAAACGGCGTCATCCTCACCTGGGATCAGGACGATTACGATACGATCGCGGGTTATAACCTCTATCGTTCCAACGAGCTCACCGGTTACTACGAGAAGATCAATCAGACGCTCATCCCGTTTGATACGACCCTCTATTTCGACACCAATGTCCAGCCGGGCGAAACCTATTACTATAACTTCACCGTCGTCCTCTCTGACTTTACGGAATCCGCTCCTTCTGGACGCACGACCGTCACGACCTTCGATACCATGGCGCCGAATGTTTACCATAACCCTGTCGCCACAGGATATATCGGAAGAAGCCTCGTTGTTTCTGCGTCTGTCAGCGATAATGTCGGCACCGAATATGTCCGCCTTTACTACCGTGCGACGGGTGAAACCGAATACCAGATGGTTGAGATGAATAACTTCAATTCGAGTTTCTCCGCGACCATCGCCGGGGCCTATGTGACCGCCAACGGCATCGAGTATTACATCGATGCATTCGACGGCACCAACCATACCTTCCGCGGCAGCGCCAGCAACCCATACACGGTCGTCTGCATTAATGCCGCGACGGCCAATGAACTTGGTGATGTCGACGGCAATGGCACCATCACGGTCTATGACGCCTTGCTTTGCTTAAAGGGCAAGACGGGGCAAGTCAACTTGACCGCGGAACAATTCGAGCGCGCGGATGTGGATCGCGATGGCGTGCTGACCTCCAGCGACGCCCTCCGCATCATCCAATTCGCGAACGGTTCCATCACGGATTTCTAATCCATCACACTTGTCTCATCGCTTATGTTTAGGATAGGGAAAGTCTTTCTGGGCGTGACTTTGCTCTTATCGAGCGCCTTTGGCCTCGCGCAGAACAAGGAAAGCGTCTTTGAGGCGCAGGCAGAGGACGTCGTCTCTCCGCGCATTGACTTTTCCTATCCTAATTCCGTCCAACAAGGCAACAGCTTTACCGTCGAAGTTCGAGGGTCTGGCATCAAAGGGTTGGCCGCTTTGACCATGACTTTGTTTTATCCAACCGATTCTTTCTATGGTTCGGGTAGCTGGTCTGTTTGGATTGACGAGCAGTGGGGCTGCACTTATCACATCAACGACTCTTCTGAAGGACGCATCGTTTACTCAATCGTCGCGATGGGTGAACGCGGCATCGATACGGATGAGAGTATCTTGTTCTTCGGAGCCAGCTTATCGGCTCGCGAAAACGCGGAAATCGGTGCTTGCCGGCTGGAACTCAATATCGGTGAGGCCTATGACTATAACCTGCAGCCGATGTCCATACCTTCGACCCATCATTTCGTTAAAATAGAAGAACGCAACATCGCGCCGACGCTGCAACGTATTCATTTGAACGGCAACGTGGATAGACATGACGCCACCAATGTTTATGCCTCCGTCTATGGTGATTGGGTTTATGATGTGTCGGCGTTTCGATGCTCAATCGTCTATGATAAAACGGCTCTCTCCTTTGATAGCCTCACATTGCCTTCGGAGTTAACTGAAGACGGAATTTATTCCATCAATTCAGAAACCGATGGAGTTTTGCTGGTTTCTTACGTATCTACCAATGGCCATCGCTTTGCTATCGACGAACTAAAATTTTCGTTTAAACGTTCTTTTGAAGGCATATTGTCTTTCCATGTATCGATGGAAGAAATCTACGATTCCAATAATCGTCCCGTCCTTTGTGACCCGCTTGTCTTTGAGACGACCATTGAATCTAGCGCCCCCTTATTCTCCGTCAATAAAGTGATTACCGGCGACCCCGAATTCTACGTTGATTTACGCATCTCGGAGAAATCGCAGATCGCCGCCGCCGACCTTGGCATACGCTTCGATTCGAACTTGTTGAGCGTCTCTGGAATCGAATTGAAGATCGGAGTGAATGAGATGATGGTCTTTGACCGTCGAAAAGAGAGCGAGGGCTTATTACCGTTTAGTTATATTAATATCGCCGGTCTGAAGAACGAAAAGGTTCTAGCACGCGTCTATTTCCGCGTAAAACAGCCATATAATTCATTTTCGACCATGATTGGAACCTATGTCGAGCATGTTGTAAATCTCTCGTTTGCGTCCCTTTCTTTGAGGAGTACGTATTCCGAAGTGAAATACAATTTCAAATTGGAATCCATGAAGTTGCTTTCATCCTGGGATGGTGAAATCGACATGATGACATCAGGGGCCTTTTACGCATTAAAGGGCGACACGTTTAGCTTGAAGATCAATGGGCTGCCCATCAAAGACGAAGAATATGGTTTGGATCCTTCGTTTCTTCGCGTCGCCGATGGCGTTATCACGGTTCTTTCCTCTGGATTTGTTCACGTTGATTTTGGATCCTGCGTCTCTCTAACGTCCAATGCATCTTATGCGGAACGAGCGGACGCTTTGGCTCGGCGCGCTCAAGGGTTCGCGAGCCGGCTTTCTATGGCGGTAGGGGATATCGACCTCCACCATGGCGTATTCGGCCATGAACGAACGGCTACGTTGAAAGCGTTGATGAAAGAATATGCTTCCTATACATCCGATATTTATCCCTATTTGAATCCCGCGCTTTGCCAGAATGGCTTCAATGTCGGCGAAGTCATGGAGATTTTGCGTTCTCGCTTAAATACGGCGCCTAGATTGAAACAAACGAAGATGAATTTTATCGTTCCCATGGGCGGTACGTTTACGGCGAAGATTGATGTTCAGGATGACGAAGATGTTCTTTCTTTCTCCATACCCGCCCTTCCTTCGATTGGCACGGTTTCGGTGGACGAGGACGGGGTGTTAACATTTAAAGGGCACCGCGGCCTATATGGCAGCGAGGAATTCCGCATTGTTATTTCGGATGGTGTCTCAAACGTTATTCTCCCCGTCAAGGCTGTTGTCACAGATAACGATGCGCCTGTCGCTCCATCGGAGAAAACATTAACTCTTGGCGAGTATTCTTCTTATCGCGGAAAAGTCGATGCCTTTGATCCAGAAGGTGACATTCTCTCTTATCGTACCTCCCTTCAGCCCGGGCATGGAACCTTAACCCTAGATGGATCAACGGGCATCTTTACTTATCAACCTAAATGGGGCTTCTTTGGCTTTGACTCCTTCGCGGTGGATATTGATGATGGCAACCATGAGATTACCCAACATTATTATGTGAATGTGATCGAGAATAAAACCCCTAAAGGTGAGCCTATTTCCTTCGCGGTAGAAAAGGGTCAGGAGTATGTGGGCCGCTTCCAAGCCTCTGATGCGGATGGCGATGCGCTCACGTACTCTGTATTTGAGTATCCCAATGAGGGTAGCCTATTGCTCTTTGCGAACGGAAGCTTCGTTTATAAACCATTGGCTTATTCTGGCGATTCCGACTATTTTTCCATCAAAGTCAGCGACGGATATACGCATACGATATTGACGGCGAAAGTTAGCATTACTGCTTGAAATGACTGCAAAAATGCCGTCTTTTATGAAAATAGTTAAAACCTTGAAGTGATGAAATAACTAAATCGCGGCAACGCGAACATAAGTTGGCCCCTAGCGGTCGCGGTTAAGATCTCTTTTTTGATCAGGCGGTCCCGGTATTTCGAGAAATACTCTTTTTTCATTTCCAAACGTTCCATTACGTCAGCGACAGCTATGGGAGCGTCGGTTTGGATGCAGCGGAGTATTTTTGCTCTACCGGCGATAGGATGTCCCATACTTTCCGATAAACCCATTCTCTAGGCAGATGACAAATTGAGATAGTGGAGGATGCGATTCAGCCATTTAAGCAATTCCGATGCCTTGGTTGGGCGCAATGTATTGCGTGGATCCGCTTCGTAAGATAGTCAAAAAAAGGCCATCTTCATACTCCTTCATACTTCTGTCAAATTCCTTTTTAAACGTTAGCTATCGTGCTTTGACGTCTCTTTAGAAGAACAGGATGTTCGGAAGTGAAGGGATGGGGCTCTTTTAGGAACATTCATATGGTTTATCGATACGAGATGATGAATTCTTGCTATCCTTATCTCATGACCAAAGAAAAACATGACGCCAATGTGGCAAAAACCAATGAAATCATGAGCCTCTTTCATGATAAAAAACTTGATTATGATCTTGCAATTAAGAGGTTAGAAACCATCAACAATGCGTATCTTAAAGAGTTTAAAAAAGAACTTGCTGATGCGGGCCTAAGCCCGAAGACCATCGAAGCACACGTTTCTAATGCCGACTTTTTCGTCAATGTCTATCTGCCGCACCCCATGGATGCTACTTTGTATGATGGCGGTAGTTATTTTAGAGATTTCTTCGGGTACTTCTATATTTACAAATGCATGTTTGCTAGTGTTTCAAACATGAAGCAACAAATTGCATCCTTGAAGAAGTTCTACGCATTCATGTTCCAACACCTTTATATTTCGCCAGAACAATACGCCACGGTCATCACGACCATCAAAGATTACAAGAATATGTGGCTTGAGGAAATGAAAGAATACGACAGAAAGGTTTTTGGCGACTTTTGAGGCCGCAGTCGAACTGTTTCGATGCATTAAATTGTTTTCGAAAATGTACGGCAAAAACGCCCCGTTTTTCGAATTGCATCCAGAAATTACTATATTTATTCTGCGTATGGCGTCTCGTAGTGGATCTCGATTTTGCCATCGTTATAGAGGCCGTTATTGGTTCGGTCGATATCGATGGCGGACCATTGTTGCTGCGTTCCCGCGTAATAAACCTTCACGGTATAACCAGAACCATCGGGCAACGAGTCGCCGAAGAAGGCGCGCGGAATAGAAGTTACCGAGGTGGGGATGTAGATGACTTTTCCCGCGGGGTGATAGTAGTTATTAAATAACGGTGAGGAGTAGGAAGTGATGGAGCCGGTATCGAAGGTAAAGCCATCTTTGATAACTAAGGTATTGAATACTGGTCCAACGGATTTCGAATTAGGCCCAAGGATCATGCTTGCCGTATGGTCTTGCATCCCCGTTATCCAAGATTCGTTCAGGACTCCGCCGTCGAGATAGAATGTGGGGTTGGTGTCCAGGAATGCACATTCCGTGGACTTCCCGGCTTCATATGCGTAGTAGAGCTCTGCTTTGCCAATGTTTACCGCTTTGAGATTGCGGCAATGATGAAACGCCCCATTAAATAACGTGTAGGTGAAGTCGGAAAAGGTGATGGTCTCAAGGTTTTTGCAGCCATCAAATGCGTGAGGGCCAATTGAAGCGGGGCCTTTTAATGTTAACGATTTGATTTGGCTGTTGTTGGCAAAGACGCCCGTATTGATCCAATCGATGGTATAACCGCTGACCTGCTCGGGGATAACGACATCTTCGCTTTCGCCATCATAAGCGATGATGGAGGCGGTGCGATTATCGTGAAGATGATATGTGAAACCAAATTCGGTGCTGACGAAGACACCCTCGATGCCGCGGTTACCGGAAGCGTTATAGATGAGGACAGCGATGATGGTCGCGGCGGTTAAAACGACATTACCGACGACGAGCTTGAAACTTCGGTCCTTGTGGATGAAGCAGCCGATGAACGCGAATATCGCAGCGCCGATGGCGACATAGAAAATGATGTTTGCGGCACGAACGACGAATGCATTGTTACGGTAAGTCATGCCTAGGACTAAGGCGGCGAAGGAGCCAAGGCAAAGTACTAAGGTGATGAGGAATAACGCGCCATGGCCAACGTTGCTGAAGGCTTCGGCGCGGTGAACTCTGCGTTCTTCTTTTTGGCGGATTTTCTCTTGCCGACGTTTTTCCTTTTCAGCCTCTTTTTGCCGCAATTCACGCTCCTTTTGCTGTTGAATGGCGCGTAATTCGGCTTGTTTCTTGGCTTCCTCGGCCCTCTTTTTCTCTTCGAGGGCTTTGCGTTCTTGTTCTTTCTTTCGGGCTTCCTCTTCTTCTTTCTTGGCCTTAGTGAGAGAAGCCGCTTTGCTTTTCTTCTTGAACTGCGTTAGGCGTTCGATGAGGTCTTCCTCATGACGGCAATGTTCTTGCTCTGGGAAAGCTTCCTTCAAGGTCTTGCGAACGACGATGGGCATGTGGCTGCCATAGTCTTCAAGGATATATTCGATGCGCGGTTTATCAGGGAAGTTTTCGATGAGGTAAGGGAGTTCAACTTTGCAGGCATCACAGTTGACCGAACGGGAATGCTTGGAGGAAAGAAACACAAAGCACTTGCAGCTGGCCATCGCTTCTTTGATGGCGTCGAGGTAATTCTCTTGGGCGCCTTTGCCATGGCGTAAGTTGCGGAAGGACGCGAAGACAAGGAACCCGTTTTCTTCCAATAGGTCGACCATGCGGACAACTTGCTTCATGTCCGCGCTGGAATAGGCGAGGAAGACGTCGCGGGGGAAGGAGGCAACATAGACCCCTTCGATGATTTTGGCCGCCTCATCTTCTATGGCAGTTAGATATTTCGTGCGTTCCTTGTTCGTGAAGTGACGCATGATGAAATCTTTTAGGGGGCCTATGGTCCGTTCGTGGAGAGAAGGGATGAGCCAGTTGACGATCTCTAGGGCTTCGTCATGTGCGACATTTAACGAAGCCAACAGATCATTTAGTTCATAAGGATCGGTGTCATGAGAATAAAGATATACTCGCGCGAGGTCGTCTTGAGGGTGAATGGCGAGGACGGCCTTGGCGGCGGTGATAACCCGTTCTTTGCTCGGGTATTTCACATGAACCGCTTGGTAAAGATTCATGCGCGCCTTGGCAAGAGCTTCGATCTGCGCGGACTGCAGGACGTTATCCAGGGCTTCGGAGAGGCTTTCCTGGTGCTGCTCGCTATAGACGGCATCGCAATGAGGGCAGCGAAAAACATTGCCTTCTTTGCGTAAGTTACTGCCGCAACGTTCACAAATATACGCTTTCATGGTGCCCCCTGTCTTCTTAGAAGAATACTGGTTTTCCCCTTAAAGGGAAAGCAATATTCATGCATTTTGTACACCCGTTTTGATTTGCCGTCCAAAAGTATCGGTCTATGATGAATGACTCGTTAACGAAACATCTTGACCGATAAAGTGAAATAGGGGCGAGAACTACTGCCAAAAGAACGGGATTCCGCTAGAATATAAATAATCGGACAGCGATGGTTGACATACGTGCGACATCCTTAGGCCAGCATGGAGGAACATCCCAATGAAATTTAATTTAGAAAACGGCGTTATTACGCTCTTTATTATAGGTGAACTTAGTTCGACCAACGCCGCCAGCGTCGAAGCTGACATGGATTCGACGATGCAGGGTAAGTCCTTTACCAGCGTAGTTTTAGACCTCGGTTCTTGCACCTATGTCTCTTCCGCGGGTTTGCGAATCGTTTTAAAGCTGAAACAAAAATATGGCAATGTCTCCGTCATCAATGCCTCGTTGGAGGTCTATGATGTCTTCGAGATGACGGGCTTCTCCAGCATTATGCCGGTGAAGAAAGCCATGCGTACCATCGACGTCAGCAATGCCGAAGTCATCGGGTCCGGTTTTTTCTCCACGGTATACCGCCTCGACAAAGACACCATCGTCAAAGTGTTTAACCGCACCAGCGATCCGGAACAGATCGAGCGCGAATTGCGTCTAGCAAAGGAGGCCTTCGTCTTAGGCGTCCCCACGGCCATTAGTTTCGATATTGTCCGCGTTGGCGATAAACTCGGCGTGTGCTTTGAGATGCTCGACTGCATGTCACTGAAAAACGCGGTCGTCGCCCATCCGGAAAACATCCACGATTACGTGGTGAAGTACACGGCCTTATTGAAGACCATCAACACCACGGAATGCTATGACCCCAACATTCCCGACATCAAGAAGTTCTATCTGGAGAAGTTGGAAGTCTCCAGACCGATGATGGAAGAAAAATACTATCTCAAAGCCAAAGAACTATTGGAGTCGGTGGAAGACCGTCAGACGTTCGTCCATGGTGATTGCCACTTCAAAAACATCATGGTCCAGAACGACGAATTGATCCTCATCGACATGGACACGTTATCCGTAGGCCATCCCATTTTTGAATTCGCGGCTATCTACGCGCCCTATTGCGCTTTTAACGAAGATGACCCCGGCAACTCCGAACGCTTCTTTGGTATTAAAGAAGAAGACTCCACCCGTCTATATAACGCAGTGGTGGACCTGTATTTTGGAAAAGACGACCCGGCCTTAAAAGATAAGATTCGCATCGTCTCTTATGTCCACATGATGTGGTGGAACCGCGTGAATGAACCGAGCAATAACAAGCGCTTCGAAGGCTGCCGCGGACGCCTCTATCAATTGCTTGACCAATATAATGATTTAGATATTGGCGTCTTATTCGAACGAACCTATAAAAATAAAATGCCCGCGGATTTGCGGGCATTTTATGATGCTAATGGGAGGTTATTCGGCTTCGACTTCTTTGATGGTTAACTCGTTCCCTTGTTTGAGGACCGTGTTTTCACTATGGCATTTGGGGCAGATCTTGGCGAATTGGATGGTGTCGTAGACTTCGCCGCAATCTAAGCAAGTGCTATAGGCGTGAACGGGCTCGATGATGAGCTTAGAGCCACGGAAGAGGTCGTCTTTTTTGGTGAACCACTCCCAAGCGTCGGTGAGGTAGTGGGGGACGACCCCAGATACGGTGCCGACGCTTAAAGTGACGGAATGAACTTTGTAGACCGGATTCTTTTCGAACAGGTCATGAAGCGTGTCGACGATGTTGGTGATGAGGGAGAGCTCGTGCATCGTTATTTCTGCGCTTTTTGCTGCTTCTTGAGTTCACGGTTATGTTTCTTAATCGCGAACACGCGCTTGATCATGTAGGGCAATACTTTCTTCATGGTCTTCTCGCACGGGACGAGGTCCGAAGCATCGGGGATATCGCGGGAGAGGTGGATCGCGTCGAAGGCGCACTTGGTGGTGCAGATACCGCAGCCGATGCACTTGTTGGGGTCGACGATGGAGGCGCCGCAGCCTAAGCAACGGGCTGTCTCGATCTTGACTTGTTCCTCCGTGAGCGTCTTTCTGGCGTCGCGGAAGCTCTTGGTGTGGTCGATGGAGGTATCCCAAGCTTCTTCTTGGCGCGGCGAATTATCGTAGGACTCAATGAAGATATCTTCTTTGTTGAGGGCGATGAATTCCATCTTGTTGATGCCTTCGTCGCGGCTGGTGCCCGGGTGGGCGATGCGGTGGAGGGAATCCGCGGCCATCTTACCGGCGGCGATGGCATCGATGACGAAGCTAGGGCCAGTATAGACGTCGCCACCGACGACGATGAGAGGATCTTCGGTGCGGTAGGTGTATTTTTCCGCTAAAGGCGCGCCATTGGGCTTGGTCTTGACTTCGGTGCCTTTGAGCAAGTCGCCCCAGACGATGGCTTGGCCGATGGCGAAGATGATCTTGTTGGCCGGAACCTCGATGGTCTCTTCTTCGTTATATAAAGGAGAGAAACGTTTGGTTTCAGGGTCGATGGTGCGGGTGCAACGCTTGAAGACAATGCTGGAGACGTGGCCATTGGCGTCGACTTTGACTTCCTTGGGTCCCCAGGCGGGATTGATGACCACGCCCTCTTCTTCGGCTTCGGCTTGCTCTAACTTAGAGGCGGGCATGGTGTCGCGGGTCTCCAAGCAATACATGGAGACGGATTTGGCGCCGAAGCGAGTGGCGGTGCGGGCGCAGTCGATAGCGACGTTGCCGCCGCCGACGACGATGACGTCGCCGTCAAGTTTCTGGTTCTGGTTGTCCGTGGCTTCGCGGAGGAAGTCGACGGCGATGGTGGTACCTTCGGCGGTGTCATTGGCGACACCAGGGCGGCGGCCACCTTGGCAGCCAATCGCGAGGTAGAAGGCGCAATAGCCTTGCTTCTTGAGTTCATCGATGGTGATGTCTTTACCGACTTCGACGCCGCATTTGATTTCGACGCCGAGTTCTTTCATGACCTCGATTTCCGCGTCAATCACGGCTTTTTCTAGTTTATAGGAAGGAATGCCGTAACGGAGCATGCCGCCAGGGAGGGGGTTCTTTTCAAAGACCGTCGGGCGATAGCCTTTGATGGCAAGATAGTAGGCCGCGCTTAAGCCCGCGGGACCGGAACCGATGATGGCGATCTTCTCCTTGAATTCGAAGTTATCGAGGCAGGAGGGGATTTCCTTTTCGGGGATGTAGCGGGTCTTGGGATCGAGGTCACGCTCGGCGAGGAATTTCTTGACCGCGTCGATGGCGATGGCTTTGTCGATATTGCCACGGGTGCAGGCGTCTTCGCAGCGCTTGTTGCAGACACGTCCGCAGACAGCGGGGAAGGGATTGTTCTTCTTGATGAGAGCGAGAGCTTCTTCGTAGCGCCCTTGGGCGGCGAGTTTAAGGTAGCCTTGGATGGCGATGTGGGCGGGGCAGGCCGTCTTGCAGGGCGCGGTGCCAGTAGGATAGCAATTGACGCGGTTGGCGTTATTGTAATCTTCGGTCCATTTGTGACGTCCCCATTTGGTGACCGCGGGGTCATCCATGCGCGGATATTGAACTTCGGTTTTGTCTTTCTTGCAGAGTTTTTGTCCTAAACGTACCGCGCCGGCGGGGCAATATTCGACGCAGCGTCCGCAGGCCACGCAGTTTTTCTTGTCAACGTGGGCGACATAGGCGGAACGGGAAAGGTTCGGGGTATTGAATAATTGCGAAGTGCGGAGCGCGTGGCAGACCTTGGGGTCGCAGTTGCAGATGGCGATAATCTTATCTTTGCCATCGTTGTTGGTGATTTGGTGGACGTAACCGTTTTCTTCGGCTTTCTTAAAGATTTCGAGGGCTTTTTCTTTGGTGATGTAGTGCGCCTTCTTGGTTTCGACGCAGTAATCCGCCATGTCGCCAACGGCGATGCACCAGTCGTCCGCGACGCGGGCGCCACCGATGCCGAGAACTTCTTCGCACATGGTGCAAGAACAGGCGCTAGCGGCGATATGGCCTTCATATTTATCAAGCCAATAGTTGATGTGCTCGATATCGATGGAGGAGGACTCGTGCTCGATGGCTTTTTCGACGGGGATGACGTGCATGCCGATACCCGCGCCACCAGGTGGGATCATTTCGGTGAGACCATTGAGAGGATCAAAGGTCATACGTTCAAAGAAGCGGGCGATTTCTGGATGCTCTTCGATTTGGTCGCGGCGCATGTTGGAGAATTCGGCGCTGCCCATGACAAAACGGGGCAACACATAAAGGCGCGTACGGCCGCCGCTTGGTTCTTTGCGGTAATGCCATTCGATGATGCCGGTATAGCCCATGTGATAGAGGGTGTCCTCTAATTCCTTTTGGGTCATGCCCATCTTCTGGGTCTTCTTCATCATCTCCTCGATGGTGTAGCCGTGGCGAATTTCCATCGTCAGGGCGATTTCGGCTTCCTTGTCTGACACGAAGGCAGCAAGACCATAGTATTCTGGGTCATCGTAGTTGATCTTACGGAATTTGCGGTCAGTGATCTTCTGGCCGAGTTTTAAAATAATGGGGCGTTTTTCCCGCTTTTTGATTTCCTCAAAATTGGGCGGTAAAACATGGACAACATCTTCAAATATCACAGTTATCGTCTCCTTGTTACGGCTTATCATTCCATGTTTGGAAAAAGATGTAAATCTTTTATGGGCATGGCTTGGATTATTTGCGAAGCGTATCAATGGGTAATTGCGAAGATTAAAACGAAAATAAGTGCCTTTTTGCGGCGATAATGCGGTAGCTCGTGAAGGTCACGCCTGCCTGATGGAATGACGCCAGGAGAAATGGCGGAGTTTCTGAGGCGAAATATGGCGTGGAGGAGGCAGGTCCGTGATGATAACCCTATTTAGGTTGTTTTCCTACCTCCTATGCCCATAAAGGTCTATACTCTACGCATTGACGGAGCAGACACGAATATGGCCATCCCTAACGATATCATTATCCGCGTAAATGAAGCGGCTAAGTCCGCCTTAAAACAAGGGCACGATGTCGTCAACGCGACCATCGGCATGATGTTTGAAGATGACGGCGCCTTGCCTTCTTTCCCGCAGGTCCGAGCGGCATTTTCTCGTCACGTCAACGACGAGGACCTTGTTTATCCTTCCGTCGCGGGCGAGCCGTTATTTCTAGAACGTTCTGCTCATTGGTTTTTCGGGGGACAAATGGATGACGAATATCAGCAAGGCCGCCTAAAAGCCATCGCCACGCCCGGCGGGGCAGGGGCTTTATTCGCCGCCTTCCTTGCCTTAGGGAAAGATGCTTGCGTTATCTTGCCGCGCATCGGCTGGCCCAATTATGTTTCCCAGACACTTAGCGCAGGCGTCGCGCACGACTTCTATGAGAACTACGATGGCGATCATCTTGACCTCACTGACATTCGCGAAAAGCTTTCCCAAAAGACTGGCGAATAT
>JAGAHY010000052.1 GCA_017626815.1 Bacilli bacterium | reverse complement strand
GCCTTAAGGTCAGCCAGAATCTGGACATCTTTGGAGGAGACGGTCTCCGTAGGTAAGGTGTTGATCTGGATCTCTTTGGCGACTTCTAGTTCAGTCCTGCTGCGTTGGAATTCCGTGGTGACGGTGATTTGGTCGGCCAAAAGGTTGTAAGTACGTTTGTTTAAGGTCCAGATAACACTATAGGTCAACGTAATGAAAAGCGCCCTACCCACAAAATAGTTCGTGTAGATTTGCAAATAACGGTTATCCCCCGCACGATTCAAATCGCTGAGGTACTGCCATCTTCCAGAGGCGGTATCGGGATAGGAGCCGGTGAGCCTACGGTTGGTAATCGTTTGCGCGGCTTTATCTAATTCGCCAGTAAGAAGGTTCGAATCAAATTCCCCGAAAAAAGTTCCTAAGGTCAGGCAGACCAGCAGCATACTCAAGACGGTAATGAACATGATGCGGCAGACTTTTGGATTGTAATAATGCCCCGTAAGCGCAATGCAGACCGCCCAACCTAAAATACCATGCTTGGGCATGATGACATTCAAAACCCCGATCGCAAAAACAAACAGAAAAAGAACATAATATTTGAAATTGGGGCGGGAAAGACGGTCGGTTTTGATATAAAACATCGGCGTGCAGAGCAGGAGAACGACGACGGGAATCACCGCGACGGTCATGATATAGGTCGACTGGGATACGCCGAAAAGTTTGAAGACATAGCCAAGGAACACCAACGAAAGCAGTACCGCAGTAAAAAGCAAAACGAAACACATGTTCCGGTTTGCGCTTTCTTCGTTCTTAGCGTATGGATTAAGCGTTTCTTTTGCCGCCGCCATCGAATGTCTCCAGATGCAAGAGGATTAAAGTTTTTCTATAGAAAGGAGGTTCTGGAAGCCGACCATCGTGAAAATGTCGTAGACACCTTGGGGCACCTTGACGAGGGAGACATCATTGCAACGTTGTTTTAGGCGCACGATAATTCTCAATCCAGCGGAAGAAATATAGTTCAGTTTCTCCATGTCGAGGACGATGGCGTCCACGTCGATTCCTTTGAAGATATTCTCGATTTCTTTCTCCACATCATCGGCATTAAAGGAATTTAGCTCTCCTTCAAAGAAGAGCGTCATTTTTTTGTTTTCCAAGGTATGTTGCATAAGTCTTACTCCTTACTTCTTATGTCGAGTCTTTGCCGCGCGACGAGCTCGGCAAAGCGGCCTTTCTTTTCAATTAACGTTTGATAGTCGCCGCTTTCGATTATTTTACCACCCTCCAGCATCAAGATGCGGTCCGCTTGCTGAATCGTGGAAAGACGATGGGCAATGACGATGCGGGTGCAATGGAGTTGGGCGATGGAATCGGAGATACTCTTCTGCGTCATATTGTCTAGTGCGCTGGTCGCCTCATCGAAAATCAAGATCTTGGGTTTATGAACGATAGCCCTGGCAATCATGATGCGCTGCTTTTGGCCACCCGAAATGCCTCCTTGGCCCTCAGAGATCACCGTCTTCATTCCCATTGGCATCTCGCGGATATCCTCCGCGATATTGGCCACTTCCGCCGCTTCCCAAGCCTCCTTCTCGCCTAGTTGTGGCGCGGAGATGATGATGTTGGAGAGGATGTCAGCGTGGAAGAGGGCGCCGTTTTGCATGACGGTTCCGATGTTCCTGCGCAAAGAGCCAAGATCGATCCCTTCCATGTCGATATCATCGTAATAGATGTGGCCTTGGGTTGGTTTTTCGAAACCGAGCAGCATGCGCACAAAGGTGGACTTGCCGCACCCCGTCTGACCCACGATGGCAATATATTCACCCTCTTTGATATCGAGATTTAAATGGTCCAGGATCCATGGGCCGTTTTCATTATACTGGAAAGACAAGTCCTCGACGCGGATATTTCCGCCGATCGAAGAAAGCTGCAGTTTGTTTTCCGTCTCCTCCGCCGGGGCGGTGAGAATGGGGCGGGCCAACTCATATAACGGCTGGATGGTGGAGAAAACACCAACCATTTGGCCTAGCGAGGCAAAAGCCGCGGAAAGGATGCCATAGCTGGTTAAAAACGCCATGTAATTCGGGGCGTCGACATCATTCGTGGCAGCCACGGCATAGATTAAAGCCGCGCCGATGAGGGTAATCAGCAAAGTGATGGCGGTAGATAGCCGCAGAATCAGCGGCGGCCGATACTTCAGTTTCACCGCTTTGGAATAGGCGCTGGCCCACTTGGCAAACACACGCTTCTCCGAGCCGGACAAACGCACCTTCTGGATGCCGTTGATCAGCTCATAAGTCACGCCAGATTCCTTGGAAGACATCGCTAGTTGTCGCCGCGTATGGTTCTTCTGCACCACCGCGACCAAAACCGTAAATGCGGTCGAGGTCAGCAAAATCAAAATAACGGGAGCGATAAGGACGGGTACAAAACTACTCAGTTGGAACAAATAAGCCAACGACATAGCCGACGACACGCCAGTCATGAAAACGCCATTGACAATCGTCGTCGCTAACGTCGGCACACTGTTGAACCTGACGGTCAGTTCGCCCGTGTTGTACTGCTGAAAGAAGGCAGGCGGCAAGGAAAGCACGCGCATCATCGTCGCTTCTTGGATGGATTTCTCTCGGCGAATCGTGATGCGCAAGCTCAAGAATCCCTTTAACGATTGAAGCAGCAAAGAACCCGTCGCGACCCCGACAACATAGACGGCAAAGACAAGGAACATATTCAAGTCCTTGCTTTGGGCGACATCACCCGTCAGTTTTTTGGTCAAATAAGGGAGCAATAGTCCGATGCCAGAAACCGCCGCCGTCATCACGACCGTCAAGAAGGCATCGATGGGCCGAGATGATTTCCGCAGATATCGGAAATACTCTTTGATGGACATTTTTTCAGAGGGCAAAGGACGGTAGAAACGATAGGCAGTAGGCTCCAGTTTTTCCGTAATAACCTTGCTAATCTTCTCTTTTTTTCCGGTTTTGAAATGATGGTAATAGTAGCCTTTATTTCCTCTAGGGAACAAAACGACCGGAGTATGATTGGCTTTGGTGAAGACAAGCAAAGGGGCGGTATTATCCTCAATCCAGGATTCATCGATTTCTACTTTATGGTAGGAGACGCCCATCGGCCTTAACGCGTAGGCAACTTTTTCCGTGAACTCGGTGATGCCCGCGGGAATATCCCTGTTGGGTTGATGATAGTAAGCCAGAATCTGGGCGAGGGCATAGTTCTCACGAAGGGCAATTTCATCCTTGCGGTCTTTGATCGTGGCTTGGACGCCGGCCAGCGACAAGAAAGAATCCTCGAAGGTCCGCTCATCGAGTTGTTGTCTTTTCTTTACTTGATCTTCAAACCAGCCCATATGCCCTCCTTTCCTATTCGCTGCAAACTAAGGTGAAATACGAACCTTCCGCCGCCATTAATTCCTCGTGGGTGCCCTGCTCGACAATACGCCCATGTTCCAATACCACGATTAAGTCCGCGTCACGGATGGTGGACAAGCGGTGGGCGATGACAATGGTGGTGATTCCTCTAGCCTTGATGGCCTTGACGACCTCATATTCCGTCTTCGCGTCGAGGGCGCTAGTGGCCTCGTCGAGAATGATGATGCTTGGGTCGGCGGCTAGGGAACGCGCGATTTCAAGACGCTGCTTTTCGCCACCTGAAAAATTCTTGCCCCCCTCTAACACTGGGGCGTTATAACCCCCTTCCCTCGCCATGATAGCCGTATGGATCTGCGCGTCATTGCACGCCAAGATGACTTCATAGTCCTCGATGGAGTTATCCCACATTTTGATGTTGTTCGCGATCGTATCCTCGAACAGGGTGATATCCTGGTCGACGACCGCGATCGAGGAAGTGAAAATCTCATG
>JAGAHY010000051.1 GCA_017626815.1 Bacilli bacterium | reverse complement strand
GGGGAGATGACGATTTGGTGCTTGTTCGCGCGAAAATAGGAAAAGAACTCGCGGCAGCTTTCGTAAAATGGCTCGCGGCGGAGCAAGAAATCGAGGAATACGTTGGTATCGGCGAGGACTCTCATCGCAGGTCCTCCCTTTCCGCTAGATAAGCTTCGTAATCGAAATCCTGGTATTTGCCTCCAAGGGCGAGAAAGGACGTCGTATCGGACTCTCTAAGAGAGGGTGAGGTGAGCAAGGTGATGATTTTCCCATTTTTCTTTACTAGGACGTCTTCTGTTAGAGACAACTCCAAGTATTTGCCTAGGTTTTGTTTAAGCTCGGTCGCCGTGATGACACACATAATCGGTACCTCCGTAAAATTAGAATAGGGTAAATCGTACGATAGTACAATATAATCGCACGAAATTAGAACATGATTTTCGGCGGCGGTTCGACGCCAAATGCAGCAAGGTCACTTTCTTGTTCTGTGCTATCGTAACGCCCTAGAAAGTGGCCAAATAGAGACCTTTATCTCTTGTTTGCTAAGGCAATTGATTAAAAGAAATTCCGCAAAACGGAAAAACTTTTAGGAAATTTTTCAGGAAAACGGAAAAACTCTCGTTTTTTCCGACAGGAATAGATTCAATGAGATGAGTCGGAGACCCAAAAACCCAAAAGGTCTTTTCCAAAAAGCGCGCTTATTGTTACCGCCCCTCCAGCACCTCATCGATTAGGAATCCGATGCCTTGAAGAAATCCGAGGAGGCGTCCATTTTCAATGCCTCTTCTTGGGATATTTTTATACACTGGATAAAATAGCCAAACTTCTTTGTCAAAATCCGCCTCTTTCTTTCTATAGGTTAAGTAGAAGGAAGAATCCGATGGACGAAGTAGAGCAGACGGCACTCATCTATAAACTAATCAACAATAAGAATTTTATCTGCGGCAAGGATCTAGGTTGGCTCCTAGCCCTGGTATATGACATCCCCTTTGGTATTACCTGCCTGCTGAGTTATGAGTTTCTGCAGCTGCTTTGCCAAGCTTTTTTACATATTAATATAGATAGGAAGGACTATTCGATGATACCCCAGCGACGTTATGCTTCAGTTGAAGGTGGGTATATCGCCATGGACGCGGCGTTGATGCTAGGGAAGGAGTCCTTTATCGACCTAGAAATGTATACGGGCAAGAGGACGGCGTGGCAGGTGATTAAGAAACTAGAAAAGTACATAACGATGTATACGGCGAACCGGAACCGTAAGAACCCGATGCCAAAAGGGAAGAACTATGTCCTTGCCTTTATGTCCCACCCGAAAACGAGATTAGTCGATAAAGACGGGAAGGTGGTGTCCATTCTCCGCTACCACCATGAAAGGGTCGGGGATGTAGACGGAGAGACGATTCCTTTCGAATTTGTCCTCGTCAATATCAGGGCCATCCACGAGGACCCGTTAATCAACGAAATCTGCCACGACCTCTTGCTGGATGACCCTGAATTGATGCATAATAAAACCATAGGAAAAGCATATACAGCATTCATTACGCATGAGGAGGTGAAGAAAGCAATGTGTCTACGGGATAAACACTTTAAAGAGGAAGGCTTGAAGGAGGGCGAACAGCGGGCGCGGGATAATTACATCCGAAGAAGCATCGCATTGGGAACGCCCGCGGAGAATATCTGCGCCACGTTCGGCATCCCCCGCGAGGAGCTGAAAGCCAAATATAGGTATTGAAGGGGGACGCGTCACTTGCTTTGCGTCCGTTACGCACGAGGAGGTAAAGAAAGCAATGTGTCTACGGGATAAACATTTTAAAGAGGAAGGCAAGGCGGAAGGCTTGAAAGAAGGCTTGAAGGAGGGCGAACAGCGGGCCCGGGATAATTACATCCGAAGAAGCATCGAATTGGGAACGCCCCCGAAAGATATCTGCGCCACGTTCGGCATCCTCCGCGAGGAGCTGAAAGCCAAATACGGGTATTGAGAAAAGATGAGCCAAAAGAGAAGGTGGCCCATCTTTTCTTTTCGTGCCGGCGGAACACGTTGATGTTCCAAGGGACGTACAATGCCGATGCGCTAATCCTTGATGGGGCTTTTTAGCAGTCAGAAGATCCTTGCCTGGTGCCTGGTTTTTCCCACTTAACAGCCTGATAATCCGCATATTCCTAAATAGTATGCCAAACTTGCTCAAGGATATTTTTCTTGGCATTTTATGTGCTATGTATATTATTTTGGCGTTACAAGGAGCAAACCATGAAAAACAAAGTACTCTTAGGCCTATCGGCCTTGGCCTTGTTGGCTAGCTGCGGCGGCCCCTCAAGCGCCACGGGCTTATCCACCAGCCAAGACACCAACCCCTCTTCTTCCTTATCCTCGGATGCCTCTGCCACCTCTAAGGAGCAAGAGCCTTCTTCCGATGCCACTGCGGAATCTTCCTCCACCGGCACCGCGGAATCCTCTTCCGATAGCGAAGAATCCTCCGTTAGCAGCGACACCACCCCCGCCATCGAAGACAATTGGGATGACGAAGATCTTCTCACCATGGAAGAACTTCTCAACGGCCACGATATTCCCTATATCGGCGCCGATGAGGGCTATACCTTGACCGCTGACGACCTGGAAATCTTCATCAGCGGCACGACCGACTATGCGGCTGAGGATTTGATTGCGCTTTTCACCGACTTAGGCTACACGGTCGATTATGACGAAGGCGAAGAAGGCGCTTACCCGCTTCTTGATGCTTGGCTTTATGACGAGGACTATTCCTATGTCTATGTCTCCATCGAATTCCTTGGGGAAAACATGTTTGGCCTTTATGCCACCTATGCCCAAGCCGTCGCGACCTGGCCAAGCGACCAGATCACCGCGTATGCCGACGCCACCGGGGTCAGTGAAATCCCCGAGTTTGAAGCCGAGGCGTATGTCTTCTATACGAACGAATCCGACGGTGTCCTCGCCGATGTCATCGAATGCTATGGCGAAGATGTCGATGCAGATAGCGAAGATACCTATGCTTTGACGTTAGAAGGCGCGGGCTACGTTCAAGACGAAATCTATGCTTTATTTGGTATCAATTACTTCCAAAACGAAACGGGCAATACCATCGCGTTCTACTTTGATGGGTTGTCCTTAGTTATCCAAGCCTGGTATGAGGAAGTGGAGCAAACTCCGACCTATGACGAATTCCCCGCCGAAGATATCCAAGCCTTACTCGAGGAAGTTTTGGGCGATTCCGCCCCTGTTGTCCCAACCTATGACGGCGATGAATATTACCTTTACATCGACGAGGAAGAAGGCGAAGTCTATAGCTTCTACGAGACTCTTGACGATGCTCTGAATACCGAGTCTGACTACTATGATACCTTGTCGGAAGAAGGATGGCTCATCGATGAAAGCGTCTATGACGAGGATGGCTATTATGCCTACAAAGACGGTGTGGCCCTCAACTTCTTCGCTTGGGAAGATGAAGATGGACCTTACTTCTATATCTATTTCTACTTTGACGATGCCCCGGAGATCCCTGAGGCTAAGGAAGAAACCTTCGACGATGCCGTGCCTGGGCAGTCCAGCGTGATCACCTTCGCGGACGAGGAATACCTGATCCAAAAAGGAACTCAAACTTCTATTTGGAACAATGGCGCCTTCTCCTTCGTGGTCAATAAAGGCACCGCGACCCTAGACGTCGGCAACGGTAGCTACTATTCCAACCCGCTTCGCACCTATGCTGGACAGGAAATCGTCATCCGTTCGGAAGTTGCCTTCGACAGCGTGACCTTCGTGGCGACGGGCAAAGCCGAGGACTCCGTCCCGGCTTTCTCCGCCCCCAGCGCGGGCGCTTGGGATGGTTTAACCTTAAACTTCGATTCGCCCGTCACCAGCGTGTCCTTCTCCGTGGCCAGCGGACAAGCCCGCTTCAGCGACGTCACCGTCACCTTCTTCGGAGAATAATTATTCATTCATTCGAAAACTTGGGCCGTAACGAAATCCTCTTAGGACGACGCTACGGTCCTTTTTCTATGCCCATTTACGCGAAATTGAGGACCTAAGAAAAAAATTTTCATTTTCTTTGTCAAAATTCCTCCTTTTTTGACTATAGGTTAAGTAGAAGGCGGCTAAAAATGAATCCAGAAGAGAAGCATGAGAATCCATTTGTGCCGGAGGTTTGCCAAGACCTCTTGATGGATGACCCCAACCAAATGCATAATATAGATATCAAAAACGCGTATATGGCATTATTAACCAACAAGGAGTTTAAGATAGCGATGTGTGAACGTGAAGAAGAAATTTGGAAACAAGCCCTTGAAGAAGGCAGGCAACAAGAACGGGAACGGATTATCCGCAATAACATCAAAGCAGGCAAATCCGCGGAGGAAATCTGCGACGCGGTCGGCATCTCCCGTGAGGAATTGAAAGCGAAATACGGGTATTAGAAAATGGGACCGGATGATGTTGATGAACTGATCGAGAGGATGATGCCTTGGTTCAAGAAGCAATCTTCAAGCAAAGATGAACTGGACAAACTTGTCGCCGCGTTTGAATTGGGCTTTTGCGCCGGCTATGTTCGAGGCGAAAAACAAGGGGCCGAGGACAAAAAACAAGAGCTTCTATTGCGTTGTCTAAAGGCGAGAGTCATAGGCAATGACGTGAGCCGCATTTTTGAGATTAGCTATGAGGATATATTGGAATTGTATCCTTGGGAGGAATGGGCGGTTTGGCCGCCTTGTTGCAAAGGGGATATCGCCTATCATAAAAAATGGCGGAAAAAAGCCACTCCAGAAGAGATAGATAGACGTTTGCGCGAATATGTCCTAGTCGGTTGCGATCCAGAGGCACTATGCGCTTCTTTTGGCTTAACAATGAAGGAATTGGAGGAACGGTTCCCTTATATCGATTGGGATTTTGAAAAAGAATATTTTATGTAGGCGGATATATGGTATCCAAAGCGTATTGCATAGAGGACGATGTTATTAAGCGTGTTGGCGCGTGCAAGGGTACGAACCCATCGCCGTTGAACCTCAAGACGTGCCCGATTCGTTATCGACATCTTTCAATAAGGCCATAATACGCCGCAAATCGGCCTTCTTTTTGCACAGGTGAGACGGCGCTCCCCGTTGTAGCCGCGGTCATTATCGGCCAATCCACATCAAAAGATAAAGCGATGCGGAAACTTTCGTTTTATCCGTAATGGCTTCGCACCGTTAGAGAGAAAGACAAGCAATGAAAGGAAAACTGAACATGACCAAAAACATTCTTACCATTCCTGAAATTCAGGCGACGGACGATTATTTAAATGACGTTAAGCAAATTGTCATCGCCTCGAGACAAATCACCTATGAGGCAATAAACACGCTCATCCTTAGGAGAAACTGGCTGATTGGCAAACGCATTTTCGAGGAGGAACTCAAGGGAGAAGACCGTGCCGAATATGGCGCTAAAGTGATTGCCACCCTTTCCAAATCTTTGACAATGGAGTTTGGAAAAGGATTTGGAAAAAGTAGTTTGTATCAGTTCTATTCCTTTTACAAATGCTATCCGAACATTTTCCACACGTCTGGAAAATCTTTTTTAGAGTGGAGCAAGTATTCGCTACTTATTTTGGTTCTTGACCCTAAGGCCAGGGATTGGTACGAAAACGAATGTCTGGCCCAAGGCTGGAGTGTGCGCGTCCTCAAGCGGAATATCGAAACCCAATACTATTACCGCCTTGTAAAGCCGGGCAAGCCCATTAAGAAAGAAGAATACCCCGCAATTCCTTATGAGGAAAGCAAAGAACAATTCATTAAAAACCCGATGGTTTTTGAGTTCCTTGGAATCCCCCAAGATGCCAAGATTCACGAGGATAAGCTCGAATCCGCGATTATCGATCACCTCAAAGAGTCCTTGCTTGAACTGGGGAAAGGGTATGCGTTTGTCTCAAGACAATACCATATCGCCACCGGGCGGAAGGATTATTTCATCGACCTAGTATTCTATAACTATATTCTCAATTGCTTTGTGCTTATCGACTTGAAAATTGACGCGCCTACGCATAAGGATATCGGGCAGATGGACATGTATCGCCGCATGTTCGATGACAGGGTGAAAAAGAAGTCCGACAACCCGACTTTAGGCATTGTCCTTTGTTCGGAACTTGACGAGGATGTCGTTCGCTATTCGGTCCTCGCGGATTCGGAACAGCTTTTTGTCTCACAATACAAACTCTTCCTTCCTAGCGATGAAGAGCTCCGTGCTTTAATTGGCCAGGCTAAGACGCTTTATTATGCCGATAAAGAGCTGAAGCAAGAAAAGGAATAGGGGTTTGGAACAAAACTGTATAGGTGATTATCGAGCTCTATTGCGCATGTATCATCTCAAAATAAAGGTGAAGATAGTCGGTAAAACAAAGGAAGGAAGACCCTTTATCAGTGAATTGCTTTATTTGTCATCGACAAGCTTGGCGTGTCTTATTAGAAGCCGTTAACCATGAAAGTGAGAGCCGGGGGCAAGAGGACAGCGAGGATATAAAGCGCGTAATAAACGATATCTGAAATTAAGCTGCGGTTTGGTCCTTTCGGCTTATAAAAGAACAAGATGGGTATGAGGAGATAAAGAAAGGTATGTTCCGATAGGTCAAGGGCTTTCTTTCCTTCCTGAGGTAAGACGTAGAACAAAAGGACATAGAACAAGATGGCGATGCACAAGGCTGTGTTTTTCGTCAATTGAACAGCAGGGGTTTGCATGAGCTGGTCCGCCTGATCTTTGCCATAGTTCTTGGATAGATATTTCCGCGTGAAATAGAGAATGAAGATATAAAGGATGCCGATGAAGTGACCGTCGAAGTCACGGACGAAGAACATCGAGCTGATCCAATAGTTGGGGGTGACGAGGCCAAACGTCAATAAGGCGGAGTAGACAATGGAGAGAATGCTGATGCTTAGTGGGATGAGACAAAGCAAACGGAAGACCTTGCGGTGGATAAGCCAGGTCGGTGGCTCTTCAAACAGAAAGAAGCCAAGGAAGCCGAAAAGGCCGATGCTAAAGAAAATGTTGCCCGGCAATAACGAGGCAATCAGATCCGAAAAGGTTATCCCTGCGATGACGTCGGTGATGACGTTGTTGACGAAGAAGAACAATGAAGTGACGGATAGATAATAGGTGATGGCTAAGGAAAAGAAGATGGCGCTGTTGCGGGTGAGTCCTTTCCGCGTCTCGGCGATGATACTCACGAGGGCGATGACTAATAAGAACGCGCCCATGTCGGTGAAGTTGCGGAATAGGGCGTACGCATTGACGATCTCGCCGGTGAGAATGGATTTATCTATCAACGAGAGGAACGCCGAACCGATGGCCAATAACCCTAGTCCTATGCCGCGGATCACCCACTCGCCAAAGATGGGGCGTATCGGAGTGCTTCTGCATAAGGCGGCGAATGGGCCACGTAAAGTAGGCGTTGGCGATGGCTCGGGCGGCGTCTCTTCGACCAATTCTCCATGGGCCAATAAGCGCGCTTTTTTCTTTTGGATATATAAGGCGAAGATGACATAGAGAAAGAGACAAAGAATGGGGCTGCCCATGAGAGAGATCGGAACGTTCAAGAAGAGCAAAGCGGCGCCATATTGGATGGAATTTAGCGAGCGGGAAAGTCCGGATAAAACACGTTGGCAATCAACGCCAAATGAAGCGATGACGCCAGGGACGTGATTTGCGAAATCTTTAATTATCTCCTCTGAATCCCCATTTATTTTGGAAACTTGTTCCGAGGATAGCGCGCCCCAAACATCATCAAGGTTGTGCTCGTAAAGGAGTTTAAAATCGACGCTTGCCGAATAACGAACGTCGAAATTTAAAACCAGGCCCATATCCTTATCGCGGATCGGCGAACCATCCGCCTCGGCAATGACGGCTTGTAGGGCGAAAAGGTAAGATGTGCCATCCGTGTTGATGACATCAAAAAAGGGATAAATGCTAAAGCCTAGCATCAGCCCATAGTCATCGAAACTGCGGAAGGTGGAGATACCAAGGTAATTGGAGAACCGCTGCTCGGCGCTGACGTAGACTTGGTAGGTGCTTTCTTCGTCTTGGTAGGGGACCGTAAAGAAGGTTTGGCCGTAGGCGCTATGAAGGATGAGCTCTGGTTCTTTTTGCTCGCCTTTGGAGAGGACCTGTTTCCTAAGAGATTGGAAATCCTTGCCCGCGAAGGCGACGGGGTTATTGTAACTGACGCCGACGGTGATGAAGATACTGGTTAACGCCAGCACATAAACCAGGGAAAGAACACCAAGGGTGATGGCCCCTTTCTTGCTGAGAAAGAACCGTTTAATCGCAGAGAAGAAGCGTTTCATGTTCCAAAATATACGCGGGAAGGAAAACTCAGGCAATCAAAAACCCGCCGAAGCGGGCTTGACGTTACATTGGTTGGATGAGGTTGATTTTGAATTCGACGGCCTCGATTTGGTATTCGGCGACGGCCTTGTTGATGACTTCGAGGATTTCATCGGCCTTGGTGCGGTAATCTTTGACGATAGTCAGGGCATTGCCGTTATCAGCATAGAGGCGAAGCTCATCGTTAAGCTTGGCGGGCAGCGCTTCGTTTAATTTCGCGGCATAGGGGTAGAAGGCCACGGGGTCTTTGATCGTATAACGAAGGGTGTAGTTGACTTTGTATAGGGCGTCGGGTCCGTTGTTGATGAATAACTTATCGGAGGACAACTCTTTGACGCCTTCGGTGATGACGGCCCCGACAGAATCCGTGAAGGGAGTCATGAAGCATTTGGGGTTATCCTTGTTCAGGACTTTGTGGATCTTACCTTTGCGGACGATGATGGTCGTGGCGTTCGGCGTGGCTTTCACAAAGCGGCGATAGAGATAGAAGGCGATGATGAGCAAGACGATGACGCCCAAGACGATGTAGAGGACGGGGCTTTGGAAGATTTTCTTCAGCGATTCCATCGAGCCCGTGCCAGTGCCGCTTCCGCTAGAAGCGCTGGAGGCTTGGGAAGAAGCGGTTAAGATTGAGATTAAGTTCATGTTGTATTTACCTCGGTAAATTCCTTGTTTGGAACGTGCATAGTTTAACGCACTCGCGCGCAGACAAAAAGCCTTTCGCGCGCAACTTTTCCTCAATAGTTGTGATTTCTTCGCAAAACGGCTTGTTTTTCCTTCTTTTGGGCTTTACTCTTTAGCCATGAAAATAGAGATTTCCTTGACTAGAGCCTTGGCCAAGAAGCTTAACCTAGTCCTCAAGCCAACCGTCAACAAAGAACCTTCTATTCATCATTTTTATGCGGATATCTTTACCCGTGGCCATCAAAGTTCGGCGTTTTTGTTCAATACTTTCATGGGTTATACCGCGGTAGCTCTGACAAAGGAATTGCGGAAAAATTTCCCGCTCGCGACGAAAGATGCCTTGAGGCGGGCCCTTATGACGGATGAGGTCAAGCCTTATTTGATCGATGCTTATTTAGCGGATATCGAAGACGTCGAACTCTCCCTGACGAACAACCCTAAATTGACCGCGAGTTGCAATCACATGAAGATAGAGTTTTCCTTCTTCTACGATCGTTACACCGAGGTTCCTCCACTAGGCTATCTTCACCACCACGAACGCTGGAATCACCGCATTTGCAAGCGCCCTCTATCCAAAGATCAAGACGACTATATTTATCCGGACGATGAGATGCTTGGCTACCTGCTCGACCAATATTGCGATGAGACGGTCGAGGAGAAAGATCGCTCGGCTTACGAGGCCACCAAAGTGGTCTATGCCGATCCTTCTTTGCCGCCTAACGATCTTTCTCATTTCAGTCGACAGGAGCTTGATTCTTATCTGCGTCCCTTATTCTCCGACGATCGAATTTTACCCTCTCATTCGATTGAGTGGTTTTATAAGAACCATCCCAATCCTTCGATGGAGGATCTATTCGAATTTATTCGCAAAGAAGACACCGACTGGGCCCACCGTCGTATGGATGTGCCTCTTCTTCGTGCGTTTGCGCTCGACTTTCAAGTCTATCAGGAATACAAGGCCCGTTTTCATCCACAAAGGGTTTATCAGAAATTCTTAGAACGGAAGGGGCTGAAGCCTTAATCCTCGAAGACAATATCGACTTTTCACTTGGGAATGGGGCTTGCGCCCTTTTCCTTTTCCCGTCAACGGCTAAACTATATTTACTATGAACGAAGAAACCCCAAATAATCTCCCCGCCGTGGTCGAGGAGCCCAAAAACAAAGGTCCCAAAAAGATGACCTTAGAAGAATATAAGGATAAGTACACGAAACCTTATAACGCAAAGGCCGTCCGTTCTTTTTTGGTCATTTTCGCCGGCGCGGTAGGGGTCGTCGTCTTTACGTGTTTGCTGCTTATCGTTCTTCGCGTCTTCGAGATGAACCAGGTGGCCGGATATATCTCTATCGCGCCCGCGGTGCTGGCTTTTGTTTTCCTCTACGTGGTCCCGTTAGTCAAAATCGCCCGCATGAAATCGTTCATCGTCAATGTCGATGAGCGTAATGCTCATGCGGCCAAGCGTCACAATAAGGCGATGCGCGAATCCATCGCGGACAAGATGATTGACTTCAATGCGAAAACGGAAAATATCGGCTGGTATGACGCGGGTCGTATTGGCCAGTTGGCCGTGGCGAGACAAACCCACGATGATGCGGAATTGAAGGCTGTTTTGACGGAGATTTTCGACAAAGATGTCCGTAAGTCCGCCAACCGTACCATCCGTAAAGCCGCGGTCAAAGTAGGGCTATATACCGCCCTTTCCCAATCCGATAAACTCGATACCGCCATCGTCGGGCTTTATTCCATGAATTTGATTAAGGACATCATTTATCTTTATGGATATCGTCCCTCCGAACCAAAGCTGATGCGTATCTATGCCGCCGTCTTGCGTAACGCCTTAATCGCTTATGGCGCGAGTGCCTCTAGCGCCGGCTTAGTTCAGAAGACGTTAAGCGGCGTGATGGATAAACTTGGTGCCTTGGGCGCGGCGGTTTCCATGGTCGTCGGCAGCGCTTCCCAAGGGGTCATTAACGGTGTCCTTTTGGTGGTGGTCGGATGCCAGTGCAAACGCTACCTGAAGAATGAATACCATCTGCAAGATATCCTCGACGAAATCGACCTTGGCGACGATAACGAGGCCGAGTTGATGGACCAAGTACGCAAAGAAATCCTAACAAACACAAAAGAAGCCAAAAATCGCGAAAAATAGGGATTGATTTTCTCTTGCCAAGTTACACAATACCGCTCGTATGAAAAATCTACGTGTCCTTTCTATTCAAGATGTCTCCTGCTATGGCCAATGCTCCCTTACGGTCGCTTTGCCTATCCTATCTAGCGTCGGCATCGAAACCGTTATTTTACCAACCGCAATCTTGTCCACCCATACCGCGGGTTTCAAAGGTTTTACCTTCCGTGACCTTAAAGGTGACTTGCCCGCGATCGTGGCCCATTGGAAAAAAGAAGGCATCCAAGTCGATGCTGTCTATACGGGTTACCTTGGCCATGAAGACGATGTGAAGATCGTCCTTGATATCGCTTCTAGCCCCATCAACAAAGGACCCTTAATTGTTGATCCTGCCTTTGGCGATAATGGTGTTCTTTATGGTGGCTTTGACTTAGCTTATGTCGCTTCCATGCGGGATCTCGTCGCCAAGGCGGACATCTTGCTTCCGAACCTCACCGAGGCTTGCTTCCTGCTGGATATCCCCTATGTGGCCAAACCCGATGAGAAACAAATCGATGGCATTTTGCGGGGATTATCTGCCCTTGGCGCTAAAACCATCGTCCTTAAAGGAATCGGCGCCAAAGAGGGCGAGACGGGTCTAGTAATCTATGATGGCAAAGAAAAACTCTATTATTCCCATCGCCGCATCGACCAAGATTTCCATGGCACTGGTGATGTGTTTGCCTCTTCCTTTGTCGGCGCCTACATGCGTGGCTTGACGCCTTTAGAAGCGGGCAAGCTTGCCGCCGACTTTACCTGCGAGGCGATCCTTAACACCAAGGGCGATGAAAGCCATACTTATGGGGTTAAGTTTGAGCCCTTGCTCTTTGATTTGGAAAGCAAGGTTCGCCTCGCGTTAAAAGCCTAAAGATTTTTGCTTTGTCCTTTCTGATGTTCAACGGAGAAAGATTTAAATCTTTTTCTTGCTTCCTCTAGGCGAGATGGACAAAATATATGGGCTTCGGGATGTAGCGAAGCTTGGTTATCGCGTCTGCTTTGGGAGCAGAAGACCATCGGTTCGAATCCGATCATCCCGACCAAATGACTAATACGTTCTTGATACATATCGTCAGGAACGTTTTTTCTTTGAAAACCAGCGATGATCGGTTGCTTTCTCGGTT
>JAGAHY010000050.1 GCA_017626815.1 Bacilli bacterium | reverse complement strand
CCCGTGAACCCCTGCCCGCCGACGAGCGTCTCGTAGAAACTTTGGTGGATGGCGCAGACGAGGAAGAATCCAATCGTCCCAAACAAGGCCCCCGAAATCGCCATTGTGCGCAGGGTGACTTTGGTGACATTGATGCCCGCGTAACGCGCAGTATCGATGGACTCGCCTAAGACGGTGACTTCGTAACCGTGCTTGGATTTCTTGAGATAAAAGTACATTCCCACGAAAATCAAGGTGGCAATCGGGATAACTAAAGTGCCTGAATTGCCAAGAATTGCAGGGAAAACGCCTTGATATAAAGAACCGAAGGACTGCGAGCCACTCTTGACCCATTCCGAGATTGCCCATGCGGCCATCACGGCGGCGATATAGTTCATCATCAAGGTGAACAAGGTCTCATTGGTTTTGAAGAAAGTCTTGAACAAGGCCGGGATCAAACACCAGATCATGCTAAGCGCTTGGGCCGAGAACAAACATAGAAGCAAAATCACGACCTCCGGCGTCCCGCGGGGCATAAACTTGGCGATACCCGCCGCGGCCATGCAGCCCACGAGGATCTGCCCTTCCGCGCCGATGTTCCAAAACTTCATTTTGAAGGCTGGGGTCAAGGTAATCGAAATCAACAGCAAAATCGAGAAGGCGATGAGCAAGTCGATGATGGAATCCAAGGAGCCGAATGTTCCGCGGAACATCTCCTCGTAGAACGTGCCAAAGGAGCCCGGTTTTAAGATGGTGCAGACGACACTGGCCATCAAAAATGCCAGCAAAACCCCACCCAAACGGATCAACCAGTACTTTTTCTTGCTAAAGCCGATGCGTTTGGTCACGTACAAGGGGAAACGTATGGCTAAGCCTTTTCGTCCGTTACTCATGCGGCGCCCTCCTTCGCTCCGGAACTCATCAATAAACCAACTTCTTCTTTGCTGGTTGTGCGGGAATCGACAATGCCGGTGATCTTGCCATCGCAAAGCACGACAATGCGGTCAGTCAACGCCAACATGGTGTCTAAGTCTTCGCCGACATAAATCACCGCGGTGCCCTTCTTTTTCTCCTCGTCGAGGAGGTTATAAATCAAGTAAGACGTATTGATGTCCAAGCCACGGACCGGATAAGCGACCATCAAGATCTTGGGATTGGAGAAAAGTTCGCGGCCAACGAGCAGCTTTTGGATATTGCCGCCGGAAAGCAAGCCGACTTCGGTGTCGAGGCTTGGTGTCTTGACGTCGAATTCATCAACGATTTTCTTCGCTAGGTCGCGAGGACGCATCATATCGAGCATCCTGCCCTTTCCCTTACGGTAACTACGAAGCAACATGTTATCGACGACGCTCATATGGCGGACCATGCCCATGCCGAGGCGGTCTTCGGGGACGAAAGAAAGTTTGATTCCTAGGTTACGGATTTCCAAAGGCTGCAAGCCAAGAAGCGGGATAATCTCATCGTCATAGAAAAGAATCTCTTCGTTCTTGACCATCTTGACGATGTCTTTGTCTTTGATGCCGTTTAGGTTACAAGGTGACCCGTCTTTGAGGTGGAATTTGCCCTCGATGGACAGCTGTTTGATCTGCTTGAGGTTCTTATGGAAAAAGGTGACGGGGCGATGATGCTTGGGGTTATGGAAGATAATCTCCCCATTGGCTTCCCTAGCTAAGCCCGCGATGGCGCAGAGTAATTCTTTTTGCCCGGAGCCAGAAACGCCAGCAATGCCTAAGATTTCCGACCCTTTGACGACAAAAGAAGCATCTTGCACCGCCCAACGGCCATCCGCGTCTTTGACATTAAGATGTTTGATGACCAGGCGGTCACCGGTAGTAGGGATGGTCGAACGATGGATATCAAGGTCCACTTTCTTCCCCACCATCCAGTCCGCCAAAGCGGATTCATTGGTGTCTTTGGTGTCTACGCTTCCGATGAAATGGCCTTTGCGCAAGACGACGATGCGATCGGAAATTTCCATGACCTCATTGAGCTTGTGGGTGATGATGACGACCGTCTTGCCACGCGACTTCATGTTGCGGATGACGTCGAAGAGATGACGGATCTCCTGCGGCGTCAACACGGCGGTAGGCTCGTCGAGGATCAGCGTGTCCACACCGCGGAAAAGCGTCTTAATAATCTCAAGTGTCTGCTTTTCCGCGATCGACATGTCGATGACTTTTTTGTTTGGTTCGAAGGCGAAGCCATAACGCGAACACATATTCGCGATGGCCCAAGCGGATTGTTTTAGGCTGCAGGAAGAGAAAAGTCTTCCTTTGTTTTCGATGCCAAAATTATGGTAAATCTCCAGTAACTGCTTCCGATTTAGTCCCAAGACCACATTCTCCACGGCCGTGAATGCCTCCACGAGCTTGTAATGTTGGTGGACCATGCCAATGCCGTAAGCATAGGAATCTTTGGGGGAGCGGATATGGACTTCTTTGTCGTCGATATAGATCTTGCCTTCGTCTGGCTGATAAATGCCGCCTAGAACATTAAGCAGCGTCGTCTTCCCGGACCCGTTCTCGCCAAGGATAGACAAAACTTCCCCTTGTCGGATGTCCATGGAGACATCTTCGTTGGCGCGGGTTCGGCCAAAGACTTTCGTGATATGTTCTAGGCGGATAGATTGCATGGTATTTGAGGAAAAAGGCCGACAAACGCCGGCCTTATAAGACAACTAATTCAATTTTTCGATATCGTCGATGTTGATATCGAAGTACGGGGCGGAGCGAAAAGCGGACTCATCATAGAAGGTGATGCCGCCTTCTTCCTTGATGACCTTGGTCTCGGAGACGTAATCATGCATGTCATCGACGTCGGCTAAGTAGTCGCTATCGACGGTGAGGTGTTTGCCTTCAACGGTGAAGGTGGAACAATCGAAGACGCGGCGGGTCTTGGCTTTAAGTTCCGCTTCGACGTCTTTGAGGATGTCGGCATAACCCTCGTCGGCGCAGGCGTATTTGACGGAACCATCCGCGATGGTGCCGGTGAAATTGTTATTGACTTCGCCGGCGATACCTGTGCCGTCATAAAGACCATTGACGACGGCCTTGTAATAAGGCGCCCAGTCGATTTTGGAATAGGCGAGGTAGGTATTGGGGCATTCTACATCCAAGGGAATGTTGTAAGTGACGTTGGGGACGCCCATTTCCTCGCATTCGCCAGGCGCGCCCATGGAGTCGGCGTGTTGGGAAATGATGGCAGCGCCGTTATTCTTAAGGGTTCTAGCACCGGCTTTTTCGGCGTCGAAGTCATACCAGGAATTGGTGAAGGTGACTTGCATTTTGACATTAGGAACGACGGCCTTGACGCCGAGGAACCAAGAAGTATAGCCAGAGACGACTTCCGCGTAGGGGTAGGCGCCGACGTAGCCGAGTTTGATTTTGTCACCATCGTAGTTGGCGTCGGTCAATTTGCCGTCTTCGATCATGTCGGCGAGTTTTAAGCCCGCGGCATAGCCGGCGAGATAGCGGCCTTCATAGATGGAGGCGAAGGCATTATGGTAATTGGAGACGCCAGCGACTTTGGCTTGGGTGACGGTGGCGTGGCAGAAGGTGACACTAGGCCATTCCTTGGCGGCGCGGAGCATGAATGGTTCGTGGCCGAAGGAGTCCGCGATAATAACATTGCAGCCCTGTTTAACAAGGTCTTTGGCGGCATTATACGAATCGATGGATTCAGCGACGTCGGTTTTGATGATGGGTTCACCCGCGATGCGGCTGCCAAGATCATTGGCGGCTTCTTTCATGGCGTCGATGAAGTTTTTGTCGTAGGTCGATTTCTCATTGTGCAAGCAGATGAGACCGACCTTGACGGGGGTGCCTTTGGTATAGGTCGCGGCATTGACACCAGCGCAAGCGGTGCACATGATGCTAGCTCCCAACGCAAAGACGATTCGTTTTAGCTTTTTCATTTCCTAATGTTCCTCCCTTGAAAGAAATAAGCTCCATAACCTGGAGCCTCTACGTGCAAATTTCTGCCACCTTCCAAATAGGAAAACGATAGGAATTCGTAGTACTAGATTTACGGTCTAGTGTAGAGACTACCCACCAATTAGGGAATTATACGAATGCCGACTTTTCATCGGCGTCACCATTATGAGCGAGGCAATATAGGCCTGTCAAAAGGCTTACTCGTGAAAGCGTTTACACGGAAAAATAGGCAATTAAGCGCCCTTTCTGATAAAAATCCAAAAAGCAAAAAATCGGCTCATCTATCAAGGTTTTGCAGAGTTTTCGCGCGTATACGCATATTAAAAACGCCCGTAAACGGGTACGGGCGCTACAAGTGTTTTCTCCGAACGACTTAGAAAACGGGCTTATTGTCATGGAAAGCTTTGATGGAGGCTCCGGCGACGACGCGCAAACCCAAGTTTTCGAGTTTGGCTCTGCCACCTTGGAAGACTTTTTCAATGGCGATTGCCACCCCTACCGCATTGGCTTTTGCTTGGCGGCAAAGGTCTAGCAATCCCAGGGAGGCATTGCCCTCGGCGAGGAAGTCGTCGACGATAAGCACATTCTCCCCTTCGTTAAGGAAACGTTTGGAGACGGTGATCTCGCTGACGCTGCCTCTAGTAAAGGATTTCACTTGGCTGAGATAGACGTCATAGGGATCGACGGTTTTGGATTTGGACTTCTTCGCGAAGACAAAGGGAATGTCGCCAAGAGCTTCCGCCACTGCGAAGGCGACGGCCACGCCACTGGTCTCAATGGTCAAGATGCGGTCAATCCGCATATCCGCGAATGCCGCTTTGACCGCGAGGGCGAATTCCCGCAAAAGTTTGACATCGACTTGGTGATTCAGGAAGGAATCGACTTTGAGGATATCGTCGTCGATGATACGACCATCGTGGAGAATCTTTTCTTCGAAGAAATGCATCGACATCACTCCCACTCAATCGTCGCGATGGGCTTTGGCGAAATATCGACGAGGACGCGGTTGACCCCCGCAACTTCCGCCAAGATGCGGTCGCGGATTTTAAATAACACCGGATAAGGGATTTCTTCCACGCTGGCGCTAGTCGCGTCGACGCTATTCACCGCGCGTAGCACGACCATGTAATCGAAGGTCCTTCTGCCATCCTTAATTCCGGTAGAACGGAAAGGTGGAACAATCGTGAAATACTGCCAAACTTTCTTAGAAAGCCCGCAAATCTCGAATTCTTCGCGCAAAATCGCATCGGATTCACGCACAGCTTCGAGGCGGTCGCGGGTAATCGCGCCAGGGCAACGCACGCCTAGTCCCGGGCCAGGGAAGGGCTGGCGGTAAACCATCGAGGCAGGCAAACCGAGGGCTTCGCCGACTTGGCGAACCTCGTCCTTATAAAGGAATTTGACCGGTTCAAGAAGCTCGAAATGGAGGTCTTCGGGAAGGCCGCCGACATTATGGTGGGCTTTGATTCCTTTGCTTTCGGTGATATCGGGGTAAATGGTTCCTTGGGCAAGAATGGATACGCCTTCAAGCTTTCTTGCCTCTTCCGCGAACACGTCGATGAAGATCTTGCCGATGATTTTGCGCTTGGTCTCGGGGTCCTCCACTCCTGCTAAGGCATCAAGGAAACGGTCGGCCGCATCGACATAAATCAAATTCGCGCCGAGTTGTTCTTTGAAGACTTTGATGACCATCTCGGGTTCGCCTTTACGGAGCAATCCATGGTTGACGTGGACGCAGGTAAGGCGGTCTCCGATGGCCTTGATGAGAAGCGCGGCGACCACGGAGGAATCCACACCGCCAGATAAGGCCAAAAGGACTTTCCGATCGCCAACTTGTTCGCGGATCAATCGAATCTGTTCCTCGATGAACGCGTCCGCAAGTTCACGGGAATCAATACGTCTCATATTCGGATCACGAAGCTGTTGCATGTTCTTCTCCCTCGATCATTGGTCGGAATAATTGTCGAAATAGCCTTGGATAAAGACCACGGGGGTACCTTTATCACCAGAACCGGAAGTCAAATCGCTTAAGGAACCAATCAAATCGGTCAATCTTCTCGGGGTAGTGCCTTCGGAAGCCATTTTCCCAACGAGGTTTTTGTCCTTTTGCTCAATCTTGGAGACAATCGCGGCCTTTAGGGCATCGCCATCGAGTTCCTTGAAGTCGTTGTCGGCGAGGAATTTGATCTTCAGTTCATTGGGCGTCCCCTCTAAGCCGGAGGTATAGAAAGGCGCGACGACAGGGTCAGCAAATTCCCAAATACCGCCGACGGGATCTTTGAAGCAGCCATCGCCATAAACCATGACCTCGATGTGCCTCCCCGTCTTTTCCAAAAGGGATTTCTGGATTTCGTTGACAATTTCTTGAGCGTTTTGCGGGAAGAGTTTGACCTTATCTTCGGTCGCTTTGTTCGAACCAAGAAGACCATAGGCTTCGTTATAGCCACTGCCGTTGACGGGAGCGTTAAGGATTTCATCTAAGCCAAGGACGATGCGCGCGCCAGCTGCTTTCAAGACTTTCATGGTATGGGGTAAGGTATGGATGTCGCAAGCGAGAACCACATCGGTATGCTTGAGGATTTCCTTCGGGTCATTGGAGAAAATCACTTCCACATCCGCGCCACATTCACGGATTAATTCCTGGTAATAGTCGACATAGTCGACGCCTGTGAAACGGTGGACTCTTTTACCAAAATATTCGCGATATTGCTGCAAATCCAGCGCATCTTTTAAGGGATTTAAGCCTTTGGCCTCGACTTCCTCAAGGTCGACGAGGTGGTTTCCCACTTCATCGGAAGGATAGGAAAGCTGAAGGACAATCTTCTTCACGCCTTTCGCGATGCCCCTTAGGCAGATCGCGAAACGGTTGCGGCTAAGGATAGGGAAAACGACGCCGACGGTGCCGCCGCCAGTCTTGTTCTTAACATCCGCCGCGATATCTTCGACGGTCGCGTAATTGCCCATCGCCCTACCGACGATGGCTTCGGTGATGCAGACGACATCTTTGTCGTGAAAGCGGAATCCCCATTCCTCGTCCTTCGACGCCTCAAGCAATGCGTTGACAACTAAAGAAACTAGGTCGTCCCCTTCCCTGATGATTGGGGTGCGGATACCCCTGGAAACGGTACCAACAAGTCGAGCCATAAAAGCCTCCATATATTTGCCTAAATCCTAGCACAAGGAAAAAGAGCCCTAAAATATGTAAGCCCTTTAGCAAACGCCTTTACTACGTAAGAATTTTTCGTGTCGTTTTAAGAAACGGGCGTGTGAGGGTGTGCAAGCCGGAAAGAACTGCCCGATTAGTATTAAGCGCTTGATTAAATTAGGTTTTCCAGGTTGTTTTAGGCGGCGTTATAGACAAAGATGAGGATTATCACACTATAATTTGATGAGATATGAATCGATATACAATCGTAAAACTTTATAAAAGTAACTCCTCACATAAATTTCTATTTCAAGCATTCAAATAGGTAATTCGTCATGGCGAGTTTTGCTGTATCCACCTTATTCCAAATTGATGTGACTACATCAGTTGGGTCATTCAAAAATGCGCGTTTTATCGCGCATTTTGGCGATATAACATTCGATTATGTCACTGTTCTTGGTACTCTATCCAATTGGACTTCGCATCAAGCAACGCCATGATTCCAATCCACATGTAACAGATGGTTTTCGGTAACATAAGCATGCCGACCCAAGAATAACTCGAAGCGAAAAACACGACTGGCAAATAAAAACCGAACGATAAAATTATCGCAATCCACAACAACTTGAAACTCTTAATTTGCCGAAGTTTTTGGTAGCAGAGCACGATGACTAGAATCCCCAAAATGGTAAATGGGACGTTCCTTAGAATTCCAAACAGCAACGGTGATCCATTCGTCGTCCACTCATTCTGCGGCAAGGCACATAGAACGACGCGAGCAAGAACCAGGGCATAAACGAAATAATCCACCGCCTTGTTTCTGCTCTCTTTCGCCCTGGCATAAACGAAGAAATAAAGAAGCAAGTAAAACGCCGTCATGGTTATGGAGGTAATCAACTTCCCCACTCCTAACCATAAGGCTAAATTGGGGTCTGGGTTCTCTAGTGTCCCGTTGAATAAACCAATCGCACGGGGTACAAGATGAAACGCGTCCCCCGCGCCGAGTATGCAGCACGCTAATCCAAATAGGACCAACGGCTTCTTCTGTTTGCTCTTAAGGCAAAGGCAAACCCCTACCGCTAAAATGACGACGAAATAGATAACGTAGAATCCTGACTCCATATAGGCTCTCATGGTCTCTCTCCTTACTTTCTATATATAAGGATAATGGAAACTGATTTTAGTGCGAGAAAAAAAGAGGCTAAAGGCCCCGTGAACAAGAGTTCAGTCAAATTGGGTTCGGCGGATCAAACAAGGTATATTTGCAGGGAATTTTCGAATTTTATCGCGTAAATCCCCAATCCTTTAAACCAGTGAACCCAAATTACAAAGTTCATTTATACACTGTCTAAATTAGGAATTTAGGCTTTGAATCGAAACCGTGATCGAAGTCATCCTCAAGACTATAGTCATCTGAATTCTTGAATGTCTGACATACAATCGCTTTTTGCTTTTTCGTCGCTTGCAAACATGTGGCGGAACATGTTTCATCGCAAAGTCATGGTCCTTTTGGGGCGCCCCTTATAGCTAACTGAGCTAAGCGCTTAGCCGGAATTCAAGGAGTCGCTTTTGCCCAAGGGAATCCCCATTAAGGGCGTTGCCAACAATTCGCTTTTGAGTTCTGAGTCGTCATTCGACAAGAGGCGGTTTCCAAACCGAAGCTAACGTTACAGGCAATGAAGCATAGACCTAGTTATTATGCTCGCCTTACCGTCGAGACCACTTTAGAACTCATTGGGGCGATGGGTCGTAGATGACGTAAGCCAACGGAACTTCTATCGCGGGTGCTTCAGCCGAAGAGAGCATAGCCGCTCTAATCATCGCCCAGCGTTGTATGATTCTTGTCATGGGCCAATGGGATAGAGGATCGGATTTTCCTCTCGCCTACAGTAATTATACCAAAAATCATCCATACAAAGGAATCCACCAATTTATATATTCACTTATATAGGTACACTATTGATTAGACAATTTATTTATAAAATTGTTACAAAACACGATTTCGAATGGTTTTGTTTTTGCTTTCCGTATGGTTTTTGAGGACCTCTTCTTTTGGTGTCAAACTTGGAATTACGACTAGTTCCATACCTAACGCGCGACATACCCGTTCGAAGTTTTTGATTGAAGGCGATGCTAACCCGCCCTCGATTCTGGCGATGGCAGGCTGCGCCTTCCCACACCTTTCGGCGAGTTGTTTTTGGCTTAACCCTTGGCGCAGACGTTCTTCTTTTAGTTGTGTCACGACATTACTGACTCTTTTCATATATGGCTCCTTACGCAGGTGAAAACAAAGCGATTCTCGTCTCCGTTTTCCTTAAATATCTTGGCCTATATGATGGGGACGCCTTCTGGCGATAGGTCTAAACCTACATGGGAAATTGTAACGTTTCCATAGTCGAAAAGGAATATGCCCAGCCCAAAGTTTATCCGTTGCTCTTTCCGGCTTTTCGATAAGCGAGCATAGCCTGAGCGGTATGTTGGATTTGATCTAATGGGATTCCATATGGCAGGCTATCATTTACCATTTCTAGAAGTCCTAGAACTAATCTAGAAGTAACTAGAAGTAGAATTTAGATATTCTCTGGATTATGTAAAATAGTCGCCAAATAATCGAACCAATTTCCTAGAAGTAACTAGAAGTAAAATGGGTTTATGTAGAAAAACCCGGAGGGGAGTTAGGCTCTCTTCCGGGTTACTTTTTTGTTATTCGGCGACTAGGCGGCGACGATATTGAGGATACGTCCTTTGACGTAGATCACCTTCTTGATGGACTTGCCTTCAAGGAAGGGCTTGACCTTCTCACTATCAAGGGCGGCCGCTTTGGCGGTCTCCTCATCCGCGTCGGCGGGTAAGGTGAGGACATCGCGCGTCTTGCCATTGACGGAGACGGCGATGTTGACTTCCTGCTTGACGAGCTTCGTCTCGTCGTAGACGGGCCAAGGCGCGTAAGTGATCAGTTCCTTATGGCCAAGCATCTCCCAAAGTTCCTCGCCGACGAAGGGGCAGATGCAGCTGAACATCTTCACAAAGCCTTCCATGTATTCCTTATACAGGGATTTGGCTTTGTAGCAATCGTTGATGAAGATCATCATCTGGGCGATCGCGGTGTTGAAGGAAAGGGCCTCGAAATCCTCGCTGACCTTCTTGACCAAGAAATGGTAGGAATAGTCCAGTTCCTTGGAATTGACGTCGCTGATGCGGGAAGAGAAGGCTTCCTCATCAAAGAGACGATAGACGCGTTCGATGAAGCGATGCGCGCCATCTAAGCCCGTCGTGGACCAAGGCTTGACCTCGTTTAAGGGGCCCGCGAACATCTCGAATAGGCGAAGCGAGTCCGCGCCATGGGAAGCCACGATATCATCGGGGTTGACGACGTTGCCGCGGCTTTTGGACATTTTCTCGCCATTCTCACCCAAGATCATGCCTTGGTGATAGAGACGTTGGAAAGGTTCCTTGCAGTCGACGACGCCGATGTCATAGAGGAACTTGTGCCAGAAACGGGCGTAAAGCAAATGCAACACGGCATGCTCCGCGCCGCCGATATACAAATCGACGGGAAGCCAATGCTTCAACAGTTCCTTATCGCAGATGGCATCTTCATTATGGGGATCGATATAACGGATATAGTACCAGCAAGAGCCAGCCCACTGGGGCATGGTGTTGGTTTCCCTAACGCCCTTCTTGCCTTCGGGGGTGACGTAATGAAGCCACTCCGCGGGAGCTTGGGCTAAGGGAGGTTTGCCGCCGCTAGAGGGTTGGTATTTGTCCATCTCGGGCAAGGTCAATGGCAATTGGTCCTCGGGAAGCGGGAACTCGGTGCCATCTTCCAAAGTGACCATCGGGATCGGCTCGCCCCAATAACGCTGACGGGAGAAAATCCAGTCGCGGAGTTTGTAATTGATGACCCGTTCCCCCGCGCCAAGTTCCACCAATTTCTTGGTGATCTCGACTTTGGCGGAGGCGATGTCTAGCCCATCCGCGAAGGCGGAATTGATATGCTTGGCGTCGCCGGTGAAGGCATTCTCACTGATATCGCCTTCCAAGACCTGAATCATGGGCAAGCCATGCTTTTTGGCGAAGGCGTAGTCCCGCTCATCGTGGGCGGGGACGGCCATGACCGCGCCCGACCCATAAGAGCCTAAGACGTAATCGGCCACATAGACGGGGATCTCGCGGCCATTGATGGGATTGATGGCATAGACGCCCAAGAAGACGCCGGTTTTCTCTTTTTCGGTGCCGGTCCTCGCTAAGTCGGATTTGCCCGCGGCCGCTTTCACGTAAGCCTCGACGGCCTCTTTTTGCTCCGCGCTAGCAAGCTTCTCGACGAGAGGATGCTCGGGGGCGAGGCAACAATATGTGCAGCCAAAAAGGGTATCGACGCGCGTGGTGAAGACGCGGAAGGATTCTTCGCTGCCCTTGATTTTAAAGGTGATGGATACACCCTCGCTGCGGCCGATCCAGTTCCGTTGCATCTCCAACGTGGATTTCGGCCAATTAAGGTCGGCCAAATCCTCGGCCAGGCGGTCGGCGTAGGCGGTGATTTTCAACACCCATTGGCGCATCGGCATGCGGATGACGGGGAAGCCACCGACCTCGGACTTGCCGTCGACGACCTCTTCGTTGGCCAAGACGGTGCCAAGCTCCGGGCAATAGTTGACCGGGATGTTGCTCACATAGGCCAGGTCATGGGCGTAAAGTTGGAGGAAGATCCACTGCGTCCATTTGTAATAATCCTCGTCGATGGTGGCCACTTCCTTGCTCCAGTCATAGGAGAAGCCAAGGGAGTTGATCTGCTTTTTGAAATTCTCGATGTTCTTCCTCGTGAACACCTCGGGGTGGACGTTGTTCTTGATCGCGAATTGCTCCGCGGGCAAGCCAAAGGCATCCCAACCCATCGGATGGAGGACATTAAAGCCCTGCATCCTCTTCATCCTGGCGACGATGTCGGAGGCGGTATAGCCTTCCGGGTGGCCTACGTGGAGGCCTTGGCCGCTAGGATAGGGAAACATGTCCAAGACATAGTATTTCGGCTTGGAGAAATCGTGGGTGTCGCAATAGAAGGCGTTTTGCTCCTTCCATGCCTCGGCCCATTTTTGTTCAATGTGTTTATAATCGTAACTCATGCGCATATTATGCGAGGATTTGGGAAAAGAAGATAGAGTTTGCTTTGCAAAAAGCGCT
>JAGAHY010000049.1 GCA_017626815.1 Bacilli bacterium | reverse complement strand
CAACTCCGACTTTCTAAGCCTACATGGGACCTTAGTTTTTGTCATCCAAAGGTCAAATTTGGTCATTTGCCTCTGTTTTTCTTTTAGAAAAGAATCCCGTGTGGGAAAATCTAGCCGTCAGCAAGGATAGAAACGTAGGGACGTCGTCTCGCACCTCTTCTTATCCTTATTTATATATAACCCCATCAAGGAGAACGCCATGGAGTACAGAATCAACAAGACCAACTATTGCACCTTCGAAGTCTTCCAAGACAACAAGCTTCCAGGTCGTAGCTACTTTATCCCTTATCCCAGCAAAGAAGAGGCCGATAAAGTCAGTTTAAAAGAAAAACGCTATCGTTCTTCTAAGGTCATCTGCCTCAACGGCAAATGGGATTTCAAGTTCTATCCAAAATCCGCTGAGCTACCCGACGTCCTCGACCCGGATAAGACCGTTTTTGATCTCATCGATGTTCCCGCTTGTTGGCAATTCCGCGGCTATGACCATCCCTTTTATGTCAATATCCGTTACCAATTTCCTTTTAAACCTCCCGTTATTCCGACCACGGAGAAAGTCGGACGGGTTTTCTCTTGGATCGGCGTCGACCAAGCCATCTCCTTCCGTTATAAGGATCCGGGCGAGCAATATAACTTCGTCGGCGTCTACCGCAAAAAGATATTCATCGAAGACCCAGCGAAAAACCATATCATTTCCTTCCTTGGCGTGGCCAGCTGCATGGACTTATACCTCAATGGCGAGTATGTCGGTTATTCCGAAGGCAGCCATAATACCGCCGAATTTGACCTATCCGGCAAATTAAGCAAAGGTGAAAACGAGATTCTGGTCGTCGTCCATCGTTGGTGCAACGGCACTTACCTCGAAGGTCAGGACATGTTCCGTAATAACGGCATCTTCCGTGACGTCTTATTACGCATCTCCGAGCCCGTGGACATCTACGATATCAACGCCGTCAGCAAAAAAGAAAACGGAACCTACTCCCTAACATTGACCGCGGAAACCTTCGGTGAAACTGAAGTGACCTTCACCCTCTCTGGGCATGGCCTCAAACTCACGAAAAAGATCCTCGCCAAAGGGAAAACCGCTAGCGTCACATTCGATAACCTCGACGTCAAGGAATGGAACGCCAACGAGCCCACTCTTTATGATATCTATTTCGAGACCCCAACCTCCTGCGTCAAAGAGCGTATCGGCTTCAAAACCGTGGAAATTCAAGGCAACGTCTTCCTCGTCAATGGTAAGAAGATCAAGTTCCACGGCGTCAATCACCATGACACCAGTCCCACCAACGGCTACACGATGACGCCCGACGAAATTGAAAAAGACTGCCAGATCTGCAAGGATTTCAATATCGACATGATCCGCACCTCCCATTATCCGCCCGATCCTTTATTGCTCGAAATGGCGGATGAGCTCGGCATCTATATCGTCGATGAGAATGACCTTGAGACCCATGGTTGTTTCGCCCATCAATTCCCCCCGACATTTAATACCATCACCCATAACAAGAAATGGGAAAGCCACTATATCGACCGCATCAGCCGTCTTTATCAGCGCGATAAAATCCATGCCAACACCGCCATTGTTATGTGGTCGCTAGGCAATGAAGCGGGTGGCTATAACAACACTCACGCGATGTATGACTATCTTCGCGCCCATAGCGTTTTGCCCGTGCATTACGAATCCGCAATCCACTCCAAAGCCCAGGCCTATGACGTGGGTAGCGAGATGTATCCCAGCGTCCAAATGGTCCGGGATGTCGGTGAGCACCGCCGCAAACAAAAGCGTCTCAACGACCGTCCCTATTTCATGTGCGAATATGCCCATGCGATGGGCGTTGGCCCTGGCAATACCGAAGCTTATTGGGAAGTCGTCTATAACTACGATAACTTGATGGGCGGCTGTGTCTGGGAAATGGTCGACCACGCCATCCTGCACGAAGATGGTTCCTATACTTATGGCGGTGACCATGGCGAGTGGGAGCATGACCGTAACTTCTGCGTCGATGGTATGTTCTATCCAGACCGCAAGCCTTCCGTCGGGGCGAAGATCATTCGTTTCATCTACCGCCCGATCCGCGTCCGTCACATTGAGGGAAACAAATTCGAGTTCTTCAACACGACCGCCTTCGCGCCGGGTTCGCGTTATCGTCTTAGCTTTGCTTGGAATGATGGCAGCGTCCAAGAAGTCACGCCCGACGTTGAGCCCTTAACCAAAAAGGTCGTCGAAGTCGGTTTAGGAAAAGAAGTCGAAGGCAACCTCTCCGCGATCGTCACCTGCACCGATTCCGTTACGAATAAAGTCGTTTCCGAAGAGCAAATCATCATTAAGGAGGCTGTCCGTAAAGAACCGAAAGCCACGCAAATCCCCGATGGTTTTGTAATTAATGACGGTAAATTGACATGGAAGCTACCTAACGGAAAGGCCTTAACCTTAAACGATGAATCCATCCTTTTATATCGCGCCGCAACCGATAACGACACCGACCCTTTCTTCCATAACACGATGAAGCCATTCTATGCGCAGACTATCACTACAAAGTCCTGCGAGAAGATTGAAAATGGCTATAAAGTCGTCAGCCTCGTCGCCAACAAGAAAGGCAAATTCCGTGTCACCGACACTTATATCGGTTGTGAAGAAGGCGTTATCTGCACCAGCCACATTTCCCGGATTTCGGGCGGTGGTATCCTGCCGCGCTTTGGTAAATGTTTCAAGCTCGACTCTTCCTTTGATGAGGTCACCTATACGGGTAGGACGGGTGAATCCTATTGCGACATGAAGGAGCAATTCCCCATCCGTGATGTGACCTGCAAAGTCGCTGACATGACCGAGCCTAACATCAAGCCCCAGGAAAGCGGCAACCGCTGCGACGTCACCAAAGCCACCGTTTCCGACGGGCAATGCGCCATTTCCTTCATCGCTTTGGATAAGCCTTACGAACTTGGAATCAAGCCTTACACCGACCGCGCCTTGACCGCGATGAAGCACAATAAGGATGAGATCCGCACCGGCACCTATGTCACGGTCCAAGCCTTCCAGCAAGGTATTGGCACCGGAGCCTGCGGGCCCGCCATCATGCCGGAATTCCAGTATTCAGCGAAAAAAGAATACGAATTCAAATTCCTCATCAAAGTGAATTGAAAACACTTCGGCGCGTTCGACTAAGGGGCCGATAAGCCGTAGTTCTTTGGTTTTTGGCCGACACCGCTGGCTCGGCCTATCTCTCTTCCGGTCTTCATATTATGAAAGAAAACCAATAAAACACGCTGTTCTCGTTATCTCACCTAGTGAGATTTGTGCTACGCTATGTTCGGACCAACCGATGTACACAAATAGTTTTGAGATATCCGCCTTCCTGCTATCCCTGCTCTGCTTCGTCTATTGTTTGACGGCCAAAAGGCGGCAATACATTCCACCCAAAGGTATTTCCAACCGTGTGTCGGACCAGCATTTTCAGTTCCTGATGATGCTCATCATGAACATGATTTCTTCGTTGTCCTCGGTCATCGGCGTCTACCTCACCACGTTGCAAGGGGATGGTATCACCTTCTGGCAGTATTTTTTCCACGCCCTCTATTTCATTTTCCACACAACGCTTTCTTTGGCCTTTGGCCTGTACATCATCTCCGTAACGGGCACCAACATCAAGAAGAATAAGGCACTCTATATCCTCTTCTTCATCCCCTATTTCGTCGCCGAGACATTGATTCTAACCAACCATTGGACCGGGTGGTGCTTCTATATGGACGCGGAGTCCATCTACCACCGCGGGCCTTTGATGATCCTGCTTTATGGTTTGGCGGCTTTCTATGTCGTCATGGGCTTCGTCTTCTTCATCCGCAACATGAGGGCCATCACCCGAGTCGATAGCATCGCCGTCGGCGCTTTTATCGTCATTGCTACGTTAGGCATCGTCGTGCAGGCGGTCCGCTCCGATTTGCTGGTGGAATTATTCGCCGAAGCTCTAGCTTGTTTGGTCATCATGATGGTTCTAGAGGAAAAAGCCGGCCACCTCGACCAAATGACGGGGCTACTCAACCGCTTCGCTTTCTCCGACGGCATGAGGCGTAAGTTCGCCAGCCGTCAGCCATTTGATTTCGTGAATTTCCGCATCCTTGGATTAAACGGCTTAATCAAGCGTTTCAACGAACGCACGGCAGATGAATTTCTGCTGCAATTCGCCACTTATTTATCGTTAAACTGTGGTAGCGCCACCGCGTATTGCTATCGCCGTGGCGAATTCCTCGTCGTTTTCCAAGACCAAGGGAATCAGTCGTCCATCTTCGCCCACGATATCGTCGAAAGGCTGAAACTTACGTGGCTTCTCGGCGGCATCGATATCACCATGGATGGCGAGGCTGCCGTGGTCAACGTCCCCAATGACGTCCATGACTATGACGAAGTCGAAGACCTTATCGCCGCCTACGCCAGCTACGAAAAGAGACAAAAAGGGCCAACCCTTATCCCTAACGCCGACATCAAGACGATGGTTCAGACCCGCCTATACGAAGACGAGCTACGCAAAGTCGTGGCCGAAAAGAAACTGGCCGTCTATTTCCAACCCATCTACTCCATCGCCGAAAAGCATACCGTCTCCGCCGAGGCGCTGTTGCGCGTCACCGCAGAACCCTTCCATAGCATCTCCCCCGATATCTATATCCCCATCGCCGAAAAAACCGGCCTCATCCGCGAGATCGGCTTATTTGTCTT
>JAGAHY010000048.1 GCA_017626815.1 Bacilli bacterium | reverse complement strand
TATACCAGCGATGAGACGCTTCAGATTATCAAAGACCATCTTGATGACTCCGCCTTGTTCAATGGCGTGATTAATTCCACGGGCCCCCGTTATTGCCCGAGCATTGAATCGAAAGTGGTGCGCTTTTCCGATAAGCCGCGCCACCAGCTTTTCCTTGAACCAGAGTATGAAGAAGGCGAGTCCTTTTACCTTCAAGGGTTCTCCACTGCAATGCCTAAGGATGTCCAAGAGAAAATGGTCCATTCCCTCCCTGGATTAGAGCATGCGGAAATCCTTAAATATGCTTATCAAATCGAATATGATGCGGTCCGTCCGGAAGAATTTGACTCGACGTTGATGATCAAAAAGATTCCTGGGCTTTACGTTGCGGGGCAAATCTGTGGGACTTCCGGGTATGAAGAAGCGGGCGGCCTTGGCTTGATGGCGGGCATCAACGCATCGATGCGTCTGCTAGGAAAAGAGAAAGTCATCTTAGAACGTCACCAGTCCTATATCGGCGTCATGATTGATGACCTTGTCACCAAGGGCACAGACGAGCCTTATCGCTTGCTTTCTTCCCGCGCCGAATATCGTCTTTTACTCCGTCATGATAATGCGGATGAACGTCTCTCCACGCTCGGTCATGAGATCGGTCTGCTTTCGGATGAACGTTATCAGCTCTACTTGGACAAACAAAAACGGATTGCGGAAGCACTGGATTTCCTTGCTAAGACCATTGTCGGTAACAAGGCTGGCCTGGAAGAAGCTTTTAATGCTCGCGGCATGTCCTATGATGGCAAGGGCTATAAGGGTTTGGAGCTATTGAAAAGACCGGAATTCCATTACGTGGACCTTTTACCTTTGATGGACGGCCTAAAAGATTTCGGACTCAACGAGGACGCCATCTTGTCATTGGAGACCAAAGTGAAGTTCGAAGGCTATATCGTCAAGCAGAAAAAAGATGCGGAAAACCTCGCAAAACAGGAGAAAATTCTTCTTCCAGAGGATTTGGACTACCTTCATATCGATGGCCTGCGTCTGGAAGCGAGACAGAAACTTGCGGCAGTCAAACCCTTCTCCATCGGACAGGCAAGTCGCATCAGTGGTGTTAATCCCGCGGATGTTTCGGTATTATTGTTGACGCTTCGGAAAAGGGGGCTGCTATGACTTACCAGGAACTTCAAACTTATTGCGCTGGCTTCGGCTTGAATCTTAGCGATGGGCAAATCGAGAAACTACGTCGTTACTGCGCCTTGCTTCAGGAATGGAACGAGAAGATGAATCTCACCTCCATCGTTGAGGAGAGCGCCGTCATCGAGAAACATTTCTTGGACTCCCTCTTGGTCGCCAAGAACTTTGATTTCAGCAACCGCAAAGTCGCTGACGTCGGCTCTGGCGCTGGTTTTCCTGGCGCCGTGATCGCCCTTGCTTTCCCTAATGCCAAAGTCACCCTCATCGATGCGACGAAGAAAAAATTCGCTTTCCTCGAGGAAGTGAAGAAACAACTCAATTTGGAAAATCTTGCCTTTTTGCAAGGAAGAGTTGAGGAATTGTCTGCGTATAGGGAGTCTTTTGACTGCGTTATTTCCAGGGGTTTTGCCTCCCTTCGCGTCTTCGCGGAAGTCGGCGCCCCCTTGCTTTATGTGACGGGGACGTTAATCGCCATGAAGGGCAGAAGCGGTGAAGAGGAACTTGCCGACGCGGCCAACATTTTAGCCAAATTGCACCTCCGTCTTCGTAATACTCAAGAGGATGAATTGCCCAATAAGGACAAGCGCCTTTGCTATTTCTTTGCCAAAGACGACCACACTTCCAAGAAGTTCCCGCGCCGCTGGGACGAAATCCAACGCGTAAAAATTTAATCGTGAAACCCGAAATTGTTTCACGAGGAGTATCATATATTTATGCCACGCATTATCGCCATCGCAAACCAAAAAGGAGGAGTCGGTAAGACCACGACCGCCATCAATCTCTCTGCCGCTTTAGCGCACCTAAAACGGAAAGTCTTGCTCATCGACATGGACCCGCAGGGAAATGCCGGTAGGGGCTTAGGCGTGGATATCACCTTATTAAAGAAAACTGTTTTCGATGTCCTCACGGGAGAAGCCTCCGCGGAAGAAACCATCGTCCGTGGACTTGTGGAAGGAATGGAACTGCTGCCGGCCAACTTACGTCTCGCTTCTTTGGAAGCCTCGCTTTATCAGCAACCCATCAAAGAGCCTTTTTATTTGCTTCGCGAGGCTTTGGCTTCGGTCAAAGATCATTATGACTATATCGTCATTGATTGCCCGCCCTCTTTAGGTCTGCTTTCTATCAACGCTTTGGCGTGCTCTACTTCGGTGCTTATCCCCGTCCAATGCGAGTATTTCGCGATGGAAGCTTTAGCGGCCATCTTATCTTCCATTTCTAACATTCAGAACACGTTGAACTCCGAATTAAAGATCGAAGGTTTCTTGATTACCATGTACGATGCACGTACCCAACTAGGGACGGAGATTTCTTCCGAGGTCCGTCGTTTGTTTAAGGAAAACACGTTCCTCGTCTCCATTCCTCGAAACCAATCTGTTTCCGAATCTCAAGCCAGGCAAATGCCTGTTACCACATTCCGTCCGACCAGTCATGGCGCGGTGGCTTATTTTGGCCTCGCCCGCGAGGTGATCGACCATGAAGAACGCTAAGAAGAAAATCCTTTCCTCCTCCTTAGCCGATCTTGTCAGCAAGTTTTCGCAGCAAAACATCGTCGCGGAAATTGAGAAACGTTACCAAAGCGCCCCGGCGAAGCTTTTACCCATTTCCTCCATCGTGGATTGCTCTTATATTCGGGATGTAAAATTGCCCGAGGAGACCATGGAATATTTTGCTTCTAGGCTGAAGGAAAAAGGCTTCTACAATCCTCTTGTAGTCCGTCCTAAAGAAGATGGGACATATGAGGTCATCCTTGGGCGTAAACGCTATTTCGGCGCGATGAAGGCGGGCATCTATTCCTTGCCCTGCGCCTTCGCGGAAGTCGAGGACGAGGAGATGCTTTTGATGCTGCTCGCCGACACCCGTGACCAGCGGGAGGCTAACGTTGTGGAGATGGCCTTGGTCTGCCGCGCCCTCCATGACTTATTTGGATATAACCAACATACACTCGCGGAATTATCACATCAGTCCCGGTGCCAGATTTCCAATATCATGCGCATCCTAAAATTGCCCACGGAACTTCAAGAAGCCATTTGCCTTGGCAGACTGAGCTATGGTCATGGCCGCGCCTTAGCTACCTTAAACTATGAAGAGGCGGATAAACTTGGCCATCGGATTTTGGAAGAGAACTTATCGGTCCGTCAAACCGAGGATATCGTCAAGGAGATTCGGGGCGAAAATCAACGTGAACCTTATTCCGTGGAAGAAACCGGGAATACATTGGTCATCACCTTCGAAAGCAAAGAAGAACTTGATGCCTTCCGCAAGAGCAAACGCATTTAGAAAACGAAAAATAATCTACTTTTACGGTGGATTTCACGTTATATTCCTGACGATTCATATCGCTTTACGATTGATGAATAAAGTATATAATATTGCGTGTTCAGGGCGACGTGTGATTCGTCGACTGGCGGTATAGCCCGCGCGCTGCTAGCAGCATGATCTGGTGAAATTCCAGGGCCAACGGTAAAGTCCGGAGGAAAGAATCTTTTATTTCGTTTCCACGCCCCTGAACAGAAAGGGGCTTTATTTATGGATGCCTACAATTTCGTCGTATTGGTGCTATTTATCATCGCCGTTTTGTTTGCGTGGCGGCTCTATGTTAAAGAGTATCCTGGGAGGTCATATTCCCATATCAAAATGATTTCCCGCGTGGCCCTCTTTGGCGCGATGTCGACCATTCTTTACATCGTTCCTATATTTAAACTAAGGTTGCCAATCTTCCCTTCATTTCTTGAACTTCATTTCGATGAAATTCCCGCTTTTATCGCCGGGTTTGCCTATGGCCCTCTAGCGGGTGTCGCCGTGATCGCCATTAAGACCATCATTAAGTCGCCAATGAGCTCGACGTTGATGGTGGGGGAACTCACCGATTTGATTCTCTCCGGAATATATGTTTTCGTCGCCGCGTTTATTTATAAGCGCATCCGTAACTTGAAAGGCGTAGCCATCGCGTTTGGGGTATCCACGTTGCTTCAAGTGTTCATTGCGATGGCCCTAAACGTTTATGTGATGATCCCGTTCTACTCCAATGTCATGGGATATCCTTTGGATGCTTTGCTCGGCATGATGAAGGCGGCCGTGCCTTCTATCACGGACGTCGGATGGTCTTATGCGTTCTTTGCCGTATTGCCTTTTAACTTAATTAAAGACGCGGCGGTTATCGTCGTGACATTTATCTTGTACCGTTCACTACACGTCTTCCTCAGGTTTGAGGATAAACCCAAAAAAAGAAAACTTTAACGGGGGATTTCTCGCAAAAACAATGAAAAAAGGCTGGCGCGATGTCCAGCCTTATTTTCTTGCTACTTATTCAGCAGAGATGGCGCCGACGGGGCAGTTGGCGATCGCGTCTTCGATAGACGCATCATCGCCGTCCGCGACAACTTCGGCCTTGCCGTCGTCCGCGAAGGCAAAAATCTCAGGGTGAGTGCCGACGCAGAGGCCGCAGCCGATGCAGACGTCCTTGTCAATTTTGGAATTGGGCATTGGTGATTCCTCCGATAACGTGACCATTATAGAAAGTCGGGAGATATTTCGCAATAACCGCAATCCACTTAAGGAAACCTGACGATATCCGCCCCTCACTTTGTGAAATCTCTTTTTCTGCTCCCATTTATCCTAATTCCATAGGATAATACTAACCATGGAAACCAGGATGGAGCGTTATGCCAAATACCGGGAGCAGATCAAACGCATGCCCTCGGAACAATTCGCCTCTTATAAAGCCAATAAGAGTGATCTTGACGCGGCCAAAGAAGCTGTTCCCGCGGTGGATTCCTTATCGGGAGGGTCAACTAGTTCCGTCCCGAAAAGCAAAGGAAACTCCGGACCCTATTCCTTGTATTTGAGGAAACGGAAACGCTGGCTGCTCATTAAACTCGTTTCTTTTGTTGTGGTCGTCGGCATCTTCGTCCTTTGGTGGTTCTTGTTGCAAGGGAGGAAATAACTATGGCCAAAAGAGTTACGGTCGCGATTGACGGCCCTGCCGCCGCGGGCAAATCCACGGTGGCGAAAAAAGTCGCCGCGATTTTAAATTACACCTATGTGGATACCGGCGCGATGTACCGCGCTTTCACATGGGCGGTTTTGCAACGTGGCCTCGACCCGAAAGATGAGAAAGCTTCTTGTTCCATCATCCCCGACGTGACCATGGACTTATTGGAAGATGGCCGCGTCTTCTGCAACGATACCGATGTCACCAGGGCCATCCGCGAGCCCTTAGTTTCGAGCAATGTCAGTTATATTGCCTCCTACAAAGATATCCGTCTTGCCTTGGTGGAACTGCAACGGAAATTAGCCGAAAGCAAATCCGTGGTCATGGACGGCCGCGATATCGGCACTTATGTTTTGCCTGACGCCGATGTGAAGATCTTCCAAATCGCCTCCGTCGAGACCCGGGCGAAAAGACGTTATGACGAGAATGTCCTCAAAGGTATTCCCACCTCCATGGATGACGTTATCGAAGACGTTAAGCGCAGAGACTACATTGACTCCCATCGCGCTTTCGCTCCGCTAAAGCCAGCCGCGGATTCCATCGAGTTGGATACTTCGGACTTAAATATCGAACAAGTCGTGGATGCGATTTTGAACATCATCCATGAGAAAACTGGAGTGGAGATTCCATGCCACTAGGTCTTGTTGCCCTCGTGGGGGCGCCTAATGTTGGCAAATCCACCTTATTCAACCGCATGCTCGGGAAGCGTCTTTCCATCGTCGAGGACACTCCGGGCGTCACCCGTGACCGCCTTTATGGCACGGCGGAATGGCTCACGCGCAAATTCCGTATCGTCGATACCGGCGGCATCGAAATCAAGAAAGCTCCGTTTCAAGAAGAAATCCGCGCTCAGGCGACTATCGCCATGGAAGAAGCGGATGTCATCGTTTTCGTGGTTGATGGCAAAGTCGGCATCACCAGCGATGACATGGCCGTGGCCAAATTGCTCTACCAAACGGATAAACCCGTTTTGCTGGCGGTAAACAAAATCGATAATGTCGAATCCCTTTCGGATACGACCGAATTCTATTCCCTTGGTTTAGGCGATCCCATCGCTTGCTCCGGGTCTCATGGCATCGGCGTGGGCGATTTGTTAGACAAAATCGTTAATCTTTTGCCTGCGGAAGAGGACAATGAATTCCCCGACGCGATTGCCTTTTCCTTCATTGGAAGACCTAACGTTGGCAAGTCCTCGTTGACTAACCGTTTGCTTAAAGAGGACCGGGTTATCGTTAAAGACCTCGCTGGCACGACCCGTGATTCCATCGATACGCCTTTCACCGAAGATGGCCAAAACTATGTCGCTATCGATACGGCTGGTTTGGTAAAGAAGGGCCGCATTTATGAAGCGGTGGACAAATACGCCGCTTTGCGCGCCTTGGCCGCCATCGACCGCAGCCAAGTTGCCGTCCTCGTCATCGATGCCTCCACCGGCGTCATCGATCAAGACCGCCATGTTTGCGGCTATGCGCTAGATGCGAAGAAAGGTATCGTCGTCGTAGTCAACAAATGGGATTTGGCTCCAAAAGGTACGCAGCAACAGGACTTTGAAGCGGATCTCAGGAAACGTTTTAAGTTTATTGATTACGCGAAGGTCATTTTCGTCTCCGCCGCCACCGGGCGCGGCGTGGAGAAAATCTTGCCCGCCGTGAAGCAAGCCTATGAATCCTGCTCTAGAAGGGCCAGCACGTCCATCTTGAACCAGATTATCCAAGACGCCCAAGCCATGAACCCGACCCCTGAGTTTAACCATGGCCGTCTCAAGATCATGTACGCTTCCCAAGTCTCCATATTCCCGCCGACTTTCGTCATGTTCTGCAACGATCCGAACTTTGTGCATTTTTCCTATACGCGTTATTTAGAAAACCAATTGCGCGATAGTTTTGATTTTACGGGTTCCCCAATCCATATCATTTACCGTCAACGCAATTAACATTAGATATTATCTAATAAATTATGGCTATTTTTAGACAAGATATAAAATCTTGCCGATTTATTCGATGACATCGTGTTCCATTTTTTTGGAAAAATTGTCAATTTTTATTTGAAATGTATTGAAATAATGTCGATGACATGCTACTTTTTAGTTAAGTTCAACCCATATAGGAGGTACGTTCATGAACAAGAACGAATTAATTAAGGCTGCGGCTGAGAAGGCCGAAGTCTCCACCCGTGATGCCGAAGCCGTCCTCGACGAAGTCATCGAAATCGTTACCAACGCTTTGCTTAAGGGTGAGGCGGTCAAGCTCTCTGGCTTTGGCGTCTTCGAGAAGAAGGTCCGCGCCGCCCGCGTTGGCACCAACCCTGCCACCGGCGACAAGATCAACATTCCCGCTTCCAATAACGTCGTCTTCAAGCCTTCCAAATCCCTCAAAGAGAAACTCCAATAAGATTCCGTTTAGGAATATCACAATTGAGGCCTTCGGGCCTCTTTTGTATTGCCTTTAGCCCGAGTAAAATAGGGAGGCTATGTTGAAACTTCCGGTGCAATTCCTGTCCCTTGCCACGACATATAAAAAACACGGATTTGGGCTTTACCTAATCGGCGGCACAAGCCGTGATTTATTATTGGGTATCGACAGCGCCGATTTTGACTTCGTTACGGACGCCACGCCAAATCAGACTAGGGCGTTTTTGCCTGATGCCAACTACCGTTTCGCGATGTATGGTTCGATTAAAGTAAACTCTCTTGGCGTCACTTGTGATGTCACTACCTTACGAAAAGAGACTGGATATAGCGACCACAGGCATCCTTCGCAAGTGGAGTTTATCACTTCGTTGGAGGAAGATTCTTGGCGTCGCGATTTCACCGTTAACGCGATTTATATTGATGCCGATGGCAAGATTTATGACTATCACCATGGTCTTGAGGACTTAGACGCGAAATTACTTCGCTTCATCGGAGACCCTTGGCAGCGCATCAAAGAAGACCCGTTACGTATCATCCGCGCGGAACGCTTTGCCAAACGACTCGGTTTCAACTTCGAAAGTGATACGCAAAAAGCCATCGATGAGCTTCAGGGAGAGCTTTCTTCATTAAATCCCGAGAAGGTGTTGATGGAGCGAAAGAAAGTGTAGATAATCCTCATATGGCAAACATTGACTTACATGGAGCGGGCGTCGACTTCTCCTATATATTGTTAGATAACTATCGTTCCTTTGGACTGAATGAAGAGGAACTCGCGGTTTTGTTCATGATCGACCACCTGTTACGGCAGGGGAACAGTTTGATCACTTCCGATTTATTGAGCTTGAAGATGTCGTTGAAAACTCATGAGATTGACCACATCCTCAGCGAACTGGTCCGGAACGAATACATCTCCTACGAAACTGGCCCCGGCGGCATGAAGACTTCCTTGCAACCTTTGAAGGCCAAACTTTATAAAGCGTTTGAACGCTCGTTAGCTAAAGACCGGCAGAACCTTCTTTCGGAGCAAAGGGCATCTGCTCTTTCCCGCCTTTACACCTATTTCGAGAAGCGTCTTAACCGCGTCTTATCGCCTTTGGAAAACGACCTCATCGGAAACTGGTTGGACGCCGGCTATACCGAGGAGGATATCCATAACGCGTTGGAAGATGCTTTGCTACAGAAAAAGCGTTCTTTGAAGTCGGTGGATAAGATTCTCCGTTCGGGCCGCATCCGCAGCGACGTCGCCAAAGAAGGCTATTCTGGCGTCACCGATCAATGGGACCAAGACATCGAACGCACGATTGAAATCGCCAAGGCCAAATGGATTGATGATGAAGAGTGATGATTTAGAATTCGTCTCCTATTTGCGGAGATTATTCCCAGATCCAGGTTGCGCCCTTCATTTTTCCAATCCTTTCGAATGCCTCTGCGCGGTTATGCTTTCCGCCCAGACGACCGATGCTTCCGTCAATAAAGTTACGCCGGAATTGTTCCGTAAATACCCCGACGCTTTCGTTTTGTCCAAAGCCGATATCCATGACGTGGAAAACATCATTCATAGCATTGGCCTATACCATGCGAAAGCCAAGAATCTTCTTGGGTTATCCAAAGCCCTCGCCGAGCGCTATGACGGGGAGGTGCCCTCCGATAAGAAATTGATGCGGGAGCTTCCTGGGGTTGGCGTGAAGACTTCTAACGTTGTCGGGGCGATATGCTTTGGCATCCCCGCCATCGCCGTCGACACCCATGTCGCCCGCGTCTCCAAAAGACTTGGCTATGCTCACGACGAAGATACTCCTGAACAAATCGAGGCCAAATTAGAAAAAAGATTCCCTGAGGAAATCCATATTCCATTGCATTATCAAATGATCTTATTCGGCCGCGAGGTCTGCCATGCGGTGAAACCCGAGTGCGGACGTTGCGAATTGACGTCCCGTTGCCGTTATTTTAAGAAGGCCTCGTCGATTAAAGGCAGGAAATCATAGCGGGGACGATAGCCGACAGGAATGAGATAGCCGTTGGCGCGAATGTCTTCAAGGGGAATGGAAGCGCGTTCCCTTTTTTCGTAGAAATCAATGACATAAGAGGCGGGGACGAGAAAGGTCTCCTCTTTGGTGACGAAACGAATCAGGAAGAAACCGATACCCCCATGGTGGAGCACGTACTTCAGGTGCTCGATTTGTTGTCTAGGGATATTGGCCAGCGGAAAAGAAGTCTTGCCATGGACGGATTTGGCTTCGAAGTCGACATAGTGGCCCTTATAGACGCCGTTATAGTCGGTCGTGGACTGCGTCTCGAAATAGGCTTCGGTGATTTTGGCCCCGCGGGAATAATCGACTTTGACAATGTTGATGGGCGTCGGCCTTTTGGAAAAGACGGCGAGGTCTTTCTCTTTGTAGTAATCGTTGGTCTGATTGATTTCCGCTTCAAAATCCATACCGCGGTTGCCCGGGGAGATTTTCATCGTCATTTTCTTTTTGGGCTGCGTTTTGCTGGTGAATTCCGCGACAGGACGCACTCCGCCAGGGTAGTGGATCTCACTCATAATACGGCCTCAGAGATCAGGGCTTTCCATTCTTCGGGGGTGACGGTTTTGCCTTCGTTTAAGCGAGTGATGATTTGCTTGACGGGCTGCGGGAAACGGGCGTGAGCGAGGGCGTTGGCATAGCCTTGTTTCGCGATTTCTGGTTTCTCAAGGAAAGCCTTGTACAGTAAGATGAGATTATAAGCATCGGCTTGGGCGTTATGCTGCGTGCCTTCGAAGTCCACTCCATAATGGTTCAGGATGTTTTTCAAAGAAAGCATGTTGCCGTCGGCGCCGCGGACAAATTGCCCGATGTAGTCAGCAAGGTCAAAGAAACGTCTGGCGATAAAACGGGAGTCTTCGGTCGACGCGTCCATATTGTTTTCGCTACTCTGGAGAAAGATGTGCGCATCTTCCGTGCCATAGGAAACAAACAACGCGTGGTAAAAATCTTTTCCCAGGTAGCTCTTTAGTTGTTCTAAAACGACGCGGTAGGGGATTCCCTCGCGTTTGAGCTGTAAATCGGTGATGCCGGTTAGTTTGGTGACGATTGGCCCCACGTGGTGCTTGGGCAACACATAGGCGTGATAGGGCTTATGGATTTTCTTGACGGTGCAGTCCGGTTTTAAAATCACCTTATAGGCACCGATTTCAATCATCTCATGGGTGAGTTGCGTACCTTCGAGGTCCAAGAACACGAGGCATTTTTTATCTTTGACGATTTTGGAGAGTTCTTTCATTTCGGTGGCGATTATATCGTAACTTTCGCGCTCGCGCACTCAAAAGGCGTGAATTGGTCGAATAGGGTTCCAAAATTATTATTATTTGTGTTGAAGATATCTCTTTCCTTCAATAAAATTGAAGACGGGCATATGGAAGACAAAACTATTTCGTTAAGCGCAAACAAAATCCTCAAAGAGGTCTTCACGCCGGATGTGAAGGGCTATGACGCCGATCAAGTCGATGACTTTCTTGACCGCGTGGCCAAAGACTATCTGGCTTTCGAGGCCTATTATGATGATTCGCGGAAATATATTGTTGACCTAGAAACCCAGCTGCGCAAATCGAGGGAAGCCGTGTCGGCTTTGGAAGTGGAGAACGCAAAACTTAGCAAGCGTCTCGACGGAATCAAGGATTCGGATTCGGTGACCTCGGACAACATTGACTTGTTGCAGCGCATCAGTCGGCTCGAGAAGGAACTATTCCGCCTTGGCGTCGACCCTAGGAAAATTTGACCATCCGGCCCGGACGATAGCTGCCTTCGGGTAGAGGAAAGTCCATGCTCGCACTCCCTGCGATGGGAGTAGTGATTGCGCTAAGGGAATCAATAACCTTAGGTAAGGAGGAGTCCTTAACGGCGGTGGAAGCTCTCTCGTAGAGACGAAACCCCAAGGTGCCACAGAGACGAGCTTGGCGGCGACGCCAAGATGAAACGCGGTAAACCCCACAAGCGAGAAACCCAAAATTGGTAGGGGAAACCATCAATCCGAATTGAAGGGGAGATGGTCGGCTTCGGCTGAGATAAATTATCGTCCTCGACAGAACATGGCTTACAGGGCCGGATACTCAAATTGAGGTGACAAACATGAAAATCAACATTCCAACCAAAATCACCATCGCCCGCATTGTGGCGGTGGCTTTGCTGATCGTCTTCCTGATCATCTGCACGCTATTGCCTCAAGATTCTTTCGTCCATATCACCTTAGGCGATTCCGGAATTCATTTGGTCAATCTTATCGCCTGCATTATCTTCATCTTGGCTGCGGCGACGGATTACCTCGACGGTCACTTGGCGCGCAAATGGAACCAAGTCACCACTTTAGGCAAATTCCTCGATCCCATCGCCGATAAAATGCTGGTCAACATGATGCTCATCTATTTGATCATTCCCATCGGTGGCGTGGGCATCCCTTGGTTCTGCGTTGCCTTCATGGTCCTTCGCGACCTCGTCGTCGACACCATGCGCTTCCTTGCCGCGAGCAAAGGCAAAGTGGTGGCCGCGAATATCTTCGGCAAAATGAAAACCGTCTTCCAGATGGTCGCCATTCCCTTCGTATTGCTCGGCGGTTGGCCATTTACCTATTTCGATGCCGGTTGGGGCTATGGCCGCATCTGCATGATCATGATCTACATTGCCACCGTGATGTCGATTATCTCCGGCATCATCTACGTCAAAGACAATCTTCATATCCTCAAGGAGGACTGATGAAATGAATTTAATGGCCGATTTGCTGGAAAAAATGGGCAATCAGGGCTTAACCCTAGGTTCCATTGAATCCATGACCTCTGGTCTTTTTGCCGCGACCGCGGCGTCGATTCCTGGCGCGAGTAAAGTTTTTAAAGGCGGCCTCGTTACGTACTCTAGCTCTCTTAAGGTTTCCTTATTAGGCATCGACCCGAATCTCATTGAGGAAAAAGGCGTCGTCAGCGCGGAAGTCGCGAAAGAGATGGCGGAGCGCGGCCGCAAAAGACTTGGTGTGGATGTCGCCATTTCCATAACTGGCAACGCGGGGCCTACAACGGAACCGGGTCAAGCGGGCGTCGGCGTCGCTTATATGGGGGTTGCCACGAAAGAGAAGATTCTTGTCCTGCCTTATCAATTCCATGGTGAACGGAACGAAATCCGCGCCGCCGCCGTGGACGTAATGGCCGGGTTAGGGCTTGTTGCCTTAGACCAAAAATAATCTTTTTTAAAAATATTTCAGATTTTTTGTCAAAAATACGAAAAATCTGACTATAGGTTAAGTGGAGGTGCAAATTATGCCCAACGAAAAAACAGACAAAGACGTTGCTTTGAAGGCACTGAATGATGCCATCAAAGACATCGAGAAATCCTATGGTAAGGGCTCGATTATGAAACTTGGTGAGCGCGAACACGTGAACGTGGACGTGATCCCGACAGGCTCCATCTTACTTGACCAAGCCCTCGGGGTAGGTGGTTATCCTAAAGGCCGTATCATCGAGATCTACGGTCCCGAATCTTCAGGTAAAACCACGCTTGCCTTAGAGGCCATCGCCCAAGCACAGCGCAAGGGCGGGCGCGCAGCCTTTATCGACGCGGAACACGCGATTGATCCTGAATACGCCGCCAAACTTGGCGTCGACATCGACGAACTCCTGCTTTCCCAGCCTGACTCGGGCGAGCAAGCGCTAGAAATCGCTGAGATGCTTGCCCAATCTGGCGCCATCGACCTGCTTGTCATCGACTCGGTCGCCGCGCTAGTCCCTCAAGCGGAGTTAGAGGGCGTTATGTCCGATAACCAAGTCGGCTTGCAAGCCAGGCTCATGTCCAAAGGCTGCCGTAAGATCGCCGGCGTCCTTAACCGCACGGGTACCGTCGTCATCTTCATCAACCAGCTCCGTCAGAAGGTCGGCGTTCTCTATGGCAACCCTGAGACCACGACCGGCGGTATGGCCTTGAAGTTCTATGCGTCCATCCGTATCGACATCCGCCGCGCCGAAGCCATCAAACTCGGAAGCGACGTCATCGGCAACACCGTCAAAATCAAAGTCGTCAAGAACAAAGTCTCGCCGCCGTACCGTACCTGCACCGTGGATCTTATCTATGGTAAAGGCATTTCCAAGACGGCCGAGCTTCTCGACCTCGGCGAACAGCTAGGACTTATCGGCAAGTCGGGCAACTGGTATCAACTTGGCGCGGATAAAATCGGCAATGGACGCGAGGCCGCTAAGAGTTATTTGGAGGCCCATCCTGAGATTTCAGACAACCTCGAAGCCCAGATCCGTGATTCTTTCAAAAACCCTGAGCCAGCAAAGAAATAAGCACGAAAATCGGTCATCCCTATTATTTCAGGGGTGCCCGATTTTTTCTTTTGCACAAAATTACCCGCAAAACCCCGCTTAATTCTGCGTTTAGGAAATTCATCATGGGCATTTGCCCTTTAGGTTGGTAAAATACCCTTGTACCTAAGGTACTGTTGACCCAGTCCGATTCTTCTAGGGTAATCTCCGGCTTGCCGGTTTCATATTCAGGCCTAGTCTTTTTGACGATTGGTAAGGGTACTCTTTGTGGTGCGTTCAGGAGTATTTCAAATGACTGTATTAGCAGCAAACGAACTTAATGTTCCAATGCTTGTTGTCTGCATCGTTTTAGGCGTAATTGCCGCTGCCGCAATAGCATTGCTCATCATTTTCCGTCTCCGCGATAAAAAGGCCAAAAAAAGCGCGGAAGAAATCTTAAAAGAGGCCAAAATCAAAGCCGAACACTTGGTCAAAGGCGCCCAATTAGACGCCAAACAGGCCGCGTTCGAAATTCGCCAACAAGCCGAAACGGAAGCCAGAACCCGCCGTGCCGAAGTCGCCGCCGAGGAGCAAAAACTCTCCTTGAGGCAGGACGCCTTTGAAGCCAGGGAGAACGCTCTTTTAGAAAAAGAACGGGTTTTGGAAGAAAAAAAGACCCGTTTGGACGACAGCATCGATACTTACAAAAAGCGTAACGCCGAACTTGATGCCAAAATCGACGACATCCTCAAGGAACTGGAGAAAGTCGCCGGTATGTCCACCCAGGAAGCCCATGACGAAATCATGGCTCGCGTCGAATCCAAGATGTCCATGGAAATCGCCGCTTACATCAAAAACGCCGAAGACGAAGCCAAGGAGACCGCTCAGGCCAAAGCCATCGACCTCCTTTCCCTCGCCTGCCAACGTTACGCTCAGGATGTGACCACCGAGCGCACGGTCTCCGTCGTTGCGCTCCCCAGCGATGAAATGAAAGGCCGCATCATCGGCCGCGAGGGACGTAACATTCGCGTCCTTGAACAAGAACTCGGCGTCGATCTCGTCATCGATGATACCCCCGAGGCCATCACCGTATCTTGCTTCGACCCCATCCGCCGCGAAATTGCTCGCCGCACCTTGGAATACTTGGTCAAAGACGGCCGCATCCAGCCTGGTCGCATTGAAGAAGTGGCCGCTAAGTGCAAGAAAGAAGTGGAAGAATCTTCCTTCAAATATGGCGAAGAAGCTTGCTTCAAACTCGGCTTGCCGCGCATCAACCGCGAGCTCGTCACCTATATCGGCCGCCTCCATTATCGTACTTCCTATGGTCAGAATGGCTTAACCCATTCGATGGAAGTTGCCTACCTCACCGGCATCATGGCTGGCGAACTTGGTTTGGATGTCAATCTTGCGCGCCGCGCCGGCTTGCTCCACGATATCGGCAAATCCGTCGACTTCGAACTCGAAGGCAGCCACGTCCAACTCGGCGCTCAACTCGCCAAGAAATATGGTGAAAACGATGTCGTCATCAACTCTATTGAGTCTCACCACGGCGATACCGAAGCCCGTTATGTCATCGCGCACTTAGTCGCCGCGGCCGACGCTCTTAGCGCCGCGCGTCCTGGCGCCCGCAGCGAGACCTTGGAAACTTACGTTAAACGTATTGAACAACTGGAGACCCTCGCCAAAGGATTCGACGGCGTCTCCCAAGCTTACGCGATGCAATCCGGCCGCGAAGTCCGCGTTATGGTCATCCCCGAGAAAGTCAGCGATGCCGAAGCGGTCCGTATGGCCCAAGAACTGCGTGAGAAAATTGAGCAGGAGGTTACCTATCCCGGACAGATCAAAGTGTCCGTCATTCGCGAATACCGTGCGGTCGAGACCGCAAAGTAAGCGTGAGAATCCTCTTCTTTGGTGATATCGTCGGAGACCCTGGCATTGCCGCGGTTTCCGACGTTTTGTCCTTTTTAGGCGAGGAATTCGACGTCGACCTCATCATCGCGAATGGGGAAAACGCCACCAAAGGCTTCGGCATTAGTTACCGCGATGCCTGTGCCTTGTTTGATCGTGGGGTGGATATCATCACTTTAGGCAACCATTGGCATAGCCGTAATAGCATCGATGATTTCATCGAGGAATTCGATACCCTCGTCCGCCCTTACAACGTTCGAGACTATGATTTTGGACAGGGATATGTGACTGTCGATGTCAATGGCGTCGCCGTCACCGTAACGAACCTCCTGGGGACGGCGTTCATGAAGGAAGAGGTGAATTCCCCAATTGTGAGTATGCACGACATCCTTGCCGCAGCGCCTGAAGGAATCCATATTGTGGACTACCATGGTGAATCCACGTCAGAGAAGTCGGTCTTCGCCCATTATTTTGATGGTCAAGTCTCCGCGGTCATCGGCACTCATACCCATGTCCAGACCAACGATGCTCGCATCCTTCCTCAGGGCACTGCGTTTACCTCGGACGTCGGTTTCTGTGGGGCTCAGGAGTCGGTGATTGGGTTTGAGCCTCAAAGCGTCATCAACCGCATTGTCTTCGGTGATCCCAAACCGATGGCAATATCCATGGATGGTGACCGCTGCGTCAATGCTGTTTTGCTCGAATTCGATGAGGAGACCTATATGGCCACCTCGGTGAAAACCCTTTACTATATCAACGGAAAGGAACGTTAAGTATGGCTAAGAAAATCTATAAATCAGTTCCCGATATGTCCAAGGCGCGCAACCGCGTCGATTTGCCCATTTTAAGGCGAGATGAGATTGTTATCCCTGCAGAACTAAAACGTTTTGCGGAAGGAAAAAAATATTGGATCTGCACTTTTGGTTGCCAAGCCAACGTCCGTGACGAAGAGATTATGGCGGGCTATCTTGAACTTGCCGGATATACCAAAGCCAGCAACGAAGCCGAGGCGAATATCGCCATCGTCAACACCTGTGCCGTGCGCGAAAACGCCGAAGAGAAAGTCTATGGCGAGATCGGCAAATACAAAGCAAATCATCTCAAAGACAAAGATTTTATTTTGGCCGTCTGCGGGTGCATGATGCAAGAAGAAGGGGTCGCGAAAACCCTGATGGAACGCTATCCCTACATCAACTTGATCTTCGGCACGCACAATGTTCCTGACTTGCTCAATCTTCTCGATGACCACCTCAAGCATAAAAAAGATTACGTTGACGTCCATTCTTTCCCTGGTGACATCATTGAAAATTTACCTTCTACTCGTCTGGACGAATACAAGGCGTTCGTGAACATCACCTACGGCTGCGACAAATTTTGCACCTATTGTATTGTCCCATATACCCGTGGAAGGGAACGTTCTAGGCTAAAAGAAGACGTTGTTGCCGAGTGCAAAGCCCTCGTGGAAGACGGTTTCCAAGAGATTACTTTGCTCGGCCAGAACGTGAACTCCTATGGTAAGGATTTCCATGATGGGACGAGTTTCGCCTCGATTTTGGAAGAGGTGGCGAAGTTAGGAATTCCCCGCCTCCGTTTCATGACTTCCCATCCATGGGATTTCAGCGACGAGATGCTTGATGTCATCGCCAAATATCCTAACATCATGCATTGCATCCATCTTCCGGTTCAGTCTGGCTCAGATGAAGTTTTGCGTCAAATGGGCCGTCGTTATGGGCGAAAAGAATACTTGGACCTCGTGCGCCGGATTCGTGAGAAAATCCCCGACTGCGCAATTACGACAGACATTATCGTCGGCTTCCCCAACGAGACGGAAGAGCAGTTCCTGGATACGTTAAGTCTGTGCCAAGAAGTCCGTTATGACGCGGCCTTCACGTTTATCTATTCCCCGCGTAAGGGAACCCCTGCGGCGAGAATGGTGGACAATGTCTCCGACGCGGATAAACACGAACGTTTCATGCGCCTAGTCAAAGTGGTGGAACAAGGTGTTGAAAGCCATGCGGCAGAGATGCTTGGGAAGACCTATAAAGTCCTTGTCGACGGGCCGAGTAAGAAAGATCCGACGATGCTTTCTGGTTATACCGAATCGAGCAAACTTGTGCATTTTAAAGGGCCTGCTTCCTTGCGTGGACATATCGTGGATGTGCGTATTACCGAGTCCCATACCTTCTCGATGATCGGCGAACTTACCGAGGACGCGTGGATTACTTTGGCCAAAGACTTAAGTGCCTCTCTTAAGGAAAATGAAGAAGTAAGCAAACGGTATTTCGAATGCAAGAAAGCCTGCGATGAAGATAAATCCGTGGCTCTTTTGCAGGAAAAAATAAGCGTTTCTCAAAAAGAGATGATGCGTCTTGCCTCCGCGGGAGACGACGCTGGATACCTGCACGCAAAGAAAGAATACGAAGCGGCGAAAAGAGAACTTGAGAGCCACCCGCTAGTCCAAAATAAGTTATCCGCCTATGAGGAACTGCGCGAGCTTTTGCTCTCCGTCGCGAAGGAGCTTTCGTGATCATCGTCCTCACCGGACCTACTGGGTCAGGTAAAAGCGACCTTGCGTTATCGCTGGCTTCCCGCCTTGGCGCGGCCATCATCAATGCCGACGCTTTTCAGGTTTACCAAGAATTGAATATCGCCACGGCGAAACCGACCTTGGAAATGCGCACGCGGGCGCCGCACTATCTATATGATTTCGTGCCGCTAGATTCTGCTTATAACGTCGCCGAATACCAGCAAGACATGCGCAGCGCCTTGGAGTTCTGCCTGCAGAAAAACCAGACGGTGATTATTGCCGGCGGGACAGGCTTATATATCAAAGCCGCGTTATATGACTATGAATTCGCCCAGCGCCCTAAGGTGGATATGACCGCATATGAAACCATGGACGAAGACATGCTATATGCGACGCTGCGGCATCTTGACCCTTCTAGCGCGGAAAAGATCCATCCCCATAATCGTCAACGGGTTTTGCGGGCCATTGAAATCTGCCTTTCCACAGGCGAATCCAAAAGCCAAATCGAAGCCAAGCAGTCCCATAAACTTCTTTATCCCACCATGTTCTTTGGACTAGAGCAGGAGAGAGAAGACCTATACCGCCGCGTGGAACGACGGGTCGACCGTATGTTCGAGGATGGCTTGCTGGAAGAAACGCTTCCTTTAATTGAACGGTATGGACGAGAGCAAATGGCCTTCCGCGCGATTGGCGTGAAGGAACTATTCCCTTACATTGACGGCCAAGCGAATCTTGAGGAAACTAAAGACCTCATCAAGAAAAACACCCGTAATTACATCAAACGGCAAATGACCTGGTTCCGCAACCAATTCGAGATGGTTTGGGTGCGTGACGAAGAGGATTTGCTCACCCATCTTTGATTGCGGTACACAAATAAGAATATAGGTATATACTTTCAGGAAATTAAGGAGGAACCCTATGCCTTTACAGCCCATTATTGATATCGCCAAGGCGGCTCATATCCCCGAAGAATTCATTGAGCCTTACGGCAAATATAAAGCCAAAATCGACTACGCGATCTATGACCAAGTGAAAGATCGTCCCGATGGCAAATTAGTCCTCGTCACCGCCATCACGCCCACCAAGGCGGGTGAGGGAAAAACGACTTCTTCCATCGCCCTTACCGAGGGCATGGCGAAGATTGGCCAGGAATCGTTGCTTTGCCTCCG
>JAGAHY010000047.1 GCA_017626815.1 Bacilli bacterium | reverse complement strand
TATGGTTTCCGGTGGCGATGACGAATGCTGCGAAGACGGTGAGTGCTGCTGCGAAAAAGCGGAATAATGGAACAAACGTTCGCCTATAAGCCCCAACACGTCTGCGCCAGTGGTATCGAGATCACTCACGAAGATGGCATCGTCAAAAAAGTCGTCTTTATTGGTGGGTGTCCCGGCAACACACAAGCCGTTGCCGCCTTGTGCCAAGGACGAAGCGTGAAAGAACTTATTGGCTTGCTCGAAGGCATTGTCTGCAAGACGACGAGGGAGGCGCGAACTTCCTGTCCCGCTCAATTAGCCAACGCTCTTAAGAGCATCGAATAATGAAATCAATAGACTGTGGAACTCCATGGTCTATTTTTCTTTTGGCGGCGTTTCCGTCTTGCCTTTCTGCCTTGAGACTGGCATTATATGGCCCGAAAGAAAACCTTTCATCCAGAAACGAGGGCATTGGCATTGCCTCGTTAGCAACTCCGTAAAACCGGTAAGTGCTCGCCAAAGCCCCCGTCCCACAGGGGGAACGATGAAAGCGGAAGCGCTTGGCAAAGTGCCTTCCCGTCGTGGGAGGGCGTTTTCTTTACCAGGAGGATAAAACATGCAGAAAAAACTTTTTACCAGCGAGTCGGTTTCAGAAGGTCATCCCGATAAAGTATGTGACCAAATTGCCGACGCTATTTTGGACGAATGCCTTCGTCTTGATCCGCACGCCCATGTTGCCTGTGAAGTCTTTGCGACTAAGGAATATGTACTCATCGGCGGTGAAATTACGCTGCACGGCGATGTTCATGTGAACTATGAACAAATCGCCCGTGATGTCCTGCGGGAAATCGGCTATACCAAACCAGAACTTGGCATTGGCTGCGATTCCTGCAAGATTGACGTTCGCGTGAACACGCAGAGCATGGATATTGCCCAAGGGGTTGATCGCGGCGATATTTTGGAACAAGGCGCTGGCGACCAAGGCATTATGTTTGGATATGCGACCAACGAAAGCAGTGGCTATATGCCGCTGGCCATTGGCATCGCCCACAAGTTGGTGCGTCTGGCTTCTATCATGCGTCGGGAAGGTACGTTTTTGCATGCCCGTCCGGACATGAAGTCTCAGGTCACAATCGACTATACGGACACTGCGGCGCCTCGCATCCACACTATTTTGATGTCCATTCAACATGACGATGATATCGACCTTGATGCTTTCAAGGCATTTATTCATGAGCAAATCATGGTGCCTGTGGCGGAGAGCTTCGGACTGAACACTGATTTTGAGTACTTGATCAATCCTACGGGGCGTTTCGTCATCGGCGGGCCTTTGGGCGATACTGGCTTAACGGGAAGAAAACTGATTGTCGATACATATGGTGGATATTCTCGTCATGGCGGTGGCGCTTTCTCGGGCAAAGATCCTTCTAAAGTGGACCGTAGCGCGTCCTATTACGCTCGTTATATCGCCAAGAATATCGTCGCGGCGGGGTTGGCAAAAAAGGCGGAAATCCAATTAAGCTATGCTATCGGCGTCGCGAAGCCGATGTCCATCTGTCTGGATACTTTTGGGACCGCAATTATTGATGAGGATAAGATTTTGGAGGCCGTAAACGCTGTCTTCGACGCTAGGCCAGGCGCCATCATCTCTTCCTTTGGCTTGACGAAACCTTGTTTTAAATACCGCGACTCCGCCATTTATGGTTGCTTTGGCAGGCCTGACCTCGATTTACCTTGGGAACGTTTGGATAAAGTGCCTGCGTTACTTGAGTACCTAAAGAATAACTAACTCGGTATTTTTGTTGCTTGAATGCTGAATCTGATGCGTTGCTTGTCGACGAGAATGTCGGCTACAACGCATTTTTTGATAATTTTTTCGTAATTAGACAAAAAATTCGCAAAGTACCCTTTAAGGTTTTTCTATTTTGCGTACAATAATGGTGTAAGCCCACTGGAGGGGCAGAATATATGAAATACCAAATTATTGGGAAAAACATCGAAGTCACCGATGCTATTCGTTTGACTATCGAGGAAAAACTTTCCCGCATGGAAAAGTATTTCGTCATTGATGACGAAGTGCTCGCCCGCGCCGTCGTTCGTTCTTACACCGTCGGTGCGAAGGTGGAAATCACGATTTTCACCAAACTCATGGACCTGCGCGCTGAGGTCAAAAATGACGATCTCTATGCCGCTGTCGATTTGGCTATCGACAAATTGGAAGGACAAATGCGCAAACTTAAGACGCGCATGGATCGTAGCAAAGAAGCCGCTTCTTTAGGCAAGGCCTTTGCGTTAGAAGAAGTGGAAGGCGAAGAAACCGAAGACGAAATCGTTCGCACGAAATCGATTTATCTAGAACCCATGTCCATTGATGCCGCCATCACCAGAATGGAAGCGTTGGGCCATAGTTTCTTCCTCTATTTGGATGACGAAGACGACCAAATCTGTGTCGCTTATAAGCGCTTAGACGGTGGATATGGCGTCATTCAAGCTGAGAATAAACTCAAATAAGTTCTTTTCAAACGAATCCAGGCAGGCAGAATGCTTGCCTGGATTTTTCTTTATGACGAGGTGAAAAGAGTTTATTCTTATCCCGAAAGGAGAACCAATCATGAAAAAAGCTATCACGGTTTCTGGCATTATCTGGGGTATCTTCATGCTTCTTCTCGGCGTCATTTTCCTCTTTGTTTTCTTTGGCGCGCAGGGCGGCACGGGATCACTGGTTGACCAAATGGCCCAGCAGTATCCTCAATTGACCCGTCAAGAAATTGAAGCCCTTGTTAATGTTGCGGTTACGATTTATGGCGTTGTTGCCTTCTATGCCATCGTT
>JAGAHY010000046.1 GCA_017626815.1 Bacilli bacterium | reverse complement strand
GGCAAAAAGCGTGGCGAGCGCGGTAAAGCCGAGCGTAAAACGGCGAAAAATCCCCTGGGCCGGCTTTAGATTATTGCTATTGCGATTTGGCATAGCCCTATATTATAGGGAAACAATCCCGTTTGTAAATGAAAGAAGCCAGCGCTACCCCCTCTATGGAACCGTTTTCCTGCATGCCGTCTAGGCTCTTGATTTGAAACTTAATTGGTCAAGAAAGCGGTCTGTTAAGCAAAACCATTGGCGTTTTCTTCCCTCTAAGGGAGAAAAAGCATATCTTTGGCTTTTGTTCTCCCCTACCCCTATTTTTCATTCCTACCAGCAGGCCAAATAAAGCATGAAGAAAAGGGTAGATTTCCCCGTTCATTTCTGATGAGAAATTTCTAAAAATCACGGCAAATTGCGCAAATATTTTGAAATCAATGGTTTTTTAAGCGGAATTCGACCGCGCGGTGGAGATAGTCTGCGTAGTCGGGGTCTTGGCACATCATCTTGCCGGGGACATCGCTTAATTTAGCGACGGGCACGCCGTTAACATATTGGAGCTTGATGACAATATTCAAAGGTTCCACGCCCGTGTCGTTGCTGAAGTAGGTTCCGATACCAAAAGCGACATTGGTCTTCGAGGAGAAATAATCATAGACCGCCTGGGCCCTGTCACAGTTTAAGGAGTCCGAGAACAGCAACGTCTTGGTCTTGGGATTAATACCATAGGACTTATAATGTTCCAATATCTTTTCGCCCCAAACAAAGGGATCGCCAGAGTCGTGGCGAACGCCGGTGAAGTTATTGCACATGGAGCGGTCGAAATCGAGTAAGAACAAATCCGTGGTCAGCGTATCGGTCAGCGCGGTGCCGTTATCGCCCTTATATTCGTCGTACCAATCGCGCAAGGCAGCGGCATTGGTATAAGCAAGCGGCAAGGTCGGGATACCCTGATACATTTGCACGAATTCATGGGCGTAGGTGCCGACGGGTCTTAGTTTATGACGGTACGCCAATAGAACATTAGAAGTACCGACCAAATTACGGTTTTTGGCTTTCTTCATCAAGGTGAGGATCATCTCCTCCTCCCACTCTAAGGAGAGACGGCGACGGCAGCCAAACTCAGCGAAGCGGAACGTATAGGTGCCATTATTGAATTTCTCAATCTTGTCTTCTAATCTGACCCTCGCCTCTTTGAGGAGCTCATCATAATTGTATTTGGTACGGAAATAGACTTCGTTGACGATCTCCAGCAAATAAATCTCAAACTGCATGGCCGCGAACAAAGGGCCGTTGACGTAAAGGTGAAGTTCCCCATTGGGATTTAGAGAAAGGTCAACATAGTCTCTCATCGGTCTCCATAAGCGCAGGAATTCAATGAAGTCCGGTTTGAGGAAGCGGATGGAACGGAGGTACTCCAACTCCTCGCGATGAAATTTCAATTTGCAAAGCACATCCACTTGTTCCGAAATTTCATCCACCATCTCTTGAGTGAACACGACACCTTTATTGCGGCACTTGAAAACATAAGTGCCCATCAAGTTATTATGCTTATGGAAGATGACCTGGTTCATATTGAACTTATAGAGGTCGGTATCAAGAAGGGAGGTTACGATTTGAGGGAATTTCATAGGGTGTCCTTTGCTGTGCAACAATATTGGTGAATTATGGGCAAAAATTCAAGAAATATGAAATCACTAGAGTCAACAAACTTTTCCATTGAGTTGTTTGTTAACGTTAAATATCCCGTTTTTGCAGGATTTTTTCGATTTTAAAAAGCCTCCGTGATTTTAACGGAGGGCATTCTTTTTAGGCTTCTAATGGGTACACCGGCATCGGCAAAAGTTTATGTAATGAAGCGCGGTGCATGGACTCAATTTTATCGATGATTTCCTGGGGAGGCATCGCCTCGCCGCGAAGATAATCATCCAGCATCTTGTAGGTGAAGCCAAAGCGGTCCTCATCGGTTAGGCCACACATGCCATCCGTCGGCACCTTATGGCTAAGTTCATAAGGTAGCCCTAGTAAATCTCCGAGTTCCACGACTTCCGTCGCAGTGAATTTGGAAAGTGGGCTAAAGTCACCTGCCGCATCCCCGAATTTCGTGCTATAGCCGACATAATCTTCAGAGAGGTTGCACGTATTGACCACGCGGCAATTTCCAAGCAAAGCCGCGACGCCATAAAGGGTCATCATGCGGATGCGCGCGGGCGTATTGGAAGTATAGGCTAACGTGGGCTCAAAATTGACCTTAGAAAGGATTTCATCGGTTAAGGTATCATAAGTCTTACCGATGTTAATGACCGTATGCTCGATGCCTAAATGGTTGACGAGCAAATAGGATTTATCGATGTCGCTTTGCTCATTCTGAGGCATCAATACTCCAAAGACTCTATCGTGCCCTAACGCCTTAACGCAAAGCGCGGCGACCACGGAGGAATCCTTGCCGCCACTGACGCCGATGATGACGCGCGCGCCACCCACGGTTTCTCTCACCCATTTAATAAGCTTCGGCAGTTCTTTAGATAAATCCACTTTCATATGCATGTCCTCGCGTAATGATTGTAATACAACAAAACGTCAATCCATAAAACATTTTTCACGAAGAAAAAGGTTCCAAAGTGGACATTTTATGACTGGCGTTTTCATGATTTTGGAGAAGAAGCCTCTTTTGCGGTTGATATTTGGCTTTTCCCCTACTCCTATTCCCATATAAAGAAAGAACCCCAGCCACATTGCTGCGACTGGGGATATACCAATGGAATTGGTGCTTATTTGATGATCTCGGCAACAGTGCCGGCGCCGACGGTGCGGCCGCCTTCACGGATGGAGAACTTGGTGCCCTTCTCCATAGCGATCGGGTGGATCAATTCAACGGTGAAGGTGACGTTATCGCCAGGCATGACCATCTCGGTTCCAGCGGGAAGGGTGATGGTGCCGGTGATATCGGTGGTGCGGAAGAAGAACTGAGGACGATAGCCGTTGAGGAAGTGGGTGTGACGGCCACCTTCTTCTTTCTTCAAGATGTAGGTGGTAGCAGTGAACTTGTTGTGCGGGACGATGGAGCCGGGCTTCGCAAGAACTTGGCCACGTTCGACTTGGTCGTGGGTGATACCACGGAGAAGCGCGCCGATGTTGTCGCCGCCCTGAGCGAAGTCGAGGGTCTTGCGGAACATTTCGAGGCCGGTGACGACGGTCTTCTGGGTCGGACGGATACCGACGATTTCAGCTTCGTCGTTGAGTTTGATGATACCACGCTCGACACGGCCGGTGACGACGGTGCCACGGCCAGAGATGGTCATGACGTCTTCGATCGGGAGAAGGAAGGGCTTCGCGTCATCGCGGAGAGGATCGGGGATGTAGGTATCGAGAGCATCGCAGAGTTCGAGGATGCACTTCGCGGCGGGATCGTCAACAGAGGTGACTTGGCCAGCCTTGAGGGCGGAACCTTTGATAACGGGGCATTCGTCGCCAGGGAATTCGTATTTGTTGAGGAGGTCACGGACATCCATTTCAACGAGGTCGATAAGTTCGGGGTCGTCGACCATATCGCACTTGTTGAGGAAGACGATGATCTGAGGAACGCCGACCTGACGGGCGAGCAAGACGTGCTCACGGGTCTGGGGCATGACACCATCGGTGGCCGCAACGACGAGGATGGCAGCATCCATCTGGGCG
>JAGAHY010000007.1 GCA_017626815.1 Bacilli bacterium | reverse complement strand
TTAGAGAGCAAATTGCCAATCATCTCATTTTCTTTTTTCTCTTTGAAATACTTAATCATGGTATCTTCACTCCCCTACTTATTTCCCAGAGGCACGTAATTCAAACGCGGGCGCGCCCCAATCTTCGACTTCCTTCTTGTCATAGACGGTGTCTTCGGCGATTTCCCAGACAAAGGGAACACCTAAAGCCACGACTAAGGAGGCGGCCACGCCAACAAGAAGATAGGTGTTCTCTTTGCTGGTCTTCACCGCCGCAGACGCCGGGCTATAGATGGATAAGCCCGCGTAGGTGGGCTTTAAGACGTCATAGGAAACGTTCATCACTTCCTCTAACGTATATTGGACAATCGCCGCATCCGAGGATTTGAAGGACACGGTGAACTGGACCATATTCGAGGCATAAGCCGAGAAGGATAAGCCTGACTTAATTTCGGATGCGGTGATGTCTTTGCCACCAGTATGAGTGACCTTCGCGGTCTTTAAGTTCTTGACCACGGATTCGATGGTCGCATCCGATTTGATGTTATTTTGCATCAAGGTGTAGACGGGTTGGGTGATCGCGGCATTATTCGCCATCACGGACGTGCTGGTATACTGCTTCCCCATCATGAAGTTGGTGACGATGAAGCTCGCCCCGACAAGCACGATAAACAAAGCTAAAATAGCCTCGGTTCTCCTGACCAAAGTCAGGTAGATGGTCTTCAGGCCAATGGTACGTTCATATTTCTGCATAGGTGTATTGAATCCCTTTCCTTTGGAACGAGGCTATTTTAGCACGGGCATACGCGCACATCCACAAGGAAGATTGGGCACTTATGCAGGTGACGAATAAGGACTACCAAGGACCGGACCATAGTAAATGCCCCATCCTTGGTGGCTCTTGTTTTCGTCGGAAAGCATTTTCAGACGGTGGACAGAATAGTCTTTAACACACTAGTTCTTGCACGAAAATGCCTTATTTTCTTCGCAAAGCTCCCGTTAAATTACAAAATTGATATCAGCAGAAGCACCGGCTGGATTAAGAATCATCAAACGAGCGAAGAGCGCCTTTAAGAACACGGTGTGTCTTTTTTCGTCATCAGCTAGCAATTCGAAAGGGGACACTACGATGCAGTGCCCCCACTTCTTCTTGTATGTTAAGTCTTAATGCGTTCAGTCCGCGAACACGATGTCGCTCGTCGCGATTTTCTCGTGGCCGGTAACCGAGTTCCACTGAGCCTCGCTGCCGTTATAGTGGTACGTCACATTATTGATTCCCATATCTGTCGGGTTAATCGCGGATAAGGTGGAAGGCAGATAGATATCCCTAAGGGAGTCGTTATCGCTGGAGAAAGCGGTATTGGAGGTCCCTAAGGTTGTGATGCCTTCTTCTAAAATAATGGTTTCCAGGTATCGGCAACCCTTAAAAGTGCCCGAAGGGATAGACGTTATCGACCCCGACATGGTTACATGGGCTAAGGAAGGGGGCACGCAGGGACCAAGGACCGCGCTGGTGGGATCTTCATTATGATTAGTCTCCGCATCATAGAAGTAATAACCGATAGAATAAGGACGGGTGGCATAAATCGAATGTAGAAGAGGTAAACGTACCCTGGTAACAGAATCCATCCCAGCAAAACAGAACTTATCTGGATTAGAACCATCTGGAAGATTAATCTCCGTGATGACGCTTCCTTTAAAGGCACTTCTGCTTATGCTTCCAGTAACGACCTCAAAGGGGAATGAGAATAAGTGGGTACAGCCTTCAAAGCAATTCGCCCCGATGCTGGCAAAGGAAGCGCCTCCATCGGCAGTGACTTCCGTTAAGGATAAGCAATCCCTAAAGCATCCCCATCCGAGAGAGACATTCGCATGCCCAAACTGAAGGCTAGTTACATTGCTACCTTTAAACGCATTATCCCCAATAGAAGTAACCTCTTTTAGGTATAGATCATGATGGACTAAGGTCCTATTGGTAAACGCGTTGGCACCAACGCTCACTAAGTTCTCCTCATTCATGTCGATACCCTCAAGGAGGTCACAGTTCTGGAATACCGATGAGTCAATAGACTCTAAGGTATCCGGAAGGGTGACCACACCCGTCTTTGATTTTGGGCAGAAGATTAAGCGGGTCTTATCGATGTTATAAAGTAGTCCATCATCGACCGTAAAAGCGTTATTCCCCACATCGACGATGACTTCATCAAGTTGAGTCAGTCGATTCAGCGATCCTGATGGTATGGTTTCCAAGGTAGAAGGAATCCTTAAAGTGGTAATGGAGTTAAGACCCGTGAAGTCTGAGGAAGTAATGCTTGTGGTACCTTCAGGTAGTTCTAAGATGGTCGTTTCATTTTCCTCACCATCCAGATAAAGATGCGTTTCCCCTAAGGATTTGATCCCACTGGCTAAGCTTGCCCACTGGGCATAGGTGCCGTAATAATATTTCTCTACGTTAGTTACCCCACTGAAGACACTGTTCTGCAGCGACATGGCACCACAGCCATATAGTTTCAGATACCTCAAGGAATCCATGGCTAACGCATAGGTTTGGATGCTTGTCATGCTCGAAGATAGCAGCACCGTCGAGAAATTGCAGTGATAGAAGGCGTATTGATTTAACGTGGTCCGCCCCCTAAGGTCTAACGTGTCGATTTCCTTATTATTGCCATCGAGGAAATGGACACGTCCTTTATAGATGAATTGTTTGTTGCTGACATTAAGCCAATTCGAGACCGTGCCCGGATAATAAAGATCAAAAGGCAGGGAAGCACTAAAGGCATATTGTTCCAAAGAACTAAAAGAAGGCCCTACCCATATTTCTTCTAATGGGGCCGTCGTAAAGCAAGACCTTCCAATACTTGTTAATGAAGGCAAATAGGCATAGGTGATACCCGTATTGGCAAAGGCGCTTTCGCCGACGCCGGTGGCTCCCTTCGCGGAGATGCTGGTTAACGAAGTACACCCGCTGAAGCAACTCGCGACTATGGCGGTCACCGTATCGGGAATATAGACTTCGGTTATGTTGCTGCAACCCGCAAAAGAGCAGGCCCCACCACCAAACTGGTTCCCTAACTTTGTAACCGGCTTTCCTTTATAGGAAGAAGGAATATAGATCTTCCCTGTGATTTCCGTATTGGCCGCCCCGACGGCATAGAACTCATCCTTATCGATGAAGACCAGCTTGGAATAATCTAAGGCGGGCAGATACCGTTTATCATTTTCCTCTAGTTGGTCAAAGTATTCGGTGGTATCAAAAGGAACGCCTTCCTGGATGATGCCTTCACTAGGTCTAGACAAGACAAATTCCAAGTGGGTGCAGCACGCCCAGAATTCTTTGCTGCCATGCCTTTCTTCTGTCGGCTCAACGGCTGCATAATGGTTCCAAAGGCAAGCCGCCTCATGGGGGTCACCCCCAAAGGCCCCTTGCAATGGCAGGTTATCGGAAAAACCGCTGGCCATGAAAGAGCCCACACATAAAGTCACTGCCACGATGCCTAATCCGGCTAACTTAAAAATCCGTTTTATGCTTTAACTCCCATTTCGAAATCGTATCGTCGTCGTATCGGAAACGTCAAAAAGGGAATCAAAGATAACCCCCGAATCTTTATGCCATCAAATAACCGCTTATAGATTCCGGTTTCGAATTGTAGAGAGAGGGAGGGAGGGAGTCAAGCACTTCCTGCCTATGAGTGCCGGACTCCGAGTTTGAGATTCGGTTGTGTCTGAAGAAGCAAGTACCTTTTTCCCTGCAAATCTCGGTCCAATTACATATTTGGCATAGAACATTCCTACCTGGTGGGCTTGCCTTAGAACTGCGACCACCACCGTCATGTCATAGAAGGCTTTATTAGCAACGGATTTCAAAACGGCATGGGTTTTTCCCGACCGGCGAATGCCTTTGATTAACGTGGGTTTACGGCAGGGCTACCTTCCATTTCACCAGCCAATCATCGAGTCTCCGATGCAGTTCTAAATTTGCTCTACCTGCTTTTGGAAATCGCCGACCCGCGCGCCGAGGAGGCACCAGCGGTCTGCTGCCCACGTTGCGACCGCGAGCTCCTCATACCGAAGGACGCCTACGACCAGATCAAGGGAGGGTTCGTCTACAAAATCGACCGCTGACCGGCCATCCGCCATGGGAGGCCGGGATTTTTGCAATCTGGTGTGCGAGTAGTATTTCCTAGTCAAACGAAAAAGCCACCCAAAGGCAGCTTATCCATGTATCGCTTCACCATCCTTGGCGGGCCAACGTTCTTCCGCGCTTCGACGAAGGCTCCCTCGTCATAGGTTTCTATCCATCAAGGGGTGCTTTGCTTATATGGGCAACATCGGCGAGAAATCAAACAGCAGGAAGGCCAAATAATGAGGGATGGTTAAGGTATCGCCGTCAACGCCGATGTTTTTATCTTTGATGCAAATTAGGCGCGTCTTACCATAATGCTCTGGGTGGGAGAGCACCGTCTTGGCGCTTTTCACGTTACCATCGGTAGCCTTGACCTCCAAAATCGTGGACGTGCCCTCAATATTGACGACGAAATCCAGCTCGAGTCCGCTTTCTTTCGCGAAATAGAAAAACCTGGCGCCCCTTTTGTGCAACGCCTCCGCGATCAGGGCTTCATAGAGCATCCCTTTGCCCATACCAAGACTCCCCGAAAGGATCGCGTTGGTGGTCCCGTCTTCAAGCAAGTCAATAAGCATGCCGATATCCGCGGGATAGACTTTGTATTGGTTTTCGATTTTGTGGATGGATAGCGGCGTGGAGGGAAGCTCTAGGTTATGGACCTTGACGATGATGCCCGTATCACATAGATAATCCAAGGCATCTTTGCCCGCATCTTTCGCGCCCTTCCCTTGTATTTTGGATACGATGTAACGCTTATTCTCCTTGCCTAAGAAAGAAGGAATCAGGGAAAAGGCGCTGCGAATACGCGCCACCTCATTCGGTTGGAAAAGAGGCTGCTTATTCTTACCCCTGCGCCGGCCAAAATCTTTCTGCAAGTCGCCGATGATGCGGCGCGTAATCTGCAAGGAGGCATAGATATTCCCGGTCCGCATATAGTGCTGGACCGCTTCAGGGAAGCCGCCAACGCAAAGATACTCTCGGAAAAGACGTGTGAAGGATTTGTGCATGGCCGCGGATAAAGCCTTTTTCTCCATCAATGCTTCCTTAAGATGCGAAACGATATCTCCGGGATATCCTTTCGCCCAAAGGAATTCCTCGAAGTCCATGGTGCGCATGTCAAAGGTTTCGGTGCTCCCAGAAGGTTTTGGCGTTTCATCGCCCACCACATATCCATTGACGCCTAGATAGGAGCCGGATGCGATGAAATCGTAGCGTCGCTCCTTTTCGTTGGTTTTTAGTGATAGCAATGCTCGAGGACAATCTTGGACCTCGTCAAAAACAAAGACCGTCCTTCCCTCTTTCAAATCGGGAAGCGGCATCTTAACGGAAAGTTCCGTGATAATGACATTGATTTCCAATTTGCCCTCAAAAGCATCAATTAAGCTAGGATCATCCCAGAAGTTCAAATACACCACCGTGTCATAGTAGGCTTTATTGGCGACGAACTTCAAAATGGCATGGGTTTTTCCCGACTGGCGGATGCCTTTGATTAACGCGGGTTTACGGGTAGGGTTATTCTTCCATTCCACCAGCCAATCATCGAGTCTCCGATGCAGTTCTAAATTCTCTTCTTCCATAGGATTTCCTCATCATGATGATACATGATTTCGGAAAAAACGGAACGACTTTTCAACATGATTTCGGAAAATTCGGAGCGACTTTTCATACGAGATTCGGAAAATTCGGGGTGACTTTCACTAACAAACGCCTTCCTGGATAATGCCTTCACTAGGTCTAGACAAGACAAATTCCAAGTGGGTGCAGCACGCCCAGAATTCTTTGCTGCCATGTCGTTCTGCCGTCGGCTCAACGGCCGCATAATGGTTCCATAGGCAAGCCGCCTCATGGGGGTCACCCCCATAGGCCCCTTGCAAAGGCAGGTTATCTTGAAAACTCATGGCCATGAAAGAGCCCACACATAAAGTCACTGCCACGATGTCTAATCCGGCTAACTTAAAAATCCGTTTTATGCTTTAACTCCCATTTCGAAATCGTATCGTCGTCGTATCGGAAACGTCAAAAAGGGAATCAAAGATAACCCCCAGAATCTTTAAACCATCAAATAACTGCTTCTAGATTCCGATTTTGAATCGTAGAGAGAGGGAGGGAGTCAAGCACTTCCTGCCTATGAGTGCCAGACTCCGCGTTTGAGATTCGTCCGCTTCAAAAGAAGCAAAGATCCTTCTTTTCCTCGCAAATCCTCATCCAATTACAAATTTGATATTCATTTGGTCCACTTGGCAGGCTTGTCTTAGCAGGAGCCACCACTACCGGCCTTGATAATAAGAATATCGCCTTAAGATGTAATGGCTCATGTCCTAGGAACGTGCGGATCGGCGTACTCTGTCTTTCGTTTCAACGTCATAAAAGCCCCGTCATTTCTACAATAATGGTTTTTTTGCGGTCCATAAAGGCGAATATTACGCGTTCCTATAGTCCTTATGGGCATGGATGATGGAGACGCATTCGGCCTTCTCGAATGGATCGCAGATGCAGGTGTATCTCGCGGCACATTTGGAATAGCCTTACGTCCGGTGATAGTTGGCTCGTTCCACGTGTGGCTATGGGCTTTGCAGCGTTCTTCGGATTTGCCCTTCTATCCAGAGGTTTTGCTGCTTAGCCTCATGGCGCGGCAGGTGGCGATGCTAAATCCGCAAGCTTCTGAGGCTGGCCGAGGGCGATGCCCATCAAATGGACCGCCGAGAGTCGAATTCCAGTTTGTTTGTTGTTCCATTGGGTTTTTGGTTGCTTTGGAAACGCCCGAAAGATACGCCTTCGTGAGAAAAGCGAGAGGCACCAATATGGAGCAATTCCACATAGGATGGCCCTACCCCTTTGTTTCCATCCATAGTTCAAGGCCCAATTCATATTCAAGAAGTCCACACCAAAAGCGGTGAAAAAGGCCATCCCTTTCCCCATGCTATAAATCCTTAAACTACGGCTGGTGTAAAACAAAAAATTGATTTTCTATTTATTGTTCCGCAAAATTGCCGGGTGATGAATGGATACGAATATAGTGTCCCACCGAAAAACGCGCCGAATCCGACGAATGGCGAGTTGCCAAGGAGCTGCCAAGGAGTTGCCATTTTTGGCAGTTCCTATGGCATATCCATGGTTATGATGAATGACATCGAGGAAACCACACTGATGAGACCTCCTTGAGACCTCCTTGAGACCTCCTTGAGACCACCCACAAAAAACATCGAAGCAATCGACGTTTTAGATGAGACCTCCTTGAGACCTCCCTATCATGATATAAAGCTATTTTTGAATCCAGACCTGGCCCTTCTTGTCGTAGACCAAACCGGATTTCTTTTTGATTGCCTGGACCTCACGAAGAATCGTTAATCGAATTTCTAAAATCTGCAGAATAGGCACTATATGAATTCCTAAAAATTGCATTTTTCGGACTACTAAACACCATTTTAGTAGAAACGTTGGGCCTTCTATGACGTTGGTACAAAAGATAGAGTCCGTCATTCCACATATTCCTAGGACACGGGTTATTCTATCTTAAGACGGTGTTTTATTTTCATCATCGAGATCGGTAGCGGTGCCTCCTGCTTTGAACTGCCCGCAAAGTGGGTCGATTCAACATCAGTTTTGTAATTTAGGCCTGAATTGCGGGGAAAAGAAGGGTTTTCGTTTTCTCTGTCCTTATATCACGGGTTATCCCATTTCGTCTGCTTTATCGCAATATCCATCGGAGTGTTTTGGAGTATTTCGTCGGAGCAATTTGGACATCATTTGTCAGCATACAATAACGAATTACGCTCCCGCGGCCCATCGGTGCCTGACGCATCTATTTTCGTCAACCCCGTTGTCTTCAAGCATATGACTAGTCGAAAACGTGCATTCCTATTGATTTTGCCTCCAAGCCCTCCCTCCATAGCTATTCCAAACATTGCGGAACATTACTTTTTTCGCCATGTTCTTGCAATGTCACTTCGCCATTCAGCATCGTTTGGCTTGGCCCTCGTGGCAACCATAGCCCCCTTAATGACCTCCCAAAGACTTTCCTCTTGGAAGGAGTAGTAATAAGGCGGCAATGGAGCGTACCGTAAAAGAGGGAAAGTCTGGCGAGGTCGGACTTCTTAAAGACTATTGGAACGTGATGCGGGTTTTGGTTCCAAAATCAAAGAATCCGTTATGCCTTTCATACCACCCATAAAAACTCGAAGAAGGTGATATGGTTTTTGCGATCAAAGCCAGATAGACGCCCGACGCAATGCTTTTATCGATTTTACTCTTCATTTTCTGGCTGTTTACTGGCTGTTTTTTCTGGCTGTTTCGGTTCTGCTTTTCCCGAGGTAAAAAACCATGCAGACCAGCGAAGACAATTTTATTGAATACAAACAAAACGTTGCGGAAGGCGTTGCCAAGGAGATCGTTGCTTTCCTCAACTCAGAACCTGGCCGAATCATTATCGGCATCAATAAGAAAAGGGAGGTCGTAGGCATCGAGGAAGGTGAGCTCGACGATGCCCAGCGCACCATATCCGATGTAATCACGGACCAGATTTCGCCCCGCTGCATCGAGTTCGTCCGTCAACACAGGGAAACTCTCGAGGGAAAAAGTGTCATCATCATCGACGTCCAGAAGGGGGACCGCCTCTTCTATATCAAGAAATACGGCCTCAGCGAACGGGGTTGCTATATCAGAAGCGGCTCCTCTTGTAAAAGCCTCGAACCCGATGAGATTCAAAAAAGATACATCGCGAGCCTGTTAATCCCCGAAAAAGACATCGCCGAGATGCCCGCCAAACGCCAAAGCCTCACCTTTAGATTGCTCAAAAACTACCTTTTGTCGTCAGACATCCATATCAACGAGGAAACGTTCGAGGAAAACTTCCACCTCAGAACAGGTTCTGGCGAATACAACTACATGGCGGAAATCCTCGCCGACAAAAACGACATCGTCATCAATGTGGCGGTCTTCGCGACCGAGGACAAAACACGTTACCTGCGGCGCGAGGAATTCGGCGGAAAGTGCCTCCTTCTCGCCATGGAGCAAGCCAAGAACTACATCCACTCCATCAACCGAACCTTCGTTCAGGTGGGTCAGCTTCCACGGAAGGAGACCACGATGTTCGATGAAGATGCGTTCGATCAAGCCTGGGTCAACGCATGCGTTCACAACAAATGGAGCGAATCGGATCATCCCGGCATTTACGTTTACTCCAATCGTATGGAAATCGAGTCCTACGGCGGCATACCAAAAGACCTCACCAAAGAGCAATTCCTTCGAGGAAAAAGCTCTCCGGTCAACAAACGGCTCTTCTCCATTTTCTCCCAATGCGGGATGGCGGAGGAAAGCGGCCATGGCGTCCCGTCGGTCGTTCGCGTCTACGGTGAACAGGCTTATGTGTTCTCCGACCATTTCATCGATGTCGTGATTCCGTTCGCAGGTGGGGAGGAAGACGTTGCGGCAGCCAGGAAAACGACCAGCAAAACAGCCAGGAAATCCGCGAAAAAGAACCCGGACGAAATCAGGGCCAACATTGTCGAGTTCTTGCGGGCAAACCCCCGCCTCTCCAGACTGGATCTGTCCACCGCCTTAGGCTTAACCGAAGGAAACGTCCACCACTATCTTGATTCATTAAAAAGAGAAGGCGCTATTGAACGAGTCGGTTCGGATAAGGGCGGCTATTGGAAAGTCTTGATCTAAAACCTTCTATCTTCTTCGCTGTTTTTACCCTAATGATAAATGGGTGATTAACGCATATCGACGGAGCACGATACTCACAGTTTTCGGTGGCTGTAATTCTCGTCCGCCAAATCATTTTTTCCCTGAAAAGGTGGTATGAGGGTGGTATGTCAATTCTTCGAAACCCATCGAAAAAGCCGACATGGTCGGCGCTTTTCGTAAAATATGGAGCACGATGCGGGATTGGAATAGTAATTATAATCGGCCCTTTTGCTATAGTTATATGCTGCAAAGGCCTTTTATATGCTATTGCAAGTAATTGATTTTTCATTTATTATTGGCCCATAATCACAAAAAATATATAGAAAGGGCCGAATATAATATGATTGGAAGAGAAGAAGAAATCGCTAAACTCGAGCATGCCTATCGAAGCAAATACGCAGAATTCGTTGGTGTATATGGGCGCAGGCGTGTTGGAAAAACATTCTTGATCACCAACGTATTCAAGGACCGATTCATCTTTCAGCACGCTGGTCTTTCTCCGTTGGAAGACGAGGACGAAAAAGAAGGCGAGCCGGCTCCGAACGAGGCCAAGAAGCATGAGAGTTCCATGAAGAGGCAGTTGACTCATTTTCACGAAAGCCTCGTTCGCTATGGCGAAACGGACGGCCAAACTCCCAGAAGTTGGGGCGAAGCTTTTCTCCGCTTGGATTTCCTTATTGAAAGAAAGGCAGGAAAAACCAAGCAAAAAGTCGTCGTATTTTTGGATGAGATACCTTGGATGGACACTCCAAAATCAGGCTTCATGTCTGCCCTCGAAGGCTTTTGGAATAGTTGGGCATGCTCGCGAAACAACCTTCTTTTCATCGTTTCCGGATCCTCCACGTCTTGGATGACGAACAAGCTCATCAATAACCATGGTGGCCTTTACGGAAGACTAACGAGAGAAATCCGCCTCAGCCCCCTAACGCTCGGGGAATGCCGCGATCTCTTCCGCGAAAACAACGTGATTATTTCCGATTACGACGTCGCCCAGGCTTACATGATTTTCGGGGGAATTCCCTTTTATCTTAAGGGAATGAGGGCAGGGCAAAGCCTCGCCCAATACATCGATCAGTGCTTTTTCTCCCCCAAAGCGACGTTAAAGCGAGAATTCAAGCGGCTCTTCGGCTCCGTGTTCGCCAATCCAGACGCAATGATAGCCATCGTGCGGGCCCTTTCTCAAAAGCGAATCGGCCTGACACGAAAGGAAATTGAGTCGGCGACCGGATTGCAAAAAGGAGGGCGTTTGGGAGAATACCTGCAAAGCCTATGCGATAGCGATTTCGTCGTAGAGTATCGCCCTTTTGGCGTAGGCGGTAAGGAATTCCATTACCGTCTCAGCGACCCCTTCTGCTGGTTCTACCTGCGCTTCGTCGACGGGCAGGAATCGCTCAACGCCGATTTCTGGATGAATAACCTCGACAATCAGCGCATCGTCTCCTGGCGGGGCCTCGCGTTTGAGAACCTATGCTTCCTCCACGTGCCCCAAATCAAGCGCGCCCTGGGAATCTCTGGCGTCAGAAGCGAGGAAAGCGCCTATACCAAACGTGGCGGCGATGAATCCGAGGGCGCCCAAATCGACTTATTGATCGTCCGCGCCGACAACGTCGCCGACCTTTGCGAGGCCAAGTTCGTCTCTGACGAGTATCGGCTCGATTCGCAGGAGGAAAGGAAACTGACCCGACGCGAAATAGCCGTGTCGGAACTCCTTCCAAAGAAATGCGTTGTCCACAAGGTCCTCATCACCACTTTTGGCATCGCCAAGCACGAATATATGTGGTCCTATCAAAACATAGTTACCCTAAAGGACTTGATGGCGTGAGAGAGGCCATAATGATTGGGATTCGAGATATTCAAGAAAGGGCACGTATTTGGCGCGATGTCCTCGACATACCCATATCGGATGAATGCCTGGCGGAAACCTATGGCAGAATGGGCAAGGACGACGCTACGCCACTTTCGTCGCGGAAGAGGGCGGAAGAGTCGTCGGACTCGTTACGACAGTCGTTTGCCTTGCGATTGGCCATCCTCCTAGGGGGTACACCAAAACCAATGGGCTCGGCGTGCTGCCTGAATATCGGGGAAAAGGAATCGGCAGGATGCTCTTAGAAAGGGCGATGATCCCCTGTTCGGCGTAGACGTAGGGCAAGTATCGGCGGCCACCCCACGAACTTGAGGTAACAGATTGTGACCTAATGTGCTCCCCAAGTCATTTTTTCCCTGAAAAGGTGGTATGAGGGTGGTATGTCAATTCTTCGAAACCCATCGAAAAAGCCGACTTGGTCGGCGCTTTTCGTAAAATATGGAGCACGATGCGGGATCAGAGTCAACGGCTTAAAACAGCCAAAACCCGTAGCTTTTAAAAACCTGAGTTACCCAAAAAGTCACCCAAAGATTTTGAGAAAAACACCGATATAACCTTATGATTCCGGTCCTTTTGCAAATTCAGAACCTTTTTTCCATGATGCTGTTTTCCACATCTGCGTAGCCGTTCTTCTCGTAAAATCTTCTCGCCATGCGGTACGGGCCCTCGCCAATATGGGCGGAAGCGCGTTGGAACCCCTTCGCCCTGATTTCCTTTTCCGCGGCAAGCAGGAGCTTCGTCCCTATGCCCTTGCCTTTGAGGTCGGGTCGGACGTAGAAACGGTGCAGTCTCGCCTCTTCCGAAGAGACCGGGACATACCCAAGTCCGGCGAGCACCCTGCCCTCGATAGATAGCGCGAGAAAGAAGCCTCCTCCCTTATCGAAGTATTCCGCTTCGATATTCAACAAATCCGGATTGAGGGAAGGGACTCTGCCCAAGGCGTCCTTCGCCGACAGAACGACATAGAGCCAATCGCCACGATACGCATCGGAATAAGGCACGATGGAAACGAATCCGATCCTATCTTTCGCAATGGCGTGCATCTCCATCCCAAGCGAATCGAAATACCGTTCCATGGTGGCGAGGGTTGGCGAGATGCGCTTCGCCTCAATCCTGCCAAGCGCGGCCTGCTGGTAACCGGACATCTCCGCGAGTTCCGCCTGCGTGAGCCCCTTCGCCTTCCGCGCAGCGATCAACTCGTCGATGAGGCTCATCGCTTGATCCCCCGTTCGATCTCCTCGATGGACGGGAGGTCGGATTGCAATTCCTTCGGTAAAACGCCAGTGAGGTGGTATTCGGCGATTCCGATCGGCGGTTTCATCATCTCGACGGCGTATTTTGCGACGATATCGTCCTTTTCGCCGACGATGAGCAGGCCGATGGTGGGGTTGTCCCACTCTTTCTTCAGCTGATGGTTTACTGCGGTCACATATAGGCCAAGCTGCCCGAGGTTTTCCGATTCAAGTTTGTCGACCTTAATCTCGACAACAACGTAGCAACGGAGGTTCAGGATATAGAAGAGCATGTCCATGAATCTTTCCTCTTCGCCAATCTGAATCCGCTTTTCACGGCCAAGGTAGGCAAAGCCGTCGCCAAGCTCGAGCAGGAACCTCTCGATGTTGTCGATCAGAGCGTCCTTCAACTGTTTCTCATCGTATTTCTTTCCAATAGAGAGGAAATTGAACTGATAGGGATCCTTTGTTATCTGCTGTGCCAGATCGGAGGTGCTTTCTGGCAAGGCGGAGGCAAAGTTGGTGATTGCCTTGCCTTGGCGATGAAATAAACCGCTTTTGATGAAGTTGGACAAGACGGCTCTTGACCATCCGTTCTCAAGGCATTCGCTAACGTAATAGAGCGCCTCTTCAAGGGATCGCGTCCTGTTTAAGATGATCTGATGATGCCCCCAAGGAATGGCGAACAGTTTTCCTGCGACCTGCAGGAAATTCCCTGACGGCGTTTCGCCAGCAGGAACATCGTCAGATTTTCCTGCAACTTGTAGGAAATTCTCTGGAAGGGTGGGAACAAGGGGGCTTTCGTTTTCTCTATCCTTATATCACGGGTTATCCCATTTCAGCTGCTTCATCGCAATATCCATCGGAGTGTTTTGGAGTTTTTCATCGGAGTGTTTTGGAGTATTTCGTCGGAGTAATTTGGACTTCATTTGTCTGCATGCAATGGCGAATTGCGCCCCCGCGGCCCATCGGTGCCTGACGCATCTATTTTCGTCAGCCCCGTTTTTTCAGACTCATTTTTTCATCGATAACTTGGTGTATTCCCTATATAAAATAACTTCACCCAATGATGTTTTCCCTTTTTAAGGCGTTGCTTCCTTCGGCGGAGACGTCGGCTCACGGACACGGTCTACACCAACCCTGACGAATTTGATAAAATGGAAACGAAAGAAGCCAGCATTGCCGATGCATGGCAAGCATGGCCCACCGCTTTCGGCGGACTCCTTTGGAAAGGCCGCCTCGACGATAAGGCAAACAAGGAGAGATAGCAATGGTGAAAAACGAGTTATTAAAGGGCCTGACCGAAGAACAGATCGCCAAGGTTAAGGCATGCAAAGACCAAGAAGAGGTGCTC
>JAGAHY010000045.1 GCA_017626815.1 Bacilli bacterium | reverse complement strand
TCTTATGTGGCGACGCTGCGTAAGAACAAAGGACTGACTCAGAAAGGATTGGCGGAGAAGCTCGACTTCACGCCGCAAGGAATTTCACGCTTTGAAAGCTTGGATTCTTCTTTTGATCTGCGCCTTGTCGATAAGCTTTGCCAAGCGCTAGATATCTCCTTCCAAGAACTTTGCGCCCGTAAGGTCAACGATACCCATTATATCCCTGCTGACTTGGATTTAACCCATCTGAATATTCGCCTTAGCGACGCCCGTAAAAAGAAAGGCCTCACCCAAGCGGAGCTATCCAAGCAGGCAGGTATCACTTCCCGTTCTCTTCGCCTCTATGAAAGTGGGGAATCCTTGCCCTCCTTCCAGACGTTATCGCGCCTTTCTTCGGCTTTAGGGTTACCGTTAGAAGAATTGTTCTTTGAGAAGATAGAAGCCGCAGAAGAAGCGCCCGTTATCGAGGAAGAGCCTATTCCTACGCCTCCTCCTTATGCCGCGAAACGCTTTACCTTAGCGATGGCTATCGTCGCGGGCGTGGTGTTCGCGGGCATCGTCGGGGCGGCCCTTCCTTTAGGATTATCCGCTTTAGAAAACCGCCGTTCCCATACGGCCATTAACGCGGGTGACGCGACCAATCCTTCAAGAAGCGTCGAAGTCAGCCAAACCGTACCTTATTCGCCTTCCTATGAGACACCGGAACAAGAATATCCCAATTATTTGTCCGTCGACATGCCCACCAATGAATTCTCTTCCTTAGGGGAGGAGATTCCCTTTACCTTATATGACCCGGATGGCAATTACTCTTTCTCCGGGCTAGAGGAGAAAGATATCGTCCTCTTCTGCAACGATTCTACTTTGGATATCGATTTTGCCTACCTCGGCGATGGGGCGTTCACCGCGACCATCAACGAAGGCAAAACCGGGGGCATAGCTTTGGTCGAGGCCATCATTAAGGAACGGACATTCGGTCCCATCACCTATTTCCGTTACGTCAGCGGCGACACCGTATCCGCGACGGATTCGACCCCCTTTACCGATGGCGTCCTCTCTGGCGCGGCAAGCATCAGCCTTTCTAGACAACACAAAGCCAACGCGCGGATTTACCTTAACCTTAATGACGAGCCGGTATCCTTTGATCCTTCCGTGAGACTAAGCGTCCAAACGATGAGCTTGCCCGCGATGGCCAACTATTATGAAGAGGACATCACCATCGGCATGGACGGAGATGGGCTTAATATCCAATTCTCCTCGCCATGGGAACTAGTCAGCGACGACATCTATTTCTTCGTCGGGGTGGAAATCCAAGACGGCGAATGGACCCGGGACTTCTTGCTAAAACCGTGGCATCTGCATTTGCTTAAAGCATCATAAGTTCATCATAGGGACTATAGACGCCAAACCGTTATGGAATGGCGTTTTTTATCGGTTCGCGAAGAGCGGGGCGGCAACAGAAAAGGGCTGTTGATGACGCTCAACAGCCCTTCGTTATCTTGCTGCTTCGATGTTAAGCCGCGATGGGCTCAAAGGTACAATAGAAAGCGCCCACGGTCCATTCCCACATGATGTTTTCGCTTTCCTTGAGTCCGACGTAATCGATCTTGACGATCGGATCCTCGTTATCGATCCAGTCCACGTCTTCGGTGCGCAGATAAGCGGCGAGCAAACCATGAAAGGTGCGGTCGTCATCGAGGGAGACGACGGTGCCTTTAATGGCGAAGCGCTTGTCCCAATCGCGGTCGACGTTATAGGGGTCGACATTCTCGTTGAAGTAAATATGGCCGGTATTTTTATCGAGTTCGGCAAAATCCATCTTCTCTTTGTAATAGGTAAGGTTTTGCGCCTCACCGCCTTCAATCAAACCTTCGAGGCCGACGCAGATACCCCACGTCTCGTCCATCTTATCCTCGGGGATCATGCCTAAGGCTACAAGATATTGCTTGAAGGTGTAGTTGGTGTTATGGATGCGGTTATAGGCCTTTACCTTCACCATCATCAATCTCGCGGTGGCCTCATCGATGCTGGTGAAGGAATCGATGCCTTGTCCATTGCGGGTGATTTCCACCTGCTCCGCATTATTGACCTCCAGCGTATACCGGTGACGGGTATAAAGGACATAGGATCCGGCGGCGTAGCTATAGATGCAGGTCCCTCCGTGTCCTTGGCCATCGAGGTCGGGGCGGTTGGAGTGGAAGAAGCGGGTGCTGGCGAATTCTTGGTTGACAGCCTCGCAAAGCCTGTCATAACGGGAAGTCTGGATGTCGCCTGGGTTGATGGAACTGACGAAATGGAGGATCGATTTGGCGTTAAAGAAACTGGCCTGAAGTTTGATGATGCAGAGGTTGATGTCCGCTTCGGTCTCAAAGCCGAAGTTGCAGGCGGTCTCAAGCATCGTCGTGTAGTAGTCTAGCGGGGAGAAGCCGCCGGAACCGCCGATTTGGTCGGCGGTGAGGGCCTCGCAGAAATTGGCGAACACGTTGCAGAAGGATTGGATCTTCGCCGCGTCGGAGAAGTGGCTCTTCATCGCGTCGAAACGAAGTTTGAGCAAGACATCGCCCAGCAATTCTTCCCCGATGCCATCATGGGCGACGAGGTCGACGATGATGTCGTCCTCGATGCCGACGTAGGAGTGGCCCGAATTGGCGCGGATGCCCGCGAGAGCATGGACGAGTTCGGGGAAAGAGACGACGCGGGTGGCGCTTTTGTCGATGGTGCGGCCGTCGATGGAGATGGCGGTGTTATCGCCAGGGAAGGCGAGCTGCCCGTTGTTATCGTAATAAAGGGTGACGCTAGGCATCGGAATGTCGCTTCCGGGAAGGCTTGCGACAGCTAAGTCATAGTAGTAACGGAAATAATCGGTGGAATAGGAATTCATCTCGTTCTTCAAAGGCAGGAAATAGGAGGTGAGGAAGCCATTCCAGCCGCTATTGGCGGACATGAAATTGTTGTAAAGGGACAACTGACCCAGTTGCTCTAACTCGGCTTGGAGGACCTGCATCTGTTGGACGAGACCGTCGATGCGGTACTCGATTTCGTTGAGCTTGTCCATGACGCCTTGGATGGCCTTGAGGATCTGGTTGGTGGGGGAGAGAAGCGAATCGATGCCAAGCATTTCGCCGACGACGTTCTTGGCCGAAGTGAAGTCGCCCGTATATAAGCCATAGCCGAGTTTGCCGAGGTTCGTGGCCGTGGACACGATCTTCATCAATTCCGACTCTTCTTTTTCGCTGGAGACCCAGTTTAGGGTGTTCTTGACCGTGCCGTAGGAGGTGCTGGCGGTCTGCTTGATGGTGCCGGGCGCGGAAGTCTCAAAGGAGATGTCATAGGGGATGACCTGTGGAACTAAGGCGATATCTTTTGGGTCCTGCCAGGTCTTCGCCGCGAAGAAAGCGTCTTCCTCGCCTTCGACGTGGAGGTTGCTAAGCATCAATGTCGCCATGCCTTTGCTCAGGAAGTCGGAGCTGACGATGAATTCGCCTTTGATGAGCGTGACGTCGGGGACTTCGAGGGCGGTCAACGTCGTCTCGACGCCAGGGAAGGTGAAGATGGCGTTTTTGTTGTTGGGTTCGGCGAGTAAGGCGGGGATGTGGTTCTTAAACGCGTCGGTGACGCAGCAATTGATCAGCTTGATCTCGAACTGACCTTTGTAATGGGTGCCCGCTTCGTAATAAAGGTTCAGTTTGGTGTCGGTGGTATAGAAGAGCAAATTGGGGTGGAAAACTTGGTCGGTGCCGGAGTCAAACGCTTCCTTGGCCACGTGGATACCCACGTCTTGATAAAGCTCTTCGGCGATGGCTTTGTCTAAGGGGCCAGGCAAGCCGAGGCGGAAGCGGAAAGAGGCAAAATCCCCGCCAATCCCAATCATTTCTAAAGAATAACGGTCCGAATCAACGCTAAAGAAAGGGAACTGACCGGCCTTGACTTGCTCCAAGTATTGGTCGGAGGTCATGCCTTCTTCGTGGGCGAGAAGCATATTGGTGAGTTGGATGGTGAAATCGAGCTGATTTTCCGCGGCGAGGCGGTAGGTGGAACCGTCGATTTCCGCGTGGCGTTGCGAAACGGGGATGGCTAAGGTCAAATAGGCGTCCGCGGTATTGGACCGCTTGGATAAGGCGACCCTGCCTTCCCCCGCCTCGACGGTACCTTGCGTGGCGATGGTAAGGTGGTTTTGCTCGACGGTAACATCTTTGACGGTGAGATTCTTGAAAGCCCCATAGAGGTGGACGGCTTCCACGGGCAAAGCGGAATTGATGCCCACTTCGGTCGCGAGGATCGGGATGATAATGTCCTGATCCCCTTCGGTGAAGGTGGCTTCGCAGGAAAGCGGGGAATATTGTGGGACGATACGTTCGTTATAATCCTCGAAACTATGGATGAGACGGAAGGAAGCGAAGACCGAGATGTTTTTATCCGCCGGAGCGCCGAATTCAAAAGGTTCGGTGAGCAAGGCGTCGCGGTACCAATCGATGAAGTCGTAACCTTCTTTGCTAGGGTTTTCTTCTGGGCGTTCGATGGCCTCGCCTTCTTTCACTTCTTGGGTGAAAAGGAGGGTCTCCCCATCATAGAAGCCGATGGTATAAACCGTCGGCAGATGCTCCGAGCTAATCGACGTGGTGGTTTCTTGGCTTGAAGGAGAAGAACTTGAAAGAGTGCCGCTTTCGCCGCAAGCGGCAAGCAGCATTCCCGCTAAAACTAGGATGATCGCGTTTTTCCGTTTCATGGCATTCCTCCGTTTGTGCTGATCCCTAAAAAAGGAATGGGCAAAAATAATTATCTTTGACTATTTTATGCTGTCCAATGCAACGGAAGTGTCACATTAAACGCGCAAATAAAGATAATTAAAGGTTGCGCTGACTTTGAGCGATGTATTGGCTGCAAATGGGGGCGAAGTTTGCTCGAATTGGGCTCACTCATTGCGGCGTCCCTTATCGTCGCCTCAGCTTAGGCTCGCCTTTGACCGCGATATTCCTGAATGATTTTGAATTATTTGCAAAAATATTGCCGATTTGCTGATAAAAACTGGCAAATTGGCCTTTAAAGCACCGATGGCAATGGCACAGAAAAACGTGAGAATCAAGCGATGTCGGGGATAAGGTTCTCGATCATGTCGTTAAGGAACGCATTCCCATCTTCATAGACCACGGGGTTTGGGGCGATGTAGATATCTTCAGGGAAGACCTCGTTTTTGGAATAACCGACCGCGGTGAATTCCATCGAGGCGCTGGAGACTTTGCCTAGGGCAGGATCGCCTTCGTCCAACATATGGGCGATCTTGTAGTCAAAGCCTAAGAAACTGCCGCTTTCCTTATCATAAGTCAATGTCCCCTTCAATGTTCCGGGGATGAGTTCCGTCTCGGACAACTTGGCGACGATATCCTCATCGGCGAGTTCAAAGCGGACGAGGATATTGGCGGAATCCTCTTCTAACTGAATATGGTTCGTTTGGATGAAACTACTGAGTTCCGAATCGTTGTTCTTGGACAGACGCTGCAACGTTTCTTCGTAGATGCGGTCAAGGGTTTCGCAAGACCGTTGCCCATCATAAAGGTTCGTGCGGGCGAATAGGTCCGAGAGGCTACGCACGGAGATGGAATCGAATAAGGCCTGCTTGTCCACAAGGCCATTGAATTTTTGGAAGCGGGTGTTGCTGCCATCGTTTCCCTCGGAATAGATGAGAGAGTTATGGACTTGGACATCCTCGTCATTGAAATTGGCTTGGATGGTCTGCAGGAAATTCTCGGTGCCTAGAGGCAGCGTGACGGCATCCCCACCCTCTTTTTCATAACGGTAGGAGGAGACATTCGCGGATTGGGTGAGGCCATAGCCGCCTGTTCCACGGGCGAAGTAATCAAAGAAATCGGGATCCTTGATGGTTGAGATTTCCTTATAGGCGTCCTCGCTTACCGAATAGACGCAGCCAAAGGCGCCGCCGCCGCGGTAAGAATAGAAGCGCGTGGACAGCTGATCCTCCTGGTGGATGGAGGAAAAGAAATCGTAATTCTGGGTGAAGGTGGCCGTGAAAACCTTGTGGTATACGGGTGAAAGGTCCTGCTTGGAGAGCAAGGCCTTAAAGTCGTTAAGCTGAGGATCGACGGATGTGTTTCCCCCACAAGAAGGCAAGAGGAAGAGCAACGGGGCAAATACGAAGAAACGTGATTTTTTCATCTTTTTACCCCTCCTTAGATATCCACGCGGACGTCGCGTTTATGACGGTCGCTGCCGAAGCAGACCTTCTCTTTCTTGTGGTCAAGCTCGACCTGGGTTCTGCCGGTGTTATCGAGGGCGAAATATTCATAATATGCCCAATATTCGCAGCGGTGGGAAGGCTTCTTGGAATAGGAGAGCATGGAGATGTTGTATTGGCGGCCTTTAGGCATGAAGAGCTCCATTTTCTCTTCGGTGGCGTAGGAATAATAGCCAAAGGCAAAGCCGGGCTCGCAGGTTTTCACATCGCTTTTGCCTAGATAATGGCCGTCGACGTTGACCACGCGCTTGCCATCCGAGTTGTCTAAACGTAAGCCGATGTCGTTATAGCCAAAGAAGCTCATGCGGCCATAGTCGGCACTGTTCATCAAGGGCACGACGCGAAGGCTGTCGCCTCTAGTGGAATTATAGTTATCGACATAATAGCTATCTTGGCTCGCGAGGTGGGCGAAGACGAAGTCGGGGTAGTGGTTTTGCATGATCATGGAGCAATAGCCGGCGAGGGAGAAGGTCTCGTTGGGCTTTTCCCAATAGGCGTCGAATAAGGGTCCGCGGAGGGCGGAGGTGAGGTTATAGATTTCCTCGCCCATGGCGTCACCCCAGGTGCTCTTGATGGAGGATTTGGCTTTGCCGCTGGCGCCTAAGACGCCTTCGTATAAAGCGGAAACGAAGATGGTTTTGAGGAGTTTTCCCATCGGAAACTGAATTTGGCTGGACTCGTTTTGGATGAGCAGCATCAAGTTCTCTAACGGGGTCTGCAGCTTGCGGACGAATTCGTCGCGCCCGCCGATTTGCTTGGTGAGTTCCTCTAAGAACAAGGAAGTGGCGATGTTGGCGTCGTAGTTAGCCTTGGTGTCGTCTTCATGGTCTCGGACGTAGGTGGCGAATTCCCAATCGTGGATGAGTACGTCGGCGATGACGGCGGCGATGTCGGTGCCGAAATTGGTGACCTCGAAGCCGCCCATGATGAATTCGTCGCTGCGGTTGGGGACGAGGCTTTTATTCTTATTGAAGAGATCTTGGAAGGCGTTATAGGTTCTGCGGTTGTCGTCGTAGCCACTTGGGTCATAGAAACGGTTGGTGACGTATTTGTCGCGGCCAAAGCGGGTGAAGCCATATTCTTTCATCGGGACCTTGGGGACGATGTCGAGCGGGTTGACGATGTTGAAGATATTATCGTAGAGGGCGTCTTTGGGCTTCCTTACGGATTGCACGTTGACGTTAGCCCCTTGGGGAGCCTCAAAGGTATAGGCGTAGACGTCTTCCCGGGAGGTGGAGGCGCCGTTGGAGAAGACTTTTTGCCCGTTGGCGAGTTTGTTGTCGATGAGGGCGGAGGCGATATTGGCGGTGGCCCCGCCGCGGGAGAAGCCCGCCATCCATAATTTGACGCGGCCTTGGATGTTGTTGTCGCTGACGTAGCCATCGAGGAACGAAAGCAGCTTGTTCGCGGCGTTATACCAGCCTTCGTGCATGGAATCGGACTGGCTGCCATCGCCAAGATGCATGTTGTTGGCCCATTCGCGGAAATAACCGCCAGAACGCGGGGTCACCGCGACAATGGTGTAGTCGCCGATTTCCCTTTTCGCGGCGGCGAGGCCAATCGTGCCAAATTCCGCGGATTTCTTGTAATCCTCGTTGATCGTGAAACTATTGAAGCCGATCGCCCCAAAGTACTCTTTGAGATATTTGGATTGGTTCTCATACCAAGAAGCGTCATAGGGACCAAAGTCGGTGAAACTCGAGATGGCCATGCATAGACTTGCGCTGGCAAGATGGGGGTCGAACTCGGTGGAGAAATGCTCGAAGTAGTTGCGGGAGAAATAGACGTCTCCTTCGAAACTATCGGTTTTCTCGGGCGCGACGGGAGCGTAATGGAAGAGACTTTTCTCGACGCCGTTATCCGGAGCCGCCTTCGCGAATAAGGTATTGCTGCAAGAAGCGCAGGCGAGGGTGGCGAGCAAGGACAGGAATGGGATGGTTTTCTTCATAAATGGACCTACCTTTCTTATTCTTGGCCCTATTGTAAAGGACAGGGCGTCATTAAAGTGCCACAAAAGTGGGGGAAATATTAAAGAAGAAGGAATATTTATTCGCCGATTTGCCTGGATAGGGGCATGGCTCAATTTCCGCTGCCCGCAGGGTGTTGCGCTTTTGTGGCATCAATGCGTTTACAATAAGCACATCATTCACCGCCATAGGAGGCCAACGATTATGAAGTTTGACTATTACCAAGGGATTATTAAAACCCTAGTCAATATGATGAAGAAGAATCCTTCACCCGAGTGGAAGGAATATTCCGATTA
>JAGAHY010000044.1 GCA_017626815.1 Bacilli bacterium | reverse complement strand
GGCACCAGAGGTCGAGATGGCGCCATTGACTGTCGCCTTCAACGTCAGGGTGATGTTGTTGTTTTTGCCGAATAAGCCGAATTGGGTGATGTTGGATGTCCAATATGCTTCCGAGACTTGGTAACGGTCGCTGGGGTCGGATTTAGACCCAGTATCGCTACTTTGCCCGCCACCGCAAGAGGCAAGAACCATTGCGACGGTACATAAAAGGCATACGTTAAGGGACCTTTTCATCTTTAATTACTCCTTTAAGGAAATTTTATGGGTAATAGGTATAAATTCAAGAATAAGGGTCAGGCATGTGATTTGAGATTAAATATCATTCACCAAATAAGGGCTATTTGCGGTCAAAAGATGACAGATTACATATGTTCTTTTTTCACCATCATTGGCGTTCTTCTCCAATCATATCGTTAAGATACATCAACATATAGTCCTGCCACGAGAAAACTATCCATTGTCGCAGCTGAATCCGATAGAATGTTGCTATGAAAAAGAAACACCTGCCTTTATTCTTGTTGTTGTGCTTAACCCTTGGCGGCTGCGCCTCTTCGCCCGTCCAAAGCGCATCTTCCTCAGTCTCGACCGAGTCTGCTTTCTCCACGGCAGAAAGCGCGAGCTCTTCTCTCTCCAGCGAAACGAGCGAATCTTCTTCAGAATCCACTGCAGAAACCATCTCGATTTCCGAAGAAAGCAGCTTAACTTCCTGGTCGGAGTCCATCAGTGAGTCTTCCTCACAATCAAGCACTGCAGCCGATGGCACCTACCACTTCTATTGCATCAATGATTTCCATGGCTGCATCGTCGAGCAATATAGCGATAAGGGCTATGAACCCGGCATCGCAAAGTTATTTGGCTATCTCAAAGAACAAAAGAATAAAGACCCAGAGCACACCATCATCCTCTCTGCAGGCGACATGTATCAAGGAAGCGTGGAGAGTAACTCCAATTTCGGCAGTTTAGTCACCGAGGCCATGAACGATGCGGGTTTCGACGCGATGGCCATCGGCAACCACGAATTTGACTATGGCCAGCAATACATCCCGCAATTCGCCGAGCTCGCTGACTTCCCAATTCTTGGCGGAAATGTCATGAAATACGATAATGGGCCGACGGATGAACTTTGGAACCCAGACGTACTGGCGCCATCCACCATTCTTGAACGCGGTGGCAATAAGATTGGCATCGTCGGCATGATTGGCGCGGGGCAAACCTCCTCGATCACTTCCGAATTCGTAAAAGATATCACCTTCCCAGAGCCCTCCAAGTTAGCCCTCGCCGAAGCCGAGAAGCTGCGTAAGGAAGGTTGTTCCTTAGTCATCTATGTCCTTCACGATACATATCGAAACTGCGTGGATTATGCGGCAGATAAAGCGTATTTTGACGGGGTTTTTACCGGACATACCCATTCTTTAGAAAAGAAGTTTGTTAACGGCGTTCCCTTCTTGCAGAGTTATTCAAACGGGACTGCGTTATCGCACTTCGTGATCACCCTCAAAGACGGAGCTTCTACTTGCACTACTTATGAGAACATCAGCGCCAGCAAATACTGGGACGAGGATGAAAGCATCGCCGCCATCCGCGACTCCTACATCCTCGACCCGGACTTCGTGGCCCACACCAGCGCTTATTGCGGTCATATCAACGGCACTTTGCAAAAGAAGACAGGCGTCCCCGCTTTAGGCGCGGAAGCCATCTACCACGCCTATCAAAAAGACGTGGAATGCGCGATGACCAACGAAGGCCGTTCCACCTTATCCGGCGACGTCTATTACCGAGATATCTATAAAGCCATGCCCTTCACCAACGCGATCGTCATCGCCAAAGTCCGTGGGGCCGACATCATCCATGAGATGGAATATAACCCCTGCTACGCGCCTGGGATCGACACCTTCGACCCAGAAGGGTGGTATATCATCGCGATTATCGATTACCTGCTCTTCCACCAGAACACCAGCAAAAAATACGACTATTTCACGTCGCTTAATGAAGGCGAAGGCGGAGAGGTAATCTCAAGAAGTCAGCATTACCCCTTTGATATCGTTTCGGAATATATCCGCGTCAATCTTGAAGGATACGTCAACGCGGCCGATTATAACTAATCTTCGTAGGTTGGTTTGAAATTGACGGGTTCTTTGCTTTCGGCTGCCCCGGTAAGCAAGATTTCCTCGCGGCTAAAATAGATTTTGTCGTTGGTCACATCGACCTCGTATAGTCCAAGGAAATAGTCTGGCAAACCCTGATGGGACTTCGAAAACGCCATCAAGCTGACGGACACCAGGAAGGGAATCGCGAACGTAAACGGGGCCAGAAGCATCTCCGCCACGTAGAAGATACCAAAGCGGGCCAAAGTTCTTTTCCACGATGGAACAAGCAAATTCTTATCCACTACTCCAATGCGGTACATAGCCTTGCCTAAGGTCATCCTGCCTCTACGGAAGCATAGCATCGGCACATAATAGGTCAAAATCGGCGCGAGCAGATATGCGGGCAAAAGCTCGCCGGCGAATAAAACCGCCGACTCATAATGAATCAAGTCCAAATATTCCGGGACCAAAGTAATCAAATAGCCTTGGCAATGCTCATCGATAAAAGGGGCATACGCTTTGACAAAATAGGTCGCCGCATTCGCGTTACAATCGGGGTTATGAACAATCTCCCCTTCTCCGTTTTTAATGAAAAAGGTGGCGGATTCGTAGGTGAATTTTGGATTTAACCGATATTGATCATAATCGTTTTGGACTTGTTTTGCCGCCTCGCTGCCCGACTTATTGTCGATATAGGCAATGAATTTCGTGACCGTCTCCCTAGCGAGGTCCATCTTGGCAAAACCCGAATAAGCTGCCTCTTCCGAATCCAGATACGAGACGATATCCATCATTCGGCCATTGCTGGCAGCATGGTACATCCCCGACTCCGTGCGGATGGAGGTTAAGGTGTTCTCATGGGCGATATAATCCGGGGTATGGACGACGATCGCGCGGATGCCGATAAATAGCCCCACAAAAACAAAAGCGAAGATAATGAAGTCCGTGAGGTTAGCAAAAACCCGACGGTAGAACCGCGCATAGGTATATTTGATCTCAACCTTTTGGGCGGCAAGGTAACCAGGCTGCTTTTGTTCTTCGCCCATGGTTAGTACCCCTTCTGCTGCACGAGCAGGTCATAATCGTCGTT
>JAGAHY010000043.1 GCA_017626815.1 Bacilli bacterium | reverse complement strand
TCATCTGGGTGTTCTCCAACTTCACCCCCTCCTGGCAATACATTCCTTCCCTCGTCGACGACTTCGGCCGTCCCGTGGCCGCCTATGAAGGCTCCATCTTAAAGAATATCTGCCAGATGATCAGCCCCATCTTCTATCCGCTCGGCTTTGGCAATAACTTGGCTGGCGAAGGCTGGGTCATGACCTTAGCTTCCGGCTTAGGCTTGGTCGCTAAGGAAGTCGTCGCGGACGCTTTCATCACCGTCGCCGGCGGAGAAGCCGCCGTCGAAGCCCTCGTCGTCGGCACCGGCATCAGCCTAGGTGGCTTATTGGCCTTCTTGATCTTCAACCTCACGACCGTTCCTTGCTTCGCCGCCGTCGCCACGGCCAAAGGCGAACTCCCCAAGGGACAACTCAAATGGACCATCCTCTTCTGGCTGGGCACCTCCTATATCGTCGCGTTGATCGTCCGCTTCGTCTTCGACTATGTCTGGACGTTAGCCATCATTGTTCCGCTCATCGTCCTCATCTTTGTCTGCGCCTACCTCTGGTATCGCCGCGCTTGCAAGAAGGAAGAAGCGGAAAAACTCGCTAAGGAAATCGCTTAATCACCATGCTACCCACCATTATCTCCGTCTTAGTCGTGGCCTTAATCGCCGCTTATGTCATCGGTATCTTCGTCTACGACTATAGGCGGAGAAAGAAAGGGGCGCCTTCCGTCTTCCTCGATACTTGTGAATCCGAGGGACATGGCAAGCGCCTCGTCCGGGAATTCCGGAAAACCTATTCCAAGAAAGGAAAATAACCATGAACAAAAAATCGGTTCTCTTCCTCTTGCCAACTTTCGCTTTACTCTCTTGCGCCGCTTCCCGCCAATCCGTCGAACGGGCTGATATCGTCGCCGCGCTTGAGGAAGACGTCCAATATCTCGCGCAGCACCTGGATTTCCAGCCTAGCGCCTTCTCCTATGCCTTCCGCCACGTCGACGAAGAAGAGACCCAAATCACTCTCTTTGGAATCGAGGAAGACGGCAGTTTCTATTCCGAAAGCCATGTTATCCACGGCGAAGAGGAAGAAATGTCCTTCACTTATGGCGGGTATCGCGAAGCCGAGGAAGAAGGGGAAGAGCCTTCTTACTATGTCCTCGTCAGTGAGGATGGCGAGGAATATGACGAAGTCGAGGATGAACTAGAGATCCTTGAATATCGTAATGGGGCGAAACTGGCCGCTGAGCTAGCCTATGCCGCCATCACCAGCAGACTCACCGATTGCCTAGAGGCGTTAAAGCAACTGACTTCCTACGAAGATGGCATCGAAGAGAAAGAAGAATACGAAGAAGGCGATATGTATCTGCTTCTTGAAGGGGAAACTTACTTCGAGACGAAAGATGGCTATGGCTTTGGCTTCGATTATGCCTATGGCGAGATCTCTTCCACCGAGGAAGATGAAGAAGAGGAAGAATGGGTCTATGAGATTGAAGAACCTCTCGATGCCCATCAAATGGCCTTGACTGTCGTCGAAATCGAAGAAGGCATCCATCTCCCTGTCCGTTATTACGATGAGGAGAATATGATGGAAGTCAGCTATGAATTCACCTTCGCCGATCCGACGGCAGAGGAAGAAGAATAACGAGAAATTGAGGGCGGATTTGCCGCCCTTTTCTCTGTGTTCTAAAAATAGTTAAGAATAATTAACTTTATTATTGATTATCTGAATTTCATTGGTACAATATGGTCGTGGGAAACCACGGCGTAAACATCTTCAATCTCCGATAACCCGAGAAAGACAGGCACGTCCTGTCTTTTTTGGAGGACGGGGTGGAGTGGGGTCTTGACGGACCGGTTAAAATATCAAAAAGGACATTAAGGAGAGACTTATGCCTAAGACCATCGAAGGGGCTCTTTATCCTGACTATCGAGCCAAACTGTTACAAGAATACCAAAACGACGTGAAGAATACCGTCGTCCGTCATGCGTTATCGCGTTCTACTATCACCGATACGGTCCATGAGACCAACCTGGATATCACAAATAACCTCACCTTCTCCAACGAAGTGAAGACGATGCCCGTGTGCAATCAGAAGGCCAGCGGCAGGTGCTGGATCTTCGCCGGGCTTAATGTCCTGCGCGAAATCGTCGCCAAGAAGATCGGCTTGGCGGAGAAGGAAATGTTCGAGCTTAGCCAGAACTTTCTATCCTTATTTGATAAGATCGAGAAAGCCAACTTCGCTTTGGAGTCGGTGATTTCTTTGGCGTCTTATTCTCCCAACGAACGCGTCTTCCAGTTTATCTTGGATAACCCCATCTCCGACGGTGGCCAGTGGGATATGTTCGTCAACCTCGTCAAGAAGTATGGTTTGATGCCGAAGTCTTGCTTCCCGGAAACCTATCAAAGCGACAATACGCGCGAGACCAACTTCTTGGTGAATTCGCTTATCCGCCGCTTCGCCTATGAGGCCCATGAACTCGCCGTCAATGGCCGTAACTCAGAAATCCGTCCCCTGAAAGAAAAGACCCTAGAAGCGGTGTATCGCCTCTTCTACGACGCCTTTGGGATTCCGCCGCAGGAATTCGAATTCGAATATAACGACGCGAAACACCATTTCCATAAAGAGAAATACACCCCGCTTTCCTTCTTTGAGAAATATATCGGTAAGGAAATCGACGAATACCATTCCCTCATCAATTCCCCAACCGCGGACAAGCCCTTCTTAAAAACGTTCACCATCGATTACTTAGGCAACGTCATCGAAGGCAAGCCCATCCATCACCTCAATGTCACGATGAAGGATATGAAGGACGCCATTATCCGCCAACTCCTCGCGGGAGAAGTGGTGTGGTTTGGCAGCGACGTCGGGTTCTTCCGCGACCGCGTCTCCTACGCTTGGGACGATAAGTCCTTCGACTATGAATCCGCATTAGGGTTCACGATCGAATTCGATAAGGCGGCGATGCTCGACTTCCGCCATAGCGCGATGAACCACGCGATGGTCATCGTCGGCGTCGATTTAGAAGACGGCAAACCCTTGAAATGGAAGATTGAAAACTCTTGGGGCGAAGCTAGCGGCAGCAAAGGCTACCACGTCATGTCCGACACCTGGTTTGAACGCTTTGTCTACCAAGCCGTCATCAAGACGAAGTACCTGACCAAAGAGCAAGTCAGCGCCAACAAGAAAGCCCCCATCCATCTCGACCCCTGGGACCCGATGGGAACCCTTGCGGACTAATGGATTTGCTTTACAATATAGAAAAGGAGACATATTCAAATGCCCGAAAACAAAGTCCAAAAATACCGTTGCAAAATCTGCGGCATGATCGTCGAGGCCAACCCCGATGGTTCTTGCCCGATCTGCGGCGCGCCTGGCGATGAGCTTGTGCCCGTCGACGACGAAGGTAACGATATCGAATAGTAAAAAAGCTCCGAGAAATCGAATTAACGCGGTTTCTGCGGAGCTTTTTCGATTAGGCTTTGACGCAATAATCCATCAACGCGGTGAAGATGGGCTTGGTGAAACCGAGCAATCGATCATGACGGTTTTCGCCTTCCGGCGCGACTTCGCCGTCGAAATAGGGCTTTGCCAAATTCGCGTCTTTAAGATATGTCATATAAGACGACGAGGCTTCGTCATAACGCTCCTTGCTGAAATACGAATTGGAGATGACTCCGTTTTTTTCATCGATGGTTTCGTTGAAGAAAACGCCAGCAGCTTCGATGATGTCGCCATTATGGGATGCTCCGTCGGGGTTGACGTAGAAGATGCTGGGGAAGGCGCCGGTACCGTAACCTGCCGGGTTATCTTCCGACCAAGCTAAGCCATATTCGGCTTTCAGTTCATTATAGACGACCATCTTTTCGTCATAATCTTCCGCGCCACGGGTAGGACGGTAGGCGTCGAAATCGATATAGAAAAGGTTCTTATCCACGACGTCATTATTCTCGAGATAATCCCGGAGAATACCATAACGGAGGTAGGAGCAATCGGGGCATAAATCGCGGCCGAAATAGATGGTAAAAGGGGAATTTCCTGCGTAAAAACCATCTAAAATGTCTTTGTCGACGTAGAAGATTTTGGGCCTGGTGCAGCGCTGGTCCATCCACGCGGCGAAGTCACTGGCCTTGGTGACGAAGCCTTCGGACTCGTTGTCGGTGCTATGCTGGTAACGGACTTTACCGCGTTCGAAGATAGCCAAGGTTTCCGATCCTTGGATCCGTTTTAGTCCCATATATTCGCCATCTGACTCGAATTCGGTTAAGTCAATCGCATAGACGAGCAACTTGGTTCTTTTGATATACGGCACTAAGACATTCTCATGCCAATCGGTGTAGCACGTGCAGGTGTCCGCGGAACCGTGAAGCAGCAACACGAAATCATCCTCGGCGGAGACGAGCTTATTGAGCTCGCTTTTCTTGATCCATTTTAGATGGGAGGTGACGCTGACTTTGTCTTCAAGACCGATCATGGTGCCAAAGCTGAGTTTGACTTTGACGTCTTCTTCATTGTTGCCCCCGCAAGATGCCATGCTGAGGCAGCCAAGGGCGGATAAAAATAACAATAGGGGTTTCATTTGCATAGGGGTATTGTAACAAAAACACGCTTTTGAATAATCCCTACTATAATAATTGATGATGAAATTATTCCTATTATATCTGTTTTTGTTTCTTGTCGGGTGCATGCTCGGGTATGTGCTCGAGGCGTTTTATCGTCGGTTCTTCTCCGCGAAGAAATGGGTGAATCCCGGCTTTATGAAGGGTCCATGGCTCCCGTTGTATGGCTTTGGGATCGTGATCCTTTATACCTTATCGAATGCGTTTATCGGCTTACTGCCGGACTTACCCTTCTATGACCCGATGGTCAGTGGCAGGGGACCTAGTGTCTATGATTTGATTCCCATCGCCATCATGGGCGTTTCCATGAATGTCTTAGAGCTCATCGCGGGTTTGATCTTTGTCAAAGGCTTTCATGTGCGTCTATGGGACTATTCCAACATGAAGGGCAACTTCATGGGCATTCTTTGCCCGGTGTTTGCCGTCATCTGGTTTACGTTATCGATTGCCTATTATTATTTGGCCCACCCTTTCGTGAACCAATTAGCCACCGCGGCCTATAACTACATGTTCGGGGTCGACGGGGGCCCGGCGAGCTTTGGCTTCATCTTCACCCTCGGCGTCGCCTATGGCATCATGCTGATTGACTTCCTCACCTCGGCAAGCCTATTCTCCCGCATCTCCAAAATCGCCAAAGACAGCGGCCTTGCCGAACGTTATGAGGAGATGCGCGTCAGTTTGAGACTGAAGAAAGAAGAAGCGGGGGAACGCTTCTTCGACGCCATTCCGGAGAAAGTCAAAGAAGGCTTGGAAAAGGCCAAAGAAAGCCTTAAGCCCAAGGCGGAAGCGAAGTCCAAATTGGCCAAGATTTTCTTAATCGATCCTTCCAAAGTCGATTCCACAAGTGAGAACTACGATGAATCGGGACGTCCCAAGAAAGAAGAATAGATCCCTCGTCGGCTTTTTAGCCAGGCTCATGCGCGTATTAAGAAAATTTATAGATTAAGTCCGCCTTGACTCACGCTGGAGACCCTTAGGAAATCTTTGGTTTTCGGCGAACTTTTTGCCCTTGTTTTTGGGTGTGAAAGTCGTGAGAAAAAACAACGCTAATTTTTGAGGTGATTTTCAAGGGAAAAACTAAGGGACTTTTTGAAAAATTTTCTTGGCTGAATTTACTCGATGTGGCCGATAAAAAGCCACTTTTTTGCCCCCACGATTTTCGACGGGAATTTTGAAGCAAAAAATATTGTTGCATTTTCGCTTATTTACCCTATTATTTGCCCCGTTGAAATCGGACTCCTCACAAAGTCACGTCAACATCTGTAACATTGTCTTCTTTCTTAGGGAGGGTAACGTCTATGGAAGAGAAAGCAACAATCATTTCCTTGAAGCACGTGGTCAAGAGCTTCGAGGACGGAGTCGTCGTAGTCGATGACTTCAATCTCGACGTCAAGGAGGGGGAGTTCATCACCATTTTAGGCCCCTCGGGATGCGGCAAAACGACGACCTTGCGTATGATCGCGGGTTTCGAATTGCCCAGTTCTGGTGAAATTTTGCTCAATGGGGAGGACATCTCGTTATTGCCTCCTTATAAGCGCCCGGTCAACACGGTTTTCCAACACTATGCCTTGTTCCCGCATCTCGACGTCTATGACAACGTCGCCTTCGGTCTCAAATTGAAGAAGGTCCCCGTCGAAGTCACGGACAAAAACGGCAACAAGAAAATCAAGATGAAGCATCTTTCCAACAAGGTCATCGACGAACGCGTCTTGCGCGCGCTTCAAATCGTCGACCTCGACGAGATGGAAGATCGCGACGTCTCCACCCTTTCCGGCGGCCAGCAGCAGCGTGTCGCCATCGCCAGGGCCATCGTCAACGAGCCGAAGGTCTTGCTTCTCGACGAACCTTTGTCCGCCCTCGATCATAAGATGAGGAAAGACATGCAGGTCGAGTTAAAGGAAATGCACAAGAAACTCGGCATCACCTTCTTCTATGTCACCCACGACCAGGAAGAAGCTCTTACGATGTCCGACCGCATCGTCATTATGCGCCGCGGCGAAATCCAGCAAGTCGGCACCCCCGAGGAAATCTACAACGAACCCGTCAACGCCTTCGTCGCGGACTTCATCGGCGAATCCAACATCTATAACGGTACCATGGAACGCCCCGACCGCGTCCGTTTCATCGGCTCGGTGTGGAAATGTCCCATCGAAGAAGGCTTCCAAGTCAACGAGAAGGTCGACATCGTCATCCGTCCGGAAGACGTCATCCTCCTTCCCGAGAACGAAGGCATCGCCAATGGCGTCATCGAATCCAAGATCTTCAAAGGCGTCCATTACGAATACATCGTCAAAGTCGGCAAGAACGAAGTCCTTTGCCGCGACACCCGCAACCACGAAGTCGGCAAAGCCGTCTCCATCCGCGTCGAACCGGATAACCTCCAGTTGATGCACAAAGACTTCACCATCAACCAATACGCCGACGCCATCATCGATAACAACAACAACGTCATCATCGGCGAAGACCCCTTCGAGGTCGATGTCACCCAGCTCCTCAAAGGTTCCACCCTCGACGAGCAAGGTTATCTCATCGGGCCCGATGGCAAGAAATACGATTTGAAGAACGCCCCCGTCGTCGCGGAAGTGCCCTTAGACAAAATCACCCTTTCCGATGACCTTAGCTCTGGCCAATCCAACGGCACTATCATCTCTTCCGTCTGGATCGGCGACCACTGGCAATACATCGTCCGCACCGACGATGACGAAGACTTCGTCGCCAACTCCCCCTATACCTGGAACGTCCACGACCTCGTCTCCATCGCCATCGCCAAAGAAGACATCGCCATTCGCTTGAAGAAGGGAATCGAGGAATATGTCATCGGCTAAGAAAAGCCGCGGAGAAAAAAATTTCTGGAGGACGCTCCGCCGCATTGTCTCCTTCAAGAGGAAATACCTGTCCATCCCGTATTTCATCTTCTTGATTCTCTTCGTCCTCATCCCCATCATCATCATTTTGGTCTACGCCTTCACCAAGACCACCGATGCGGGCAATTTGGTCTTCAGCTTCGATTCCTTGGTGGAATTCTTCTCCTCCACGACGAAGCTAAACGTCTTGGTCGTATCCTTGTTCATCGGCATCATCAACACCATCCTGTGCTTGGTGATCGGCTATCCGATCGCGTATTTGCTCGCGGATAAGAAAGTCAACAAGAACTACGTCATGGTCATGCTCTTCGTCATGCCGATGTGGATCAACTTCGTCCTTCGTACCGGCGCCACCCGCGACGTCTTGTACATGATTGGCATCAAAGGCGGCGAGCATCCTTATTTCGCCACCTTGATCGGCTTGGTCTATAACTACTTGCCGTTTACGATCTTGCCGCTTTACACGACGATGATCAAACTCGACCGTTCACAGATCGAGGCGGCACGCGACCTTGGCTGCAACCCCGTGCAGACCTTCACCCATTCCATCTTGCCCCAGTCGGTGCCTGGCATCGTCTCCGCGGCCGAGATGGTCTTCATGCCGACGATGTCGAGTTATGTCATCTCCGACACGTTATCCGAAGGCAAACTCACCTTATTCGGCAACTCGATTGCCAACTCGTTCAACAATTCGCTTTGGAATGACGGCTCTTTTATGGCTTTTATCATGTTGGCCCTCATCTTCATCACGATGTTTATCACCAACCGCTTCAGCAAAGATAGCGGCCGCGAAGCAGGGAGGCTCTGGTAATGAAACGCACCTTAAGTGTCAACGAGCGTAAACTGCGCCGCAACGCCATCCTCCACAAGACCATCGGCCAAAGCATCATCTGGCTCGTGCTGATCGTGATGTATGTCCCGATCATGGTCCTCATCGCCTTCTCCTTCACCACGGCCACCAACATCGGCACCTGGACGGGTTTCTCCTTCGACTTATATAAGAACCTCTTCCAAAGCGAAGAAATCATGGTCGCCTTAGGCAACACCGTCTTAATCGCGTTGATTTCCTCGCTTCTTTCCACGGTTCTTGGAACCTGTGGTGCCATCGGCGCCTTCTATTCCAAGAAGCGCAGCCGCGAGATCATCGAATCCGTCAACCAGATCCCGGTCGTCAACGCCGAAATTGTCATCGCCTTGTCCTTGACGGTCATGTTCGTGTTCTTCCAATCCTATATCTTAGGTGGCGCGAACGTGTTTAGCTTCTGGACCTTACTCGTCGGTCACATGATTCTTCAAGTGCCCTTCGTCTATCTTTCCGTAAAGCCCAAACTCCAGCAGATGGACCCCGCTTTATATGAGGCGGCCATGGACCTTGGCTGCACGCAAACCCAGGCCCTTTGGAAAGCCACCGTCCCCGAGATCATTCCTGGCGTATTCTCTGGGTTATTGCTCTCCATCACCTTGTCGTTAGATGATTTCATCGTCACCGCGTTCACCCGTGGCGCAGGCCTTCTTTCGGGCGACAAATCCATCGAGACCTTGTCCACCTTGGTCCAAGCCAAGATCAAGAAAGGCCCGATCCCACCCGAGATGCGCGCCTTGACCACGATTATCTTCATCCTTGTTTTGGTGGTCGCCGTCTTGGTCACCATCTACCGTAACCGCTCCGTCAAAAAGACGCGTAAAGGAAGGGAGGCCTAACCATGAAAAACGGAAAAAGAAGTACTTTTGCAGGCATTTTCTTTGGTATGATGCTCGCCCCAACCTTGATGGGTTGCTCTTCTAATGGCGAGGAAACCTTGATCCTTAAGGCCCTCAACTGCGAGGACTATATCGGCGAAAGCGAATTCGAATACGTCGATGAAGAAACCGGCGAATCCTATACCTATGCCGACGTTCTTTCCGGCTTTGAGGAATATGAATCCGCAAAGCTTGGCAAAAAGGTCAAAGTCATCTATGACACCTACGATACCAACGAGACCATGTTGGCTTCCTTAAAGACGGGGAAGACCACTTATGACCTCATCGCCGCCAGCGACTATACCATCCAAAAGATGATGTCGATGGACATGCTCCAGCCCATCGACCGCAGCCGCGTCCCCAATTACAACGAATATTGCTCCCGTTACCTTCTCGACGTGATGGAGTCGATCACCGCCCCCATCAATGGCGTGGAGAAAATCATGGCGGATTACTCCGTCGGCTATATGTGGGGCACCTTAGGCATCCTCTTTAACCCGGAGAAAGTCCACCGCGATACCGGCGTCGACGAAGATACCATCAAGTTCGACATGCAGGATTGGGAGTCCTTATGGGACACCAAATATAAAAACGAGATGTCCGTCAAGGACTCCATGCGCGACACCTATTCCGTCGGCATTATGAAGCAATATGGCGACGAGATCCTCGAAGCCATGACGAAATCGGGCTGCTTCGATATGGAAGATGGCAGCTATACCCTGATTCCGGGCAAATATGAAGAAGCCGTCTCCACCTATAACGCGGCCTTGACCGAAATCTTCAACCGCTGCGACGAAAAAAGCGTCCGCGAAGTCCGCGATGTTCTCCTCTCCTTGAAGGAAAACGTCTTCGGCTTCGAGGTCGACTCGGGCAAAGACGACATGGTCAAAGGCCTTGTCGGCATGAACTTGGCTTGGTCGGGCGACGCGGTTTATTCGATTGACCGCGGCGAGAACGAAGCCAATACCACCATCTATTACAGTGTCCCCAAGACTGGCGGCAACATCTGGTTCGACTCCTGGTCCATCCCCAAGACCAGCGACGCGGAACATAAAGCCGCGGCCGAGGACTTCCTCGACTTCATCTCCAATCCCTATGTAGCCGCGGCCAACATGGAGACCATCGGCTATACGTCCTTCATCGCGGGCGAAACCGTCCATGACCTCATCCGCGCTTGGTATGACCCGCGCAGCTATGCGATGTATGTTTACCATGATGCCTCTGGCGACGATGGCTGCACTTGGGAAGATAGCGACTTGGTCTATGCCGAATACGCGGAAGAGCAAGGCTTTGACGAAGGCGTCTTCACCGTCGTCGAAGATGGCGATCCCGCAAACGAGGAAGACCGCGTCTATGACTTCGAATTTTCCTACGACGACGAAACGGGCTACCGCTTCCAAGACGGCAAATCCTATTACCGCTTGGTCAATGGCAAGCCTGAACTTGTCGCCGAAGATTATGGCTACTTTGACATGACTGGCTCCACCTACGACGAGGCTGTCGTCGATGGTGTGGCCATGACCTGGGAAGAATACCAAGCCCTCTATAACCAAGTCATCGAAGAAGAAGCCCTCGAGGAGGATCCTGAGCAAGGCGAAGCCTATGATGCCTACCTCGAGGAAAACCAAATCGAATGGGCCGTCCGCGACCTCTCCTATATGTTTGACGGCACGATCGATGTCGAAGGTTATGATACCGAATCCGAATCCCCCGATGAGAATCCCTTCCTCTTCTATAGTGACGAGCTTGAAACAGTCGCCGATGAAGAGGGCAATGAGGTTACCGTTGGCCGACAATTCTATGCCCAATATCCGGACCAGACCCTCATCCCGAAGCTCGCGGTCATGCGCGATTATGGCGAGAACAACATCTACGTCCTGAAGATGTGGAGCGACGTCAAGTCCAACAACTTGCCCATCGCCGGCGTCATCGTCTTCGCGATTATCCTCGCCGCCGCGGCTGTGCTCATCGTGGCCTTCATCGCGACGAAGAAGTACTACCATACCTACCGCGTCGCTAGACGTAAGGCCGTCTCTGCGCAGGCAAATTCAAAAAATAACCCGCAAAAGTAACCTAAATTTGAAATGATCCGCCTTTGGAAACAAGGGCGGATCTTTCAATTATGATGTACCTTATTCCAGTAATTTCGCGCATGCGCGTGAAGATTCGTTAAATTCCCTCTTCCCCTGCAAGGGGCAGGGGGTTATAATCCTTTCGCTGCTTCCGTAGCCAAGTGGTAAGGCCAGTGACTGCAACTCACTTACCGTCGGTTCAAATCCGGCCGGAAGCTCCAAAATTGATGGTTGCTTGTTTCGCGCAAGTGTCCTATAATTCTTCGGCTGTCAAAAGCAGCCGGATGCGCCCGTAGCTCAATTGGATAGAGTATCAGACTACGAATCTGAGGGTTAGGTGTTCGAGTCCCCTCGGGCGCGCCACTAGAAAAGATTGCACTGGTGTAATTGCCGGTGCTTTTTTCATCTTCTATGTTGACAAGTATACTTGGCAGAGGATAATAAGGTTATGACAAGTAAACTTGGCAAAAGGAGAAACTTATGGAACGGAATGAAATCTTAGCGAAAGCACAAGAAGAGAACAAAGGAAAGGATATCGCGGATCTAGACGCGCAACGGAAAGGAGCGTACATCGCTTACTTCGTCGGACTATTCCTTATTCTTATTTGGGATGTGGTGGAGGGCATCGCATTCCACCACATAAACTTTGGCGGAAACATGGCCTTGTTCGCGATGGCCTTCACGGCATTTCTTGTAAAATATGTGAGTCTTAGAAAGAGGCATGAATTGATCGTGGCCATTATCTATGGCCTTGCAGCGGTCGCTTTCCTCGTGCTTTGGATCTTACAATTGGCGGGAGTAATGGCTCGATGAACACTGAATTAAAACTGAAGAATAACGTCGCTGTCGTGCGCAAAGAAAAAGGCTTATCCCAAGCCGATTTAGCCAAGCTCGTCGGTGTATCCAGAAACACGATTAGTTCCATTGAAGTTGGTCAGTATGAACCTACCACCAAATTGGCTTTGCTCTTGTGCGTTGCCTTGGATAAACGGTTCGAAGAACTGTTTTTCTTCTAAGACAGAAAACGATTCAAGTCTCTTATGGATTGATGATTACGCGTGAGTCACATCGCGGGGATAACTTCATTTTCCGTAATCTATCGTTTTCGGGCAGTCGTTCCCAGCGTTATGAATCAAACCATTACTGATGCCGAAATCAACGTCTTCAAAGGTGACCAAGGCAAACGAGTCCACGCGGACAGGCGTCAAATCGACATACCGGTCGACGAGAAGCCGAACCTCGCTTTCCTCAGTTGTGCACGCTAGTGCCATGCCTGTGTCCCGGTTTAAGACACGATAGACGACAAGCGGCTTTGCCTCATCTGTATAGATTTGTAAAAGGGGCTTGATGCATTTCCTCATGGGCCCACATTGTCTCATGATGGGTAGATAGTTTCAAATTGCAGGTTTGAATAAAGGGCCAAGAAGGCCTTATCTCATCATCTGAACCATATCTAATTTACTTTTAATTCACTTTTGCGAATTAAAAATTCCTAATTCATTTTCGTGAATTAAACGTGAATTAAAACATGTAGACGACAATGAAGATGCCATCCCAAGCGTCTTAGGAAAACCTTCATTTCCTCATTTATTTGGGCATAGTCAATCCTCACTTCTAAAGCGGGTGAAGAGATAACGTCCATAGGAGCCGTTATTCAAAGCCCTTACGCAAAATGACGCGCGCATAGGCGAAAGAGTTGTCCAATTTGCTGCTTGTATATGATAATCTTTATTTAGATATGGGAAATAAAGCTGTCAAAGTCGTAAATATTACCTCATGGGTCCTTTTCGGTTTGAGCAGCACCCTGATCATCGCCGAAAGCGCCACCCCGACGGGAGCGTCAGGACAGCAGTCTTCCTGGTTCTCCAGCATCATGGCGAGTATCGTCAATACGCTCACCCCTCCCAAGCGGACCGTGACCTACGAGCCTACCGCGATATCCGCGACTGGTAACGTCGTCTCCGGCAAGGACGAAGAGGGTAACCTCATCAAGCTTTACGAAGAGAACCAAGCCATCGTCGGGACGACGAAGATGTATTCCTATCAGCTTTCCTACCCAGATGGCAAGGCCGACGTCTACGATTCCTCCGTCAAAGTGAAGACCATCTCCTCGCCAGGCGAGGGAAGCTTCAGTTACACTTTGACGACGTCCACCAAAAGCGGGGCCCTGCGCCTCATCCCTTTGGAAGTGGGACATTACGAGTTGGAACTCGCCTGCTCCAATGACGTCAAGAACGTGATCTCCTTTGACGCGGTCAAGCCGTTATCCCCAAAGGGCGTGCTTTCTGACGTGGCCTCCTTGGAAATAAGCGCGGGGGAATACGCCTACTATCCCTTCGCGTTAAGCCTAGGGGATCTAAAGCGCACAGACACCTCCACCGACCATTATC
>JAGAHY010000006.1 GCA_017626815.1 Bacilli bacterium | reverse complement strand
TTGGTGCATGGCTAAGGCATCCAACATCTGTTCGTACGCATAACGATTGGCTAATCCGGTCAAGGCATCGCGTTCGGCGGCGAGACGAAGCATTTTATCCAAGGCATCGCGGCGGTCTTTCAATTCATTATAAGAGGCGGATAAAGTGCGGACTTCCCGGAAGCTATGCTCGAACTCAAGCTTTTCGTCTTTCTCAATAAGTTTGGAGGAGCGGACGACGGGAATAATCATACTGCGGTAGAGAATGGAGAAGATGAACAAGATAAGAACGACGACAGAGATGGTGCCAATCCAAAGCCATGTGCGTAGGATGCCGATTTTCTTGCTGGTGGAAGCGGAATGCTGCTCGGATACGGAGCGGAGAATACCTACGGCGGCATTCACGTGGGTGCTGACCGCGCCTTTATGGTTGCCGTATTCGACATCGAGCATCAAGTTCGCGGCGAGGGAGACTTTCTCTTCCGCGTTTAAAGCACTGTCTTCTGGGCTTAACGTCGGAAGCTGCAGAGTGGATAACTGCTCTAGAGGCGGCAGGGGATAAACGGAGGTAATCAACGACAAAGAACGAAGCTGGATGCGGTACATATAGTTCGCGCTTTCGGCCGCCGTCTGCAGGTGGGCTTTGGCCTCGGCGTCGGCGTCGGTATTGGCAAAACGGTTGACGATATCATCCCCACGTCTAGGGATCCTAAGTTCGTTGCAATAGGCGATCATGGGCCCGACGTTGGGTGACTTGTCATCTAAAACTGGACGGAGGACGAAATTGGTCGATGTCTCGGAAAGAAGGCTGCTTCCCGCAAGCAACGAAGTCGCGTCGGTGACATAAGAGGCGGAACGTTGCATCGAGTCGGACAAGAAGACGCTGGCTCGGTTGATTTCGATGATGAAAGCGGCGATGAGAACGTGCAACGATAAAAGGACCGCCAAGGATGGTGAGAGGAAGGCGGTGACGCTAAGTCCTTTACGCCGAGAAAATGGGGATGTCTTTTTAACGCCCATAATTGGGATTATTTTACTGCTAAATGTGTAAATAGAAAGCACTTTCGCGCCCGCATCGTACGCCTGTAACTCATTTGTATTATTAACTTCGTGACGATGAGCAATGACACATCAAAAAAAGGAGCCCCTTTTTTTCAGCGAAGAAGCAAAAGGCATAATTCCCTTGCCGTTCCAACCTATTTTTGGATTTGATCTCGCATGAAACATAAGGCCATCATCCATGGGTTATGCTACCATTATGCCGAGGAAAAGATCATATGAAAAAAGCATTGTTGCTGCTCGCCCTTTGCCTGATAAGCTGCGGTTCGCCAGCGGTGTCATCGTCACCAACTTCCGAACCTTCTTCGCAACCTGCATCCGAATCGGCCTCCGAATCTTCTTCGACGGAGCGTTCTTCGGGCGTTCCGATAGAAAACGCACGTCTTGATGTGGACCGACTTAACATTGCGGTAGGGGAAACGATCGACCTAGTCGTCGTCACCTCCCCGGAAGGTGCGGATAAGTCCACGTTAGTCTGGACCAGTAGCGACTCCGGCGTTGCTTCCGTCTCCGCTTCAGGCGTTGTCACGGCCCTTAAAGAAGGCGAAGTCGAGATCCGCGTCACGGATTCCCAAAACGAGATGGTCACGTCAAGTTGCGCCATCCGAGTTTTCCCTGCGGCCAAAAAGGAGATCGCGGATGCTGAAGTGGTTTTTACCCCTAAGGATATCGAAGTCATTCATTACCGCCGCGACAACAAACAAAGCGCGAACGTTTTCTATCGTCAAGACCGTCTCAAAAGTGTTCCTTATATGAAGATCGAGGACTACTATAAGTTCCTGTTAGGAAAGACACTTAACGTCAGTGCGGATTCTTCTTCGTTCACGATTATCGCGGCTAGTGGTGGAATTGCCACTATCGATGCGGAGAAAGATATTTTGACCTCGGACGACTACGAGCTTTTCGTCGACACGACCATCTACCGTCAGGATGGAGTCTACAACACTTATTATGATGGGGCTCCATTTGTTCGCGTCAAAGAATCCAAGATGTCCAAGGCGCCGAAGAAGACAGTCATCAATTTCGCCCAATATGGCATCAACCTTATCGCTCAAGGCGGTTCGCTTTATTTGCCTGTCGCGACGTTATCCAACATCTTCATGGGGCCGACGATGCTGACTTGCCTCTATGACAGCACCCACCTTTATTTCATCGACCCCAACTACCCGGATATGACGACGTCCAGCGTCACCGCTGACCCCGATTATGTGGAGGACTTGCATCGTCGTCTTACTAGTGGCGATAGGACACCGGAAGAAGGCGCGTTCTCTTATGGGGAACTGCGCTTCCTCATCGATACGTATTATGGGGCCTCTGGTAGAGAGACTCTCCATGATGAATTCATCAAAAACCGTAACCTCGATGAAGCACTTTCCCAAAAAGACAGAACGACGAAAATCTGCAGAAATCTCCTGCAATCCGTCGACCAAATTGATTATTGCGCTGGTGTGTTGATCCTTGATGACTATCTTTCCGACGCCGGTCACACGGTCATCTATAGCGGCTTATACCGGGTGTTGAACCGGGATGATGAATTAAGTGGGATAGTCCGCGACCGCATCTTCAACGTGGGCTATACCATTGGCGAACAAAGCGCGCCAAGAAGAGCCGACGCAAAATATTCTACCGATCTTACTATGGCCCAAATCCAAAGCGGGACGAAGAATAATTCCTATCTTCGCAAGGACGATACGTTGTTCTACCGTTTTGATGCTTTTAATTTTGATTTGCACGAATGGAGCGCATTCTACCAGAAGCGGCAGGAGATGCCTCAGGACTGCGTCGGTAACCTTCACCGCATGCTGGAAGAATACAAGAACGATAACACGGTGAAAAATGTCGTCCTGGATATCTCCACCAATGGCGGTGGCTATGCCGATATCGTCTTCACGATGCTGGCCATGACCACGGGCAAGGCCTATCTCCATTACCGTGATGTCATCGCAGACAATGTCATCACGACCGAATATGATATTGATTTGAACTTCGATGGCGTCTTTGACGAGAAAGACAAATCAATTTCTTACCCCTTCCATTTCGCGGTGCTTACCAGCGCCCGTTCTTTCTCTTGTGGCAATTTGCTTCCTTGCCTTGCCCGCGAACAGGGCGTCCTTATCATGGGGGATAATTCCGGCGGAGGCTGCTGCGCGGTCCTTGATGCCTGCAGCGCGGAAGGCATGTATGTTCGTATCTCCAGCCAAGTGCACATGCTGACGCTTGAAGGCAACGAAGTCGAAGGTGGTGCGGATGTCGGCGTGTCCCTGGTATCCCGAAACGAACAAGGAGAATATGATTTTTCCAAATTCTACGACTTCTCTTTGCTCTCTAGAGAAATGAACGCTTATTACGAAAAGAACTCCAAATAAATCCTTGGCTACAAAAAGGCTTTTTTCATCAAACCAATTATTTCGATAATGTGATTTTTCTGGTGAAATCCTTCTTAAAAGTCTCTTGTTTTTTGATATTGTCCTCTTAGTTGATTGGCATTAATTCCCATTCAAATAAACCCATTTTTCGGGCTCATCTTTTGGGACCAATTAATAAATTGACAATTCTTTCCGTACCGAAATCCGCGGCTACGCTTAAGCGTATTTTTGTTGTCATGCCAAAAAGATAATGTGTATAATCGCCCAATGTATAAGAAAGGAGCCCTTCTATGGAGAAGAAATTACATCGAGGTGTTCCTTTAGCCCTCATCTACTCGATCTTGACGGTGGCCTCTTTGCTATTGACCATCACCGTCTTCATTACGACGGGCATTTCGCAGTCGGGGTTCGACAAAATCGAACGTCTGACCGACCAGTACATCCATTGCGCCAGCGACGTCTTGCAACTTGATGAAACCTCCGATTACCTTACCAGCAGAAGCCGCGAATTCGTGGCTACGGGCAACAAGGTGGCCGCGGCTCGTTATGTTACCGAGGTGAAGGAGTCCATGTCCCGTGAACGTGCCTTGGAGAATGTACGCCTGTATTTTGCCGACACGATCGTCTATACCGACCTGACCAATGCGTTAAATTTCTCCAACGAACTTGCCGAACGCGAATACTATGCGATGCGTTTGGCCGCTGATTACTATGGACTAGAAGATATCCCTGGCACTATCAAGGGAATTGAGCTTACCGCCGAAGACGCATCCAAAACCGTGGATGAGAAGCGAAGCTATGCCATTGAGATGGTCTATGGCGATGATTATTTGAACCTGAAGAAGAAAATCGATGATTCCGTCTCCGCCTGTCTTGAAGACCTCATCAACATCACCGAGACCCGCAAGAAAAGCGCCAGCGACAGCATTAACCAGACGGTCATCTTCCACAACATCGTCCTTGGAACCTTGCTGATCAGCATGGTTGCCTCGGCCCTCTCCACGTGGTTCTTGGCCTTGCGTCCTTTACGGCGAACCAAAGAATGCATCGATGAGAACCTTCCAATCAAAGTCCGGGGCTCAAGCGAAATCCGTTATGTTGCCGCGGCCTACAACCATATGTATGAAGAGAACAAGCGGCAGAAGGATATCCTCGAATATGAGGTCAGCCACGATATCCTCACGGGCATTTCCAACCGCCATGATTATGTCGATACCTGCAACCGCCTCGCTGACCAAGAAGTGTTGTTTATCATCGCGGATATCGATCGCTTTAAATCCATCAACGACACCCTTGGCCACGCCATGGGCGACGCTGTCATCTCGGAAGTGGCAAGGAGGCTACGCGAGTCCTTCCTCAACCACGATAAAGTGTTCCGTATCGGCGGCGATGAATTCGTGGTCATGGTTTTTGACTGTTCCGAAAAGAGGAAAGCGGAAATCAAGGGTATCCTCATCGGCTTGAATAACGCGTTTGTGGATGTTCATAACCGCCAGCCTTCCTTCCCGTTGGTCTCCTTAAGCTTCGGCGTGACCCATAAGAGGAAAGCCGTCACCTTCGAGGCCGCTTACCGTAACGCGGACAAGGCTTTGTACGCCGTGAAAGAAAGAGGCGGTTGCGACGCCAACTTCGATGCGCAGTTCACCGCTTCTTTGAAGAAAGCCGCTTAATCATCAAGACAGAAAGAATCAAGCTTGCAGCGCCATATTTGCCGAAGCTTGATTTTTCTTTATGACGGTTAAAATGCCAAACAAATATGGCGAGACCATCCGAATAAGGGATGGATATTGGGAATGGAATGTAGGGGTTAATCGCCTATTATGTATTTCTTGCAGTCAGGTTCTATAATTCACATGGATGAAGAAAAAACGCTATCTTCCTTTTCTCTCTTTTGTGTTCTGCACCATCGGATGCTCTAGTCCTGTTTTATCCACGGATGAATACATCGAAGTCGGAATCGAGCAAGGCGAGGGTTTTACCGTTGTTGAGCCCTTTCAAGAAATACGCCGGGGCGCGGATGCGGTTTTTACCATCCGCCTCGAAGAGGATTATGCCGTGACGGGCTGTTCCTATTGGAAAAGTAAAATCCAGCCGATAGCCACCGGCTGCAAAATCACGTTATCCGAGGTCCGTTACCCGTTGATCGCGACCTTGCGCCTCACTTCAAATACGGTCATTATCGAAGACCGAAGCGATGAATCTTCCCTAAGTTCCAGCACCGTATCTTTCACTGAATCGAGCCAAAAATCCACGGCAGAAAGCCTTTCAATTTCAGAAGAAAGCACCAGTATTCACGATTCTTCGATTTTTTCTTCGGCCGAGTCTAGCAGCGGAGAGGAAACCATTATCATCAAGGCTCCCAAGGATGGTCCTCATCTACGTGGACACGCCCCCAATGGCCTCCTATATTTTCATCATGATGGCTATCTTCAGGTTGGGTGGAACACCAAAAAAGATGGTGGCGGAGAATTCATCGGCTTTGGATGGCGCTATGATAAAGACATCGAGAATCTATATGGCGTCTTTGAACCGGAGACCCCGAGCGAGCGTTTTACGTTCGAGGAGTACGGCCGTGGTTATCGCCTCGCCTCTTATGAAGGCGATGATGAAAAGATTGTCCTACCAACCACTTACAACTCCAAAAAAATCACCACCATCGGCCAAGGCGCCATTCATTCGGAGACGGTTAAAGAGCTAATCCTCTCACCCTATATCACACAGATTGAGGAATCTGGAATTGTTTGTCCGAATCTAAGCCGCTTAACTTTCTATGACCGACTAAGCAGGGTTAGCGATTCGTCGCTATATTGCCCGAAGTTACAGACTGTTCGTCTTAACGCCGTCGAGCTTCCGTGTTACTCGGGAACTTATTGGGACGCATTCCAAGACAAGGTCGATTATTTGGCGCAAGTCCAAGACAAGAAGAAAATCATCCTTTTCTCCGGCTCAAGCGCTCGATATGGATATAACTCGATGATCATCCATTCCTATTTTCCTGATTACGAAGTCGTTAACATGGGCGTATTCGCTTACTTCGGCGCGGTCCAACAGTTGGAAATCATTACTTCTTATATGAACGAAGGGGATATCCTGCTCCACGCCCCCGAATTTGATGCCATCCCTTCTCAGTTTTGTTTGTCTAATGCCTTCGATGAACGTTTCTTTTATTGTCTTGAATCCGGGTATGGAGAAATCTCGCGCATTGATTTACGCCGCATGTCGGAGTTCTTTACCGCTTATGGCAAATACCAAAATAACCGTTCCCACGCCCCACAGCTGTCCTATGATTGCTTCGCCTATCATTATGATGACGAGGACAATTATTACGAGGAACTGACTTATAACGTGTGCGGCGACATGATTTTCTATCGACCCAATACGGATTTCGAGGGTCGCATATCGCAACCCTATTTGGACTACGATCTAAACGCGTTGTTTGTTGGGGATGGCAGCGAAGTCCAAGCCTTAAATGCCGTCTATCAAGATTATCAAAATCGCTTGGGCATCCGCATATTATTCGCCTTTGCGCCAAAGAATATTCACTGTCTCCCCGAGGATAATACCGGCAAGCGCGAGGAATTAGAAAACTACCTGAGAGAAAACCTTTCCGTTCCCGTGATTATGAGCATCGAGGATTCCCTTTTCCCGACGAAATATTTCTATAAGATCGATAACCATCTTTCTACCGAAGGGGCGGAGTTACGAAGCAATATGATTGTCTCTTCCCTCGCGCCTTTTATCTAAAAGCGAAGATGCGATCGGCGAAAGCGGACCAGTAATAATTGGAACGGTATTTGGACAATGAATACCAAGGGACGTAGATGTTGGCTTGCGAATCTTCCAACAACAAGTGTCCCACGGGGATGCTAGATGGGGATTCGTTTTGCAAGATGATGCGGCGGATGCTGCTATTGGCGAAGGAACGGTTCTCGATGCGGCGGATGTTATTCTGGATGGTGATTCTCTTTAAGGATTGGTTACCAGCGAAAGTCCCCGCGTCAAAGGTCGCGATGATTTTGCCGTGGTAGGAGTAGGGGACGGTCAACTCTTCCATGGCCGCGCCTTCAGCGGTAAGCCCAACGATCTCGCAGTATTGCTCCCCTTCGACGATACGGAAATATTCGATGTCGGCGTTATTGCCTTCGCTTTGAGTTCCCGTGCCTAGCGGGGGTGGGGGAAGTTGTTCGATGGATGTCTTGGAGTCGTCTTTTAAGGCCGCCTTAAGATCCATAATTAGACGTCTGGTGTTATTTTGGCTGCCAGCGGAATTGAGGTGAAAGTTGGTGTCAAAGAAGTAACGCGCGTTCATCACCGCGTCATGGGGATCGCCCAAAATGGGGAAGTTAAGACGCTGGTTAAGATGTTCATAGAAAAGGTCGATCAGCCGGTTCTTTTGATGGACCGCAGAGTTATTCGCTGGAGCGAACCAATAATACGTATGTCCATGAATTTGCTTCACTTTTGCGGCGAAATCGTTCATTTCTTGGATAAAGGAATCTTGGATGACATCCGTGCTAAAGGAAATCATTTGATTGGAATCGACGCCCTCATACATGATGTTATTGGGCGTTAGTTCGGACATGATGTCGCCGAACTTATTGAATGAGGAATAGGCGTAGACGCCATCTCCCTCGGCTTTGGTGGAAGAACGGATGTAAGGGAGCTTTTCGCTAGAGAAACTAAAGGCATCGCCAAACATCATCTTTTGGTCATTGGGGTCTAAATCGAAGAAGGCTTCCTTGCAGTTATCGATGGCGCGCCACATGGTCCGCGGGGAAAAATAAGAGGAAAGTGTCTGTTCGCTTTGTTCAATGGAAATGATCACGATATCTTGCTCATGGATATAAGGCGAGGCTAGGTCAAACATGGCCTCGCTTCCTAGCGCGCCGTATAAACCGAAGTTCACAACCTTATAGTCTGGGAGCTCTTGTTCAATGAGATGACTTTGGATACCAAAGGGAAGAGAACTTCCCCCGATGAGCACAATCCGTTTTCCTGGGGTGGATTTCAAAAGGTCGCGTTTGAGCTTCATGCCACCCAAGAATGTGTCCTCATAAATGTTCGAATTCGAAAAGAGCACGATGCCTCCCGCAAGAGGCAGAGCCAGCAAGAATGTCGTTATGCTAAGGCCTATGAGCGTACGTTTGATTCCTCTTTTCATGCTAGAACTGGAAGTAGATAAAGGCACTACCTTCCCCTCCTTGATACGTAAGTGCCCAAGATAAGCCGACGATAAAGACGCCAAAAGCAATCGATAAGAATGCCCATTCGTTTCCTCTTTCTGCGCTTGGCATAACCGTTGGCATATAGCGGCAAAGCGCTAAAGCCAAGAAGACGCCGCATAAACGAAGCGCGAGGGCAGGGCTTATCAATGCCCCTAGTCCGCTTAAACCATTCCAGGAAGCGAAGATCTTGGTGATGGCGTATCCGGCGTCAGGCAAGGAGTTCGCGCGGAAGAAAATCCAGGCGAAATCAACAAGCAGAAACGTCAATAGACGAAGACTCCATTTGGCGAAGAAGTTTTGAGGGCTTTGATGCTTGGGCAATAAGGTTTCCACGATGAGGAACAAGCCATGGATCGCGCCCCAGACGACGAACTTTAAGTTGGCGCCATGCCATAACCCGGAAAGCAAGAATACGAGGAACAGGTTCAAACATTGTCTGGCTTTGCCTTTGCGGTTCCCGCCAAGAGGGATATAGACATAGTCCCCAAACCAACGGGACAAAGAAATGTGCCACCTTCTCCAGAAGTTGCGAGGCGAGGTGGCGAGGTATGGAGCGTCGAAGTTCTCCATGAGGTCGATGCCCATGATTTTGGAGGAGCCTTTGGCAATATCGCTATAGCCCGAGAAGTCGCCATAGATTTGGAAGGCAAACAAGATGGCGGCGAAAGCGATCGCCCCACCATCGTATTGTCCTAGGTTATTGAATACTTTGTTGACCGTGATGGCGAGGAAGTCGGCGAGGACTACTTTCTTAATATAGCCCGTGAGGATATAACGAAAGCCAATATAGAAGTTTTCCGCCGTAAAACTGCGCTCGTTTTTTAATTGAGGCATCAAGCGGTCAAAACGTTCAATGGGGCCTGCCACTAGCTGAGGAAAGTAGGAAATGAACAAGGCGTAGTATCCAAAATGCGCTTCTGGTTGCGTCTTATCTTTGTATACGTCGACGACATAGGAGAGGGCTTGGAAGGTGTAAAAGGAAATGCCGACGGGGAGGATAATGTTTAATGCGTCCACTTCCCACGAGGAACCAAAGAGGTGGGAGAGCTTAATGACGGAGTCAATCGCAAAGTCCAGGTACTTGAAGACGAATAAGGAGCCCAAAGAGATGACGATCGAAAGGACGAGGAATAGTATCTTCTTTCTTTCAAACTTCTTGATTCCCAAAGCGCATAGATAGGTAACCAGAGTAACGCAGATGATCAAGAACAACAGCCAGGGGTTATTGAAACCATAGAAGAAATAACTCGCCGCAAGTAACCACACCCAGCGGAACTTGTGGGGCAAAAGGAAGTGCACGAGCACGACAACAAACAAATAAGCGAGATAAAAGAAGGAGACGAAGCTCATGGCTTTCTCCTTTCTTTCTTTTGACTAATTAGATATCCGATGATTGTCAACGCAAAACAGTATAGACCACTTATCAGCAATTCTTCTAGGGTCGCGGCTAAGAAATATAGGGTGAGCATGAAGCCTAGGGCGAGACCTAAAGTGATCAGAAAAAGGGCAAAACGAGCCTTTGGGAAAAACACCAATCCGCCGATGGAAACAAGAATAGCGGCGAGAAATGCGAACAATGCTGGATATGTCAGAAAAACGGATTCCACAAGAAAACAATAGCACAATCTATCATTGGCGATAATCGCCATTCATGTGTTTAAAAGTGACTATACTACCCGAGCGAATGTATCGGAATCATTGTTCGATGGATGCAGTTAAAGGTGAAAATGAAAATTGCAGTGGCTGCAGCGGTAAGATTCGCCTTCGATGATGATTTTTTCTTCGCACCAAGGGCAGTGACCTTGCTCCATGGCGTAGGCCATCTCTTGCTGAGAACTTTTCCGGTATTGTTTGAGATAAGCAATGTTTTCTACGTGTTCTTTCTTTGAAGTCTTGGCGTTGTTGGATTTGAGTACTTCATAGATGGCTTGCATTTGAGGCGGCGTGATCAGACTCTGATAGGGATAGGAATCCACGAACAACGCAATGTCTTCGCGGTTAATGACGTTGTCGTCGGCGACATAGGGCGCGTTATTCTGGACATAGACGACAACGGGTACGACTTCATAATGCTTTTCCAAAAGCTTGTTGACCATCCTCGCGTGTGTCTTGTTTTGGTAGAGGGGGTTAAAGATAGGGCGAGTGATTCTACGATAGGTTTGCGTCCATCTTCCGTTTTCATTCACGGTGATGGTTCCGGAATAGTTTTTGCTTTCGAACACGAAGACCCCATGAGGGTGAATGAGGATGTGGTCGATCTGGTGGCTCATCCCGTTTTTGGTGTCGATAAAGGTGACGTCGTCAAGCAAAAAAGAAGGACTTTCAATGGACCGAAGCGCTTTGCTAATCAACGTTTCTCCCGCTCTTCCTTTGCTACTTGCTGACATCGCTTTGACCTAAAGATAGTTTATTTTCAGCGAAGGGATATCACAAGCCGGAATCATCGAAAAGCGCCGTAAAAAGTCCTTTATTTTTGTGTCGAAGCCTTCATCATCCCTCTTTACTTCAATGCCGATTTCCACTCTAAATGACAAGCTGTCGCACATGTGTGCGTTATTATCTTCTCTTGATTGTTCGTCGCTTTTTTCGTACATTAATAAATGTGATATCGGCGGAAAAACCCGCCAATAGAAAAACAGGAGGCCTCCATTTTATGGGCATATCTCGTTACGCGTACAAAGGGAAACGCAATTTTGACATCTCCAAATTCGATTGCGCGGATACCGGTGAATTTAAAAACCGTGATGAAGCAGTCGATGAATTCGTCAGCAACTTGCTGGTCATCAACAAGAAGCAGCAAAAACTTTATTCCGAACGTAAAGAAGGTGTTATTTTCGTCTTCCAGGCGATGGACGCCGCAGGTAAAGATGGCGTCATCCGCACCGTCTTCTCGACGCTCTCTCCGCATGGCGTTAAGGAATATTGCTTCAAGGTTCCTTCTTCCGAAGAAAAGTCCCATGACTTCCTTTGGAGATTCTGGAGCGCTCTCCCACCTCGGGGTTTCGTCTCCATCTTCAACCGCAGTTACTATGAAGACGTCCTTGTCGGCAAGGTTCACGCGTTCTACAAAAACGACATCGTCCCACAACGTATGAAAGAGGCCGACATCATCGCCGACCGTTACCGTCAGATCAATGACTTTGAGAAATACCTTTATGAGACCGGCACCCGCGTGGTGAAGATCTTCCTCAATGTCAGCAAAGACGAACAAGCTAGACGTTTCATCTCCCGCATCGACACCCAAAGGAAGAACTGGAAAGTCTCCTCGGGCGACCTTCGCGAAAGAGAATATTGGGATGACTATATGGAAGCCTTTGAATCCATGGTCAACCAAACTTCGACCCCAAATTGCCCTTGGTACGTCGTCCCCGCTGACCATAAGTGGTTCGCGAGATTGCTCGTTTCCCGCATTGTCCGCAAGACCTTGGAGGAAATGAACCCGCAATATCCGCCTCTAGACGAAGCGACGAAAGCTTCCTTACAGGAATACCGCGACAAACTTATCGCCAGCCTTGGCGATAGGGGCTACCAAGAGCAAGAAAAGCAGCCTAAGGAATTCTCCGATCCTAGCCTGATCCCGGCCGAGATGCTGCAACAGGAACTCCTCCAGAAGCAGCAGGAGAATGACGAGAAGATTAAAAAGAGTGGTTTCAAGGCCGTCCGTAAACTTCTCGCGACCGGTTACATGATCCGTTCCACCGACGACATCATGGATGCCATCGCCAGAGAGGATGTGGACGACGAAGAAATTACCGATACGCCAGAACCCGAGGATAGCGACGTCAACCCCACCGCCGTCCGCGAGCACATCAAAGAGATTGTCGAAAAGAATGAGGAGGATGATGAATAATGCCGAAAACTCACAACAAAGCGCATGACAAGGCGCATATGGAGAAATATGTCGCCGCGCTAAATAAGTTCGGGCTCCTTCCTCCCTTTGACTTCACCAAGAAAGAAAAGAAACTCGTCAAAGTGCTCGAGCGCGATGGCGAGCAGGACTTCCTCTCCCTTTGCGACCAGCTTGACCTCAAGCCGGAAAAAGGCCATAAGATCGTCACCCGCCTGGTCGATAAAGGCGCGGTCATCTTCCAAAACGAAATCGTCACTTTGACGTTGAGCGCCCTGAATTATCTCCACACCGAGAAGACCGAACGCAAATCCGCGAAGAAGTTCTACAAGTTCGTGGATACGCTTTCCACAAAGGAATTAGAAGAATTCATGAAGCTCGTCTCTTCCTTTGAAGTCAATCCTAATGCACCCGCTCCGGTAGAAGCGGAAGAAGAGAAATCCGAATAATTGGGAGGAATTACCATCATGGCTAAGAAATACAATATTTGTTTGGATATCGGCGGAACCAAGGTTCTCGGCGCGGTGTTCAACGAAAAGGACAAACTGGTCTGCAAAATCAAAAAGAGAAGCACCGAGCAAGGTAACTCCACCGAGAACATCGAATCCGTCATCATCGCCGTCACCCGTGAGTTAATTGAGAAGGCCAACATCAAGAAGTCGCAGGTCAATGCAATCTCCGCGGGCGTCCCGGGCATCATCAATTCCGAGACTGGCGTCGTCGTCTTTACCCCCAATCTTCCCTGGCGTAATTACGATTTAAGAAGCGCGATCGAAAAAGAGTTCCATGCGAAATTCTATTTGGGCAATGACGTCAATGTCGGCGTCCTCGGCGAATATGAATACGGCGCGGCTAAAGGCTTCAAGAACATCGTCGGTTTCTTCTTGGGAACCGGCGTCGGCGGTGGTCTGATTCTGAATAAGAAACTCTTCGTCGGCAATGAATTCAAAGCCGGCGAACTAGGTCACATGATCATCGATGAGCATGGCCCCGAATGCGGTTGCGGCAACCATGGCTGCCTGGAAACCTTCTCCTCCAAGAAAGGCATGGCCAAGTATATTCGCGGCGAGATGGTCAAGGGCAGAGAATCCATGATGGGTCAATACATCGATGAGAACGGCGTCTTCAAGTCCAAATATTTAAAAGCCGCCTACGAAGCGGGCGACCGCGTTACGATTGAAGCCATCGACCGCGCTTGCCATTATCTCGCGATTGGTACGGGCAGCATGATCAACGCCATCTCCCCCGATTGCGTCATCTATGGTGGCGGTGTCATCGAGGCCATGGGCGATGTCTTCCTCGAGAAAGTCCTCGCGGAAGTCGACCGTTACACGATGCCTTCCATCCGTCCTAGCGTCGAGATCAAGAAAGCGTCTTTGGGGGATTACTCCAACATCTATGGCTCCTTAGCCTTGATCAAGAACGCCGAAAAATCCAAAAAGTAAGGATATCGTTAAGCCTCCGAGGTTTGCTCCAAAGAGGCTTTTCTTTTTGGAATTAATGGGTATTTCGCGGTAAAAAACTAGGCATTTTGCGTTTCTTCACCACGGCAGAAGTCAAAGCAGCGGTCGATTTTGGCAAACTCCACGTCTCCTAAACTCATCACCATCTCAAACGGGACTTTGAAACAATAATAACGGACGACTTCGCATGCCGGCAAAAAGCCATATGCTTTGCTCAGCGAGCTCCTTAAACTCAAGCATGGTTCTTCCATGAAAGCAGACAATCAAAAGCATCGCGATGAAGCGCAGAATCTGAATGTTGGAATTCATGGTCGCGCTATCGCTCATAGCTTTCCATGCAAAAACACGCGAGTCATACACCTCCCGCCAACGAAAGGGAATAATGACGGAACCGTGATGGTCGGATCTCGCCGATGGCAATGGAAATATGGGATAGGCAATCCACATGGAAATATGCTGAAAAATCCGCAAATAGGATACCTTTTCTAAAACGAGTGAAAGATGATGCGTGAAAACATAACCCTTTTATTTGCCTAGTGATTCGCATGAATCCTTGGCGATGCAGAAGTGACAAAGCCTAAGGATCGCCTCGCTCATTGGGCATGATTAGCGGTAGTTATTATCTCGATGTAGCATATGACTTTACGCGCGGAGGGCTTGGTCTATAATGGCGCAGCATGAACGAAGCGGCGGAATCAAGAAAAACAGTTCTCTCCTATATCGGGATGGTTCTTGTCGTCGTCTTGTGG
>JAGAHY010000042.1 GCA_017626815.1 Bacilli bacterium | reverse complement strand
GGCCAGGACATAGCCACACCAATATTCGGGGGATAAGCTTGTATTACAAACGGGTTCGGCTGGGATGGCACTTGGGCTTATCTTGTTCAGCGTCTCGATGACCAATTCGGTTCCGGATAATCCTGATACGTAACGCGGGTTCCCGATGCCGAATTGTTCTGCGACTCCGCTAGCAAGGAAGTGACCCATAAAGACGTCTAATTCTAAGTGGCAGACTTCAGAAGCGTAATCAAAGGCCTCACCGAGATTTGACATGGCTTCCGTAAGATAGATTTCATCGTAGGCGTGGGTCATCATTTTGCATCGCCTCCAAGATTATGTCGCGGATAAAAAGACCGTGAATATCTGCATTTTGCGCTTCGTTTAGATAGTCGTTCCTCGCTTGTAAATCACGACTCTTCTTTTTGGGATAATACGTGATGTGACTCACCTCTTCGGCTTTAAGGAAATGGAGCTGGTCGAATGCTTTTGGGGAACGGAGCACAATTTGCTCGCCAAGCTTGCCTAATTTCATGGCACGACTAAGCTGCTCTAAAGAAATCTGGTTGCTAACGAAAGCGCGGGCAAAAGAAAAATAGGAATCATCCGCGCGGTAACCGATGATGACATCATATCCCTTATAGTCGGGGAGAAAGTTTTCCAAAAGATAATTCTTAGCTGCAATAGCCAGCGGTAGATGAAGGGAGACAAGACGGTTCTCCAAAAGAATCGCGAGCCAATTAAGAACGTGGTATCGGTCTGAAGATAACTGCATCACGCGCAGGTTAGAAAAATCAAACTCGTAAGTGTTGATGTAGCCATTCCGTCCATCGGCCACGGCCCATTCCTTGGCAAGTTCAGGATGTTCAGTGCAATAAAACCCACGGCCATAGTCGTTACGCAAATTCCCTAAACCGTAAACGGGGCGATTAATGATATCGCTCGAACCATGGTAGATCTGTAGTGGTTCCATATTTCCTCCTATACTTCTATAGAGTTATACTTCCAAAGAAGTAGTAAAGTCAAGGGGTACCCTTTGATGAGATTTAATCCCAACCATTTTCTTATACATTGGATAACCTAACCGTCAACTGACAAACTAAATGCAAGTTTTTAGGCGCGACCGCAAAATGCGTCGGACTTATCGCAGGTTCGGCGCCTTTAATTTGCGTTTGGGATGACAAAACGGCGCCGCAGCCCCATCGCCTAGGGCGCCCGGATGCAGCCGAGGGCGCCGAAAACGCCCGACCAAACGCAATTTGTCGGACTAAAGTAGAGTTCTTCACGTTTTACTTCGCGGTTGGCTTCAGCCTCACCTCCTTCGGCGGTATCCCCCTGAGCCCGAGCTTCCTCGCCGTGTCATCGCCGAACGCGGCGGCGAATAGCGAGTAGGGCATGTGGTCCGAGAGCGAGCTCAGCAGCCTTGTGTTAAGTGTTATCCGCCATGATAATTTGTAACCGAAACATCAAAATTAAAATGCCTGAGCATATGCCGAGAAAAAGCTTGGCGCGCGAGCGTCCCTCGATACGATCTTACCCAAATAATCTCCACGGGATCGAGACTTTGGTGTCTTCGGGTTCGACGCGCCGGGGTCGGCGAAGAATATGTGCGTCCTCACCGTCTCGCCGTCGATCGAGGTCTCAAGCGACGCGAAGTCGTCGAACACCGTGTCCCTGTCCGTGACTATGGCGTTGAATAGTTTGGCGAAAAGCTCGGTGCCAAGGGCCTTTTCCAAGGCGTCGAACAGCGCCTTGACCTTCTCCTGGGTCGTCCCCTCGAAGGCGTAGAGGAGACTGAAGTGGAAGTTGCGCAGGTTGAGGACGAGGACCTCCTTCTTGGACGAGTTCGGCTTCCCAAGGAAGTCCATCTCCCAATGGTAGACCACGCCGTTCCCGACCTGGTAGACGAGCCAGTCGCACCAAAGGTGGCCGCTTCTGTCGAGGTCGCCGTCGTGGACGTACTCGTACTTGGAGGGCGTCGGCTTGCGCTTCTTCAGCTTCACTATTACGTTTCCCAGGACCGATCGGACTTCACGGTCTTCCCGAAGGCGCGTCCACTGAGATCATGCTTAACCTCCTCGGGTCGAACCTAAGGAAGTTCTTTCGGTACGCACGCGGCGAAAGCCCATTTAGGTACTGGAAGGCTCCGCCGGGAACGAAACCGGGGGAGTTCAAAAACCGTCCGCGAAACGTCTGGCGACAAAAGCGGCCAAGTTCGGCAAAGGAAATAATCAGCCGAACGAGATCACAAGAGACAGTTATAGAAGGAAAAGAAAAAAAGGCGTTAGTCAGCCGACAAAACGTCGACTTTCTAAACACCCCCTCTTTTGTGTTTTGAGCCCCTTTTTGCCAATTTTAGGCCATATTATCAGAGAAATGTTATAAAGAGAATGCATCAAAGCCCTCACTTATAACTTTGCATAATATCTAGACACTTGTCTATTGCTTTCCGGAGTTCAATTGAGGAGCGGAATGAATAATAGATGCCAGATCCTAGAAACATCAACATATATCCTTTTGGAACTATATAGTAGTAATGCTGGTTAAATAGTTCTAACAAACCCTTGATTGCTCCTGCTTTGCATCTATTATCAAATTTTTCTGACACTGGTTGCCCCTCTATTAAATGGAAATCAACCTTTACTATATTTGAGGCAAATTGAATTTCAAACTTATCTAAAATAATTTGCCAGCCCCGATGACTTTCTAAATGCCAGGATTTATCTCTATTTATAACTAAGTTTATTCTTCTAACGTATTCATTTTGTTCCTCAATTGTCATAGATATACACCTCTTTTATGATTATAGATAAGGAAAGAATTGAGGTTAATGGGAATATGAGTAGTTTTGGTTTAAACATAAAAGGTGAATTAGAAGAACAACACTGCTGCAGAATTGATCTATCCAATAATATCAGTATCTCTGATAGTGGAAATTTCATTCTTTTTTATAACAATTGGTTTGCAGGTCCGAACAAGATATTTGATTACAAAAATAGACTCGTAAAAATCTCTTATGGCTATAGCGGAGAAGAATTTTATGAATTCTCTTACTTTGGTGATTTTATCTCCGGTATTGTTTATCAATATAGTTCTCTTTCTCCTGAATATTATTCATTTAGTTATGAAAATGGGAGGTTGGTGTCTGCAAGTGGGCCAAAAGGTCAATTTAAAGTGAATTATGATATTCATGGCGAGGTTATCAGGCCATAACTAACAAGAGAACTATTGTTGCTTATTTATATAAATAAGTGTTTTTTCGTAATTCATCGTAATTCGTTATTCTTTCGCCAACTGATAACCTAACTACGCTTTTTTCGTCGGAATATATTTATATGCGCGCACGGGCGTACTACAATATGAGTGTTAAGCGTTAAGAAAAACGCGGGAGGTAATCCTTATGCCAACTTGGGCTATTGTCCTGATCATCGTCGCCCTTGTCGTCGTGATCGTAGGACTAATCACGTTCCTGACTTCTTACGTCAAAGCAGGGCCGGATGAAGCCATCATGATCTCGGGTTCCGGGAAGAAGAAAATCCTCATCGGAAAGGCCGGCTTCCGCGTTCCTTTCTTCCAGAGGATGGACAAACTTTCCCTCAAAGTGTTCCAGGTCGACATCAAGACCGACGAACCCATCCCGACCACGGAATTCATCAACATCAATGTCGATGGCGTCGCCAACTTGAAGATCTCCAGCGACCCCGATCTTTTACACCGCGCTTTTGAGTCGTTGCTCGGCATCTCCAATGCCGACTTGCAAGCCCAGGTTCAACAGATCTTACAAGGCAACATGCGTGAGATCATCGGCACCGCCAACATCAAAACCCTCGTCCAAAACCGTAAAGGCATCGCCGAAAAGGTCATGGAAAACGTCGTCCCCGACATGGCGAAACTCGGTATCGAGGTCGTCAATTTCAACATCCAGAACTTCTCCGATTCCAACTCGGTCATCTATAACTTAGGTATCGATAACGTCTCCCAAATCCAAAAAGACGCCAGCATCGCCAAGGCCAATGCCGAACGCGATATCGCCATCGCCAAAGCGCAGGCCGACAAAGACGCCAATGACGCCAGGGTCGCCAGCGAGCTCGAAATCGCGGGCCAAAATAACGCCCTCGAGCTCAAGAAGGCCGAACTTAAGAGAAACGAAGACATCGCCCGCGCGGATGCCGACGCCGCCTATGACATCCAACGTCAGAAGCAGCAGTTGCTCTTGAATACCAACGAAGTCGAAGCGGAAATCGCCAAGAAGACCAAAGAAATCACCCTCAACGAGAAATCCGCCGAGATTGCCCAAAAGAAACTCGACGCCGAAATCAACAAGAAAGCCGACGCGGAGAAATACCGTGCCGAGCGCGAAGCCGAAGCCGAACTTTACACCAAAGTCAAAGAGGCCGAAGCCGAAGCCAGCCAGCGAAAAGCCAAAGCCGACGCCGACCTCTACGAAGCCGAACGCCGCGCCGCCGCGGTGAAAGCCGAAGCCGAAGCGGCCAAGCAAGCCGCCATCGCCGAAGCGGAAGGTATCCGCGCCAAAGGCGAGGCCGAAGCTGAGGCCATCAAGAAGAAAGCCGACGCTATGAAACAATATGGCGACGCCGCCACCTTGCAGCTGATTCTCGACTCCAACCTCATCCCCAACACCGTCGAAGCCTATGCCAAACCGACCGCCGAAGCCCTCGGACGTATCGGCAACATCACGATGTATGGCGAAGGCAACACGGCCAAGCTCGGTCAGGAAATCGCCACCAACGGCACCCAAATCTTCGAAGGCATCAAGAAAGCCACCGGCATCGATGTCGCTTCCTTACTCGCGGGTTATCTCGGAGGCAAAATGGCCGCCAAGAAAACTCCGGCGCCAGAAGAAGAATAACTCTTCTAACTTATCCTATAGAACGCCTTTGATTGCTCATCAGTCGACGGCGTTCTTTTTCCTAGCGGCGTTTCGAGAAGCGCTTTACCCGTTGATGAAAACGCGGTCTAAGGATATGTCGGGGTTGAAATGCTGGTATTTCTGACTAAACTAAAGTTGAACTTTAGAAAAGTCAGGATTATTTATGGGTGTCATTAATACTTACTATCCACGTGCTATCGAAGCCGTCGTGAAGAAATCGTTTCAGAACAATAAAATTGTCTCCCTTCTCGGGGCAAGACAAACCGGAAAATCCACCGTAGTGGAGCATCTTTTCCCTGCGATGGAAAGCGTTTCTTTAAAAACGGTTTTCACCATTCAAAGTGCCCGCAGCAATCCGGATTCATTTCTTGCCGGCCTTGGTGTTCCTGCGTTTATTGACGAAGTACAAAACGCTCCCGAACTATTTGGCTCCTTACAAGACGCGGTGGATGGAAGGAATACTTATTCCCAGTACATTCTCAGCGGTTCCAACAAGACCCAGATTGACGCGAGGATAAAAGAGTCTTTGTCCGGAAGAACATCCATTTTGGAAATGAATGGCCTCTCGTTACGGGAACTTCATGGCGTGTCATTTAACCGCCACTTCATTCCCACCCCCGAATATTTGCAACAACGGAAGATGAACCTTAAACCTTATGGCGATGTTTGGGAATACATCCATCGTGGAAGCTACCCTGAGCTCTACGACAATCCCGACAAAGATTGGGAGGAGTTTTATTCTTCCTACGTGCAAACCTATATCGAGAAGGATGTTCTTTCCAATATTAAGATCAAAGACTTGACTGCTTTTACTCGCTTTCTTTCGGCCGTGGCGGCGCGTACGGGGGAAATTCTTGATTACCAAAGCATCGCGGATAACGTCGGCGTAAGCCCCGTTACCATCAAAGAATGGCTATCCGTCTTAATCAAGACGAATATCGTGTTTTTGCTTCAGCCATACTATTCCTCCCATTTGAAACGCGCGATCCGCAGCCCTAAGCTTTATTTCAAAGATACTGGACTTGCGGCGTATCTTTCGGGATGGTTAAGCAAAGACCAGCTGATGCGCGGGGCGAAAAACGGGGAGTTCTTTGAGACCTTCGTCATCAACGAACTAGTGAAAAGCTTCGCCAATGAAGGCCTCAAATACGATAACCGCATCTTTTTCTATAACGGAAAAGACAAGACGAAGAAGAAAATCAAACGCGACGGCGAAGCTTATGAGGTGGAAGTCCAAGCGGAAATCGATTTTGTCATCGAAGAAAACGGGGTGCTCTATCCTGTGGAAATCAAAATGAAAGACAATCC
>JAGAHY010000041.1 GCA_017626815.1 Bacilli bacterium | reverse complement strand
TGCACCAAAAATCTACCACGCGAAAGCGACGCCCTGCACCATATGCGCATATAAGCGGCTGAAATACGCCGTTAGATAACGGGACCGCTCGCTAAATTAGGCGAATTGACGAAATACGCTGAAAAACGGGGAAACTCAAGTCATATTCCATCTTGCTTAACATCTTCTTAACTATTTCACTACCATTGGCAATTGTACTAACAGTGCTTGCTTTTCTACGCCGCTCTGGTAAGAAGACTAAGTGGAACAAAGCCATAATGACTCTAGCCATCTTATTATGTGTTTTTATTATCCTTGCTTTTGTCTTTGTCCTTATTTTCAAAATTCAAAACGACGAGTTCCATGATTACGTTTACTATGATCACACCTACTATGGCACTTATAGAACACATATGGTGCCATTCCATCTCCTCCTCGCTTTCACTATTGCCGCGATGTGTTTTTCACTTCTCGCTTTATTTGCGTTCATTGTCTGTTTATCAAAAGAAAAGGCGACGAAAATAGGGCAAAACATGACCGAAATGAGTCTACACGCGACGACAAATAGTGAAAAGGTAGAAGCCAAATCGGCTGATACGGGCATTCCAAACCTAACAAATCTCGATGATTTATTTGCCCTTTATCAAAAGGGAGCCATCACCGAGGAAGAATATAAGTCGCTAAAGAATAGAGTCCTAAACGGAGACAATAACTGAGAAAAGTATGAAACAAACAATTACAGTGAATTTGAGGGCCAGCGAGAATGGTCTTCAGGCGAAACTAAAAGAGTATTTTGACCAAGGCTGGAAACTAGTTGCCAAGCAAAGGGGCAGTTGGTGGGGCAAAATTGGCAATACCTATAATTGGAATGTCAGACTCGAAAGAGAAGACGGGACTAAGCAAAACACTTCGACTGCAGACGAGCTTATGAAGTATAAAAAACTTCTTGATGAAGGCGCAATCACCGAGAGCGAGTATCAGTCCATCAAAGAGAAAATTCTCAAGTTATGAGTGTTGATAGCTTCAACGCTTAGCAACAAGACCATGTTTTTAGAGATAAAGTACGCATGCTTAAGAGGCTTACGCTATGCGCGCGAATTAAACTAAAAGACAAAAGATATTTAATAAAGGTTGATTAGACGGTAACTGTTGTCCGTTAGCAAGACACGAAAGGAATCTTTCCACCGTTTATAAGCTAATAGCAAAGACAAAAACCGGTTATATCTTAAGACGGGCAGCGTCTTGATAGGAGGAATCATGGCATTAATAACTTGTCCCGAATGCGGCGGTACGATATCGGATGCCGCGGATAATTGCCCGCGTTGCGGCTATCCTTTAAAAGGAGAAACGATAACAGTAAAGGAAAAAAGCAATGTTAATTTTTTCGGATATCAGTCTACCCTTGCGATTGGGAAGTGCTCTAAAGGAACGGTAATTGGACTTGTCGATGAAATACATGGTTCCAGATGGGTTGATCCAAATGATGTCAAGCATATCGTTCTTTCCATGCCATCGAGTAGTGGGCTGATGTCAGGATGGTTCAATACCGTAAGCCCGAGATCCCTGGCCTTTCTGGGCTTAGATTGGCACACGCATTCACATGATGATTTTTACATAATCGATAAGGTTTCCTTTACCTTGGTAATGAAGAATGGAACAAAGGATGCCTTCTATCTTGCCGCAGGCTCATTTGACCTTCCGGCTAAATACGAATCGGAAGTCAGCAACATGATCGTTAAGGTTGGCGATTTTTTTAAAGCGTTCAATATCGAAATCTACCATGACTAGCAATTGCGAACTCTCGTTTTCTATAGGCTTTGATCCAAGACTTCGCGCGGTTAATAACTGGCTAAAACTCATATGGTTCTGCTAAAACTATCAAAAGCTAGGCAAAATGGTTGAGAAAAACGTCGGTAACCTAATTGCCAAATAACCACTTTGTCCTTACCATCTTTCTATGAGCAACTTACCGTTAGGCTCCTACATTGCAGAATTACGAAAACTTCGCGGTAAAACGCAGAAGGAACTCGCCGATGCACTGCATTACACACCGCAGGCGATATCCAAAATCGAGCGTGGCGAAGGCAGTTTTCCTTTGTCCACGGCGGTCGATTTCTGTCGGTACTTTAATTGCTCTTTGGATTCCCTTTACCAAAGGGAACTTCCACCCGCGCCGTTTGAATACGATAAGGATCGGATCGATTTCTCCGCTTTAGGAAAGGCGTTAGTCGCCGCCAGGGTGGATGCCGGATGTTCGCAGCAAGAGTGGGCCTCCCGCATCGGATCGTCCCCAAAAAGCATC
>JAGAHY010000040.1 GCA_017626815.1 Bacilli bacterium | reverse complement strand
TCGACGACTTCGGGTCGCTTGAGACCTCGATCGACGGCGAGACGGTGAGGACGCACATATTCTTCGCCGACCCCGGCGCGTCGAACCAAAAGCCCAACGTCGAGAACTACAACGCCCAGGCGAGGATCGCCATACCGAAGAAGGCGGTGCTCGACGACTGCACGCAGGCCGACCTCACCGAGCTTTCGTGCCACCTTAACTCAAGGCTGCTGAATTCGCTCTCGGACCACACGCCGTATTCGCTATTCGCCGCCGCGTTCGGCGAGGAGACGGCGAGGAAGCTCGGGCTCAGGGGGATACCGCCGAAGGAGGTGAGGCTGAAGCCAATCGCGAAGTAAAGACGTGAAGGACTCTGCTTTAGTCCGACAAATTGCGTTTGGTCGGGCGTTTTCGGCGCGCCCGGATGCCGCCGATGGCGCCTTAGACGGCGGATCCGCGGCCCCGTTTTGTCATCCCAAACGCAAATTAAAGGCGCCGAACCTGCGATAAGTCCGACGCATTTTCCGGTCGCGCCTAAAAACTTGCATTTAGTTTGTCAGTTGGCGTATTTCCATATCTTTAAGGCATCGGGCATCCAACAAGTGGCCTAAAGTATCATGGAATTAGTGTCAAATGACGGCCTTCTTGGTGCTCATTAGATTCCGTTGACGTAGAGCAAATAGCAAATAAGCCCCGCGATTAATAACGAGACACCGACGATGACATAAGGCCAATAGCAAAGTTTGTTTTTCGCGCGGTCTTCGTCGCGGGCTTGCTTGTAATCATAGGCCGTTTGGTAACGTTTCATATTGCCTTTTCGGAAGCTTTCAATGAGGCGGTACATGCCATAATTCAGTATATCAAAAGTGCCCGCGCGGATCGCAAATCGCATCAAAATATATCCCAGCGGAATCACCGAAGAAACGAAAAATGCATCGCAAAAACCCCGCGTTTTGAAATCTTGCCGCAAAAAGAGGACCGATAGGAATGCCGTTAAGGCAATCCCGAGCGTGATGGATAGATGAAGCAGAAATTTCTTGGCTTTATGTCCCATGGCTGCAACGATAAACCAATTTTGGCTTTTTGCCAACATAGAAAGGCATTAGTTTAAGCGCGCACGCAAGTAAAACTTGCTTATTTTGCTTGAGCATGTATTTTATCTTTTCGACACGATAAGGAGTTTCTAATGAAATCATCAAGCAAACAATTATTCATCTGGGGACTTAGTGCCGTCATGCTGGCTTCTTGCGGCGGCGCGGCTTCCTCCAATATCTCTTCCGAGTCTTCCCAAGAGGGCGATAGCAGCCTCACCAGCAGCGAAGAAAACTCCTCGGAAGTTTCTTTATCCTCCCGTGGGGACATCTACATCGAAACTTCATTGGAAAGAGACCATATCCCCTCCGGCAGCAGTTTCTTCGACACCTGCCGCCCCACCGTCATGTTCCACGACACGAAGAAAGGGACGGAAGAGGATGTCTCCGAATACACCTTCCGCACCGAGTTCAAGATCACCAATGTCGCCGATGAGACCAAAGTCTACAAAGCCGGCGACGCGTTGCCCGCAGGCCACTATAACGTCCAGGTCTCCTTCGAAAAAGGCAAGCGCTACAAAGACAACATCAGCTTCACCGTCGACGAAGTGACCCCCATCGAAGCCAGCGAAGGCAAAGGCTATAAGACCTATACCCTCGACGAGCTTCAGGACACCACCTTCCACGCGCTCCCCAACCTCGACACGCTCGGCGGCCATGGCTTACCGACGTTTGGCAATCCCAAAATCCTCGTCATTCCCGTCGAATTCACCAACGCCACCTTCGAAAATGTCCGAGGCGATGGGGAACTTCAGGGCCGCGATCTTGTCCGCGCCGTCTTAAACGAAGCCTTCTTCGCCGAAAGCGAGGACACCCCCTGGGAATCGCTTCACTCCTACTATCTGAAGTCGAGCCATGGCATCCAAAATATCACCGGCACCGTCACCCCCGTCTACCAATATCCCTACGCGGATACCGACCCTGAAGTCGTCAACGCCGGTTCCCTCGCCCAAACCATCGTCTCCCGCGCCGTGGAGTGGTTGCGCACCGAACATGCCGAGACGTTCGGAAACCTCACCGATTACGATTCGGATAAGGATGGCTATATCGATGGCATCGAAGTCGTCTACGCCACGACCCATGGTACCCCTTCTTCCGCCCAAGGCGACGACAGCAACGACACCTGGTGGAACTATTGCACCAACGCCGGCGGAGGCTCCGACGTCAAACGTCCTGGCGCAAGGCGCATGTTCTGGTCGCGCTGGGACTATCTCACCAACGGCTATTACACCGACGTCACCAAGACCGTCGATGGTGAGGAAGTTCCCGTCGGATACCGCGTCAAGACCGCCTCGGGTTCCACAGCGGTCGACGCCCACACCATCATCCACGAAACCGGCCACATGCAAGGCGCCCCCGACTACTATTCCTACGACAAAAACGAAGGCGTGGCGGGCTGCGTCGACATGATGGACAATAACGTCGGCGACCATAACGCCTTCACCAAAATGGGCTATGGCTGGGCATCCCCGAAAGTCATCGACGGTTCGGCCAATAATTTCACCATAACACTAAAATCATGGACTATAACAGGCGATTTCCTCATTTTCCGCGATTCCAGCGACCCCTGGAACGAGACCCCCTGGGACGAGTACATCATGCTTCAGTATTACACCCCGGAAGGCGTGAACGAGAAAGACTCCACCGGCTATCCTGAGTGGCTGCAGGCCTCCACTTCCGGCACCAACGCCTATGGCCATGGCGGCACCTACAAAAAGGAAGGCTTGCAGGTCTTCCACGTCGATGGGCGCGTCGCCAGCGTCACCTCCGATGTCGTCAACGGCAAAAGGACCAACGATGTCTTCGCCTATACCGATGACCCCAAGGCCGTCGCGACCTATAACGAAGACCGCACCAAATGGGAAAGCCCCGCGGAAATCATGCATACCAACACCCAGGATGCCAGCGGACGCGGATCCCGCGATATCGATGAAGAAGGCGAAGTCGTCGCCCCGACGAAAGTGCGCGAGATCTCCATCGTCTTGCCTTCTGGCGTGCCGAGTTTCAATTCTTCAAGCTACTACAATAATTTCGGCAACATGACCAACCTTTTTGGCCTTGATTCCCATTGGGGCAACCCCGAGGCCACCAGCGCCGACGAGAAATATGGCGGCTTCTCCTATTCCAACTATGCCATGCGTTCCTTCTTCCCCCTATACGAAGGCCTCAAATTCAATGATGGCTCGACCAACAACTGGAATTTCGAAATCGTGGCGCAGACCGAGGAAGACGTCACCATCCACTTCATCAACACCCGCGCTTAAGCACCAATAAGCCCCAAGCCCTTTCCGCGACTTTGGGGCTTTTCTTATGCCGAAAAGCGAAAAAAGCCTTGAATTATTTTCGCGGGCATATATTCTTCAATGCAATGTCCGCACGTCATGCGCGGACACAAGAGATCCATTCATCTGCGAAGGGTCTCCAGAAAGGACAACGAACATGAAGAAAAACAAATTGCTTCTCGCTCTTGCGGCGACTGCGCTTCTTGCTTCCTGCAGCGGTACCACCTCTAGCGCTTCCTCCGTGGTGAGCGATGAATCCTCCGCCAGCAGCGAAGTCGTCAAAGACATCGCCATTTCCGTCGCGGAGCTTGAGCTCAACTTGGGCGACGCGACCAAAGTCACGGTTGAAAACGCCTTGGACTATGAAATCGCCATCGACAACGAAGAACTCGCCTATATCGATGATCAGTTCATGCTGCACACCCTCGCCCCGGGCGAAGTCACCCTCACCGCCACCGACAACGCGACCGCCAAGACTGCTTCCGCCAAAGTCACAATCGTCGACCCCGACAAGGACGTCCGAGGAAAGGCCACTGGCCTCGACAACATCCCTGGCGAAATCGCTTTGCACGAAGTCATCGACTTAGAGGAACTCATCACCGTCACCGGCGTGAATGCCTGGTATCTCTCTAACGGCACCGACAATATCCTCCTCCGCGGCCACACCGTCACCGCCGTCGATTATGGCGAATTCGAATTCACGATCCACGCAGGCAAATACGGCAAGAAGGTCAAAGGCATTGTCATCACCGAAGAAAAGCAGGCCTTCAACGCCAAAATCGCCTCGATCACCGATAACTATACCGGCATCCTTCCCGCTTTTGGCTATAACGTCCTCGTCAACAAGGATTACTATCTCGACGTCGCCGAAATGGATGAAGAAGCAGGCACCGCCACCTTCAAAGGCGCCGTCATCGCCAAAGAGGCCTACCATAGCTTCACCATCAATTCCGCAACCGACGAAGATGATAACGTCGTCTTCAGCGACCTTGAAATCCTCCCCGGCAGCGGCCGCACCCATGAGGCTTATGGCTTAGTGGGCTGGACGGGCATCCGCTCCACCGCCTTCACCGAAGTCCCCGCCGAGGATGAAGATGACTTTGATGGCTATTATTACCAAGGCTCCGCCGATGAATATGGCGAATTCCCCGAATTGGCCGCCCTCTATGATTCCTTGTTCGGCGGCGGATGGAACATCTTCGCCAGTGGCAGATACTCCGCTCCCGCCACCGGCATCGCCTGCTTCCTCGACGAAGAAGGCGACCTATTCATCTACCCGATTGACAAAAACGACAATGTCATTGTCACCATTGAAGACAAAAAAGAGATGTTCCCCGCCTACGGCTGTGTCCTTGACATCGGCACCACCCAAGTCGACTTGCTCGACGAATGGGTCGCCAACCCCGTCATCCCCGAGAAAATCGACATCTCCGGCATCGAGAACTTCATGGATAGCGTCAAGGAAGCCAAACTTGCCACCGTCGAAGCCAAGGCGCAATGGTACGTCAATGGCGAAGAATCCGTCGCACCCGATGGAATGTATTTCTCCGACGAGCCGACCCTCACCCCATTCCCCAACCTCTCCGTCAACAGCTACATGAACGAAAAAGCACGTTACATGCAGCTTGGCTGCGACGCCCCTGTCTATGTCATCCCCGATGAGCAAGGCGAATCCATGACCAAGAGCAACGGCTATAGCTGGCTCGAAGCCGTCAAAGATGGCACGTTCTATGAAGCTCAGGGCACCGCGAGTTCCGATGACGATGGCATCGATTGGATCGCCACCAAGGACAGCCAGACCGAAACCTCCCTCGAATCCATCTGGGATTCCGCCATTATGCCCACCACCTTCGCTCCGTTTGAAATCGGCGAGGAAGGCGAAAAGACCTCCCTTCTCCGTTACGCTTCCGTCTTCAATAAGACCGAGAACGAAGATGGCACCTTCACCTATCACGTCAACAACAACGGTGAAGATTTCACCCGTTTCGAAATCTATAAAGGAGCGGGCTATGGCGGCGTATTCGCCTATGCGATCTGGTCTGCCTTTGGCCAGTCTGTCGGCTATACGATCGGCTACTTCCTCAACGTCATCGGCTTCACCGAGGACAGCGAAGTGTTGATCACCCCCTCCGCCGATGGCACTTCCATCAGCTTCGAGATCGTCAACTACTATAGCGCAAGCACGCAGTACGTCCTTTCTTGGGATCTCCAAGTCGAAGACGTTGATCCAATGCCCGACCACGCTATTGCAAAGATCAATTCTCTTCTTGGCGTTGAAGTCATCGAAGAAGAAGAATAAGAACTAGACTAACGAAAAACAGTCGCTTCTTGTTGAATCGATTAAGGCCGCTCAAACCAATGGGTGGCCTTTTTCGTTATTCAAGCCTGTTTTGACCGAGATATTCCGTTTTTTTACATGAAACGAAATTCACATACCCCATATAAAAAAGCCACCCCTTGGACGCTTAGGATGGCTTTTCGTAGTTATAAGGTTTTGCCCACGTTATCTTGCAGCCACTGCTCGATTTGCTTCGGCCCGTATTTGAGTTTTTCAAACTGGGCGGGAGTTAATTCATTTAGCAAGGCGCGTTGGGCCTGCAGGTCCGTTATTTTTTGTTCTAACGGGTAGGTGGGATTGGGAAGCACTGCGCTGAGGCGGCGGTCCGCGGCGAGAGCTTTTTGGTAATGCTCCTCTAAGGCAGGGTCTGCTTCAGGCTTCTTAGTCGCTTTGGGTTTCTTCGAAGCAGGCATTTTAGTCGCTTGCTTCTTTGCTGTTTCCTTCGCGGATTCGGTCTCTTTCTTTTCCTCTGACTGCTCGGCTTCCTTTGACGCCTTTGTTGAAGCGGCCTTCTTGCTAGAAGCCTTCTTCGCAGGCTTCTTTGCGGGTGCTTCTTCTGGCTTCACTGGCGCTTCGGCCTTTTTCGCTTTCTTTTTGGTCGGCTTGGGCTCGGGTGCTTTCTCCTCTGCCTTAGGTTCCTCGGGTTTTGCTTCCTCGGATTTGGATTCCTCGGGCTTTGGTTGCTTCTTCTTGACCGACTTGGTCTTTGCGGGTTTGGCCGCTTCCGCCTTCGGTTCAGGAGAAGGCTGTTCCGCGGGTTTCTCCTCCATGGCCACTACCTCAACGGGTTTAGGTTCAGGCTTGGCCTTTTTGGGAGCTTCGACTTTTTTGGGAGCTTCGGCCTTCTTTTCGGCCTTTTTCGGGGCTTCAGCTTTCTTCTCTTTCGGAGCTTCGGTTTTCTTTTCTTCCTTTTCCGCTTTTACCGTGGCTAAAGCGGCAGGAAGATGGTTGACGTCGATCCAGCAACGGTAATTGGCGCCGACTTTTTGGACGGCTAACGCCATATCGCGGTAATTGAAGGACGACTTCTCCTCGCCTTTGAGCAAGGGGAGAGATTGGGCTTCGATAGCCTCAAGGTCCTTGGTGGTTAAGTCCAAGGGTCCATGGGCTTGCTGGAAATAGGTGACGGTTGGCTCATGAAAGACCATGCCATAATGGGCGGCGCACTGGGCGAAGCCTTCGTGGATGGTTTTTCCGACGCCATACCAAAGTTTTTCTTTGGCAGGAGTCTGAGTTTTCGGCTCTTTTTTGGGGGCTTCTGCTTCTTTTTTCACCGCTGAAACCGTTTCTTTTTGTTTGCTTGGTAAGGCTGGAAGCTGTTTTCCTCCATTGGCAAGCTCTTGTAACTTGGCCATAGGCACAAGCAAGGAGAGCTGAGCTTTTTTGGAATCGGGTAACTTCTCTAAGGCCTTAATCTGGGCTTTCGCATCGGCTCTTTTCTTTTCCGCGGGGTAGGTCGCATTGCTGATGACCGCGGAAAGACGGGAGTCGGCGAGTAGGATGGCATCCACTTCTGAGGGTGCCTTGTTTTGGGACTTGGCCGCCGGGGTGGAATTATCCTTCCCGGAGGTCTTGTGCTCTTTGGGGGTGAACGTTTCGCCTTTGTTGGGCAATAAGCGTCCGCCTTCGGCAATTTTACATACTTCAATCGGGCGTCCCGATTGGGATTTGAGTTGATTCAGGGCACGCAGATCTGTCGCTAGTTTCTTATCTTGCGTGATGATCAGAATCTTGGAAAAAAGACGATCGACGCTGACTTTTACATAGATTACATTGTCCGCGAAATTCTCATTTTTGTCTTTTTTGGTTAAGGTTAGCAAGTGCGTCCAACGGGCATGACGGAGAATTTTCAGACCGCGCTTGGCATCGATTCGCTTGGAATCGTTTTCCTTTTGGCGGGCATGTTTCTTTAATTCGTCGTAGCAGCGCCTTGGAACGAGAATTTCCAATTCTTTTTTCCGGTATGTTTTCGCATTACGGAGGACGTCCATCCACAGAGGGAATCCGTCATCCATCAAAGAGCAAGTGTCGATAATCACGTAGTCGAAGGTATTCAGATACCTTGCTAACGCGGACGACTTGTTCTCGTCGCTATACATGAAATTGAGAACCTCCTTTCGGGAATGAATTATACCCGAGTCGAAGATTTTGGGTACAATGTATTCACGCAAGGAGACCATCTCCCCGCAAAATCAATAGAAAATGCCCATTAAGTTAATCGTCGCCCATAATTTAGCCGAGCTTCGCAAGTCCCGCGGATTGACCCAAGG
>JAGAHY010000039.1 GCA_017626815.1 Bacilli bacterium | reverse complement strand
GTCTCAACTTTTGTTATAGTGCTGTTCGTAGGTTTTTCCCATGGAAGCAAAAGCAAAGAGACTTCAATACGTCGACGCCCTCAAAGGAATCGGTATCTTGTGGATCATTTTCTATCATCTAACCGCCCAGGGAGGGTTCAAAACCTATGTGCTGAATCCGCTCATGGAACTTTTCTTGGTGCTCTTCTTTTTCTTTTCCGGGTACTTTCATCAGCCAAACAAAGCCCCAATCGGCAAAAGCATCGGGAAGAGGGCGCTTAGCCTGCTTGTTCCTTTTGTCGTGTATGCACTTATCTTTTGGGTTATCGGGACGTTGTACCTCACGTTGACCAACCAGGCTCCTTTTGTGGAAGCCTTAGGATGCTTACGCAATTTCTTCATCGGCGCCATTTGGAATAGAGACATCCAAGGATGGTTCCATTGGGAATACTATTCGCTGGGGAAAAGGTACTTTTATCTCGCGGATTTCTGGTTCCTGCTGGCCATGTTTTTCGCTAGTGTCCTCTTCTTCCTCATCATCGATAAGATTGTTAAGAAAACTCCTCTCGCCTTAGGGGTGGTCGCTATTTTGTTTGCCTTGACGGGTGTCTGCGTCGGGCTTCATTTCACCCTTCCCTATAATCTGCACATGGTCCCTTATTGGACGGCTTTTATGGTGCTAGGGGCTTTTGTTGGAAACCGTAAACTGATCGAGCTTCCCTCCTTGGAAAGAGGACCAAAATACGCGATCGGTGTAACGATGCTTCTCGCTTCGATCGCCATCGCTTTATTGAAGACGCCTGCGCTAAATCAATTCCGCGGTTCTTTCGGCGGGGATAACGAAGTGGTGTCCATGCTGCTATGCATCGCCTCTGCCTTGCCTTTCCTTGGTGGCATCGGCATCTTGTTCCAACAGTTTGAACAAGATGGCCTTAGATTCAACGAAGCCTCTTGGCTTGGCACGCATTCGTTTACCTATTACCTGTTCCATATGTTCTACGCGTGGCTACTTAGCATCATCTTTGGGTTTTCCGTCTTGAAGATGGAATGGTGGGTTGGCTTGCTGGTTGCTATCGCAAGCATCGCCTTGTGCACCGGGCAATGCCTGCTCATGGACTTCATCACCCGAAAGGTGAAGGAGAAAAAGATGCCCCCCGCGTCTACTGAGTCTAAGGTTGAGGCACTTGAGGAACCAAGAGAAGACGCGAAGAACAATTAGTCCCTAAAACTATTGCAAAGCCCTGACGTTTTGTCAGAAAACGAAAAGGAATCGAGTTCCAAATAAGCTGATGTTTTTGGATTTTTGGGGATGCTAAGCGCGACTTTAGGATTCTCCGTTTCGATAACGAACTTTAGACAATCTCGTCATTCCCGGACGAATTCCACATGGTTCATCGCTTCTATTTTATTCCTCGAACGTGGCCAAATATCTCAAGTATTCCTCGAATCGTGGAAGGGTGAATTTGATTTTTCCCCGGGCGTCGGGATCGATGATGCCGCTATCGGCAAGGCGCTTCTTGTACGTGGATAACGTCCCTTTTTTCATGTCGAGGAGGTTCATAAGAGTCGCGTTGTCGTTTTGCCCTTCTTGGCTGGCATAGAGCAGTATTTGCCTTTCCCTCTCGGAAAGTTCCTTATAAATCATGGCGTATGCGCGATCGCGGATGATGGCGTCGAATTCCCTTAAAACTGAGGCGTCGAGTTCCGTCTTCCCGCTTTTGAACAGGAGGCTTCCGAGCAATTGGAATCCATAGGCATAGCCTTTCGTGAATTTGGCTAGGGCGATGGCCTGCTTCTCATTGGCGCCGAGGGAATCGCGGTAAATCTCGGCAATTCTGCCTTTATCTAATGAGGAAAGCCGCACTTTTGGGGCGCGCAAAAGGAACGTCAGCGTTTTTTCCGCCTCCAGAGAAAATACGTTTTTCGCTAGCCCGGTCATGAGCAAGAACACAGGGTAGCCTTTGCTAAGAAAGAGTTGAAAGGCATGGGCGAAGGACTTCATTTCCTCGGAAGAAGAGACTTCGTCAATCGTGATAAGAACCCGCATGTTCTTTTTCTGTGCGTGTTCGAGCATCAACGAGAGCATGTTGATGACATTCGTCACGGGCTTATCCCCGCTTATGGAGAAAGATAGTCCTTGGAACGAGAAGGAGAAATCCCCTTTGAGGAACAACTTCTTGAACTTACCTTCCTGATAAAGCGTGGCGGCAAAAAGCTCCAGCATGTCTTTGTAGGGGACGAGGTCCACGACGATCCATCCCGGCTGTTGACGATAATAAGACCGGAAGGAGGAAAGCAATATCGTCTTCCCGCAGCCACGGACGCCCGTCAACACATAGGCGTTGGATTCTGGGTTAAGATTATCAAAGTCGTCGCATATCTCCATAAATTCGACGGGTCTTTCGATAAGTTGCATGGGTTCTTTGCCGAAGGCGATGTTGAATGGGTTCACTTTTACGTTCATGGATGATCCTCTTTCATTCTTATGATACCCGATTTTCGTACTCTTTCAATTTCTTCGTACTTTTCGTCTATTTCGTACTTTTCGTACTTCGGCGTTTTCTTCGTACTTTCACTAGCCGGAAAAGTGAAATCCAGATAGACGGTGGGGAAGGGTATATCCACATGCTGGCGCGGATACGGAAACCCCTTAAGTAAGGCGTTTTAAAATGGTCTGACACTAGTATCATAGTTTGTGAAAAATATGGGGGATTTAAGGATGAAAATTCAGATTACCGTGAAGAAGATCGCCTGCTATAAAGACCTGATGAAGCAATATGAAAATCCCATCGAACACACCTGCGACATGAAGATGGGCCAAGTCTTCTTTACCGATGGCGTCCATAAGCCCGATGGCATGTGCGACAGCGCATGGGAGGTCATGCTTCCTTTCGTCCGTGACTTAGCATGCGGCAAAGATAACTTCTTCGACGGCTGGATGAAGAACCCTAAATCGGCGATGATCTCCTGCAATGATGGGTTCCGTCCCGTCAGCTTTTATATCGAAGTAGTGGAGGAATGAGGCCTGGCTTCCTTCAGGTATCGATTGCTTGAACAGAGGCCGAACGCTCTTTTGACGACCCCTATCCTCTCTTCGATAATGAGGGGGTTAATGGGACTAATTTTGATTTTTCTGAAATTAGTCCTATTAAGTGGCCTCATAACGGACGTTCAATTTCGGACCAGTGCATTACGAAAACCTGATTTTTCTGAGGAAGATGTCTATAGAACAACGGATTCTAGTCGGCGCTTAGATATCTTTTAATCCGTTTTAACGCGTTAAACTTTTTGACCTTATTTTTTAACGCGTTAAAATTATTTTGAAAAAAGGAGGGAATTCCTATGCTGCCCAAAAAAGAAACGATGACGGTCGAATTCAAAAGTGATCTCAAAGGGCTTCCCGACCATGAATTGGTCGATGAATCTGTCGCCATGGCCAATTCAGAAGGAGGCACCATTTATATCGGAATCGAGGATGACGGACGGCCT
>JAGAHY010000038.1 GCA_017626815.1 Bacilli bacterium | reverse complement strand
TCTTCGGTATGGCGATCCTCGCCTGGGCGTTGTAGTTCTCGACGTTGGGCTTTTGGTTCGACGCGCCGGGGTCGGCGAAGAATATGTGCGTCCTCACCGTCTCGCCGTCGATCGAGGTCTCAAGCGACCCGAAGTCGTCGAACACCGTGTCCCTGTCCGTGACTATGGCGTTGAACAGTTTGGCGAAAAGCTCGGTGCCGAGGGCTTTTTCCAAGGCGTCGAACAGGGCCTTGACCTTCTCCTGGGTCGTCCCCTCGAAGACGTAGAGGAGGCTGAAGTGGAAGTTGCGCAGGTTGAGGACGAGGACCTCCTTCCTTGACGAGTTCGGCTTCCCGAGGAAGTCCATCTCCCAATGGTAGACCACGCCGTTTTTGACCTGGTAGACGAGCCAGTCGCACCAAAGGTGGCCGCTTCTGTCGAGGTCGCCGTCGTGGACGTACTCGTACTTGGAGGGCGTCGGCTTGCGCTTCTTCAGCTTCACCTGGCGCGGCAGGTCCACGTTCTTCGTCCGGAGGGATCCCGTGGCGATGCGGCGGTAGACCGTCTTCTCCGAGCACTTTATCTTGTCGGGGTTGGAGGCGACGACGTGGTGCACGCTTTGGCCGTTGACGACGACCCCTTCGTAGATGGCGTCGTCGAACTCGCGGAACTCGGCCTCGTCCATGTCCATGCCGGACCTCGAGGCGACGAGCCTCACGCGCGCCTTGGTCTCGGCGTCGTCCGCGTAGTAGTAGTAATGGTCGAGTGGGCACCTCGACTCCTTCGCGCAGCCGTTGCAGCAAAGCGGGAACCGCGTGGCCACCGGGCACGAGAACAGCAGGAACGAACGGCATTTCTGCGTGTTCTGGCAGCCGGCGCACCTATGGGCGCAGGTTCGCCTGCCGCAGACGTACCGCAGCTTGCAAGACCAGCGGTTGGCGCATTTCGCGCACGGCGACTTCTGCTCGGCCGCGTCGGCGGGCTTGGCGATGCGGTTGCGCATTATCTCGCGGCTGATCGAGGATTCGCTCATCCCCAACGCCGACGCGATGGCTGCGACCTTGGCCTTGCCCATGAGCATGTTGGCCAAAGTGCAGCGTTTGGAAGCGTTGAACTGCTTCCCTTTGTTCTTTCCCATATAATAAAGACCCCCTTGCCTTTAGAGCGGATTGTTCTTGGTCGGAACGCATCCATTCTAAGGCAACGGGGCCGTTTGTCGGACTAAACGCGGGTCGCGCCTAAAAACTTGCATTTAGTTTGTCAGTTGGCGAAGATATGGAAATATTATCCATTTTCATCATTTTATGCTTGCATTTTTTTATACGCGTTGTTTATTTACTATCACGCGTCTATCGCACCGCGCGTAGACAGGCCAACAACATTTGGCAGAAAGGAACCCCATGAAGAAATTGAAAAGTTCAATTCTTATCGGTCTGTTCTCTTCCGCGTTATTGCTCACGTCTTGTGGCAATAATAATTCCCAGCAAGACTCCTCGAACTCTTCTGCGTCGGAAAGTCAACAGCAAAGTAACACCCAATCCACAAGCAGCCAATCTTCCGGTGACCAAGAAGGTCGCGTGATTGAAGTCGGCGACCTCGCAAGCGGTCAATTCAACTATTCGACCCTACACTGGAAGGAAAAATCCAAAATCCTCGCCTCTTTGGAGACTTATGCGCTTCGCAACCATACGGCGGGCATCCCTCTTTATGACGATGCCTCCTATGAACAGTTCTCCCAGCGCGCCATGGCGGGCCTTCCCTCCCAGAAATACCTCACCAACTATGGCTTTGGCGTAGGCTATGGCGACTTCAAAGGCTCGAGGCTTATGTACAATGGCGACATCAACGAGCCCAAGGAAGAATGGAAGGACTATTTCCACGGCTATACTTCTACCGATAGCGGCACTTTCAATGGCTGGAACGCCACTGGCGCCGACGTCTCCGACCGCATGTCGATGATTTCCTCCAACTATTTCGGCGTCAAAGCCAACGAGGACAACACCGCCTATAGCTGGATCGGCTCTTTGTCCGTCACCGACGCCCCCATCATGCTCGATAGCTGGGACAACCCCAAGGTCGTCACCGACTATGAGGAGGAGGATGTCTCGCAGTTCTGGCGCGTCAAAGTCCATTTTGGCGATGGCTATACCTATCGCACTGCGGAAACCTCCAAATTCAAGAGCGCATACGATGGCCGCAAAGTCGCCCTCGAAGACTACCTTACCCCCTTCAAGGCGATGCTCGACAACAAACTCGTCCGCGCTTCCGAAATGATTTCGGATACCGGCGGTTTCCAAGGCGCTTTGGATTACTACTATCTGACCTCCAAGACCGATGAGGCATGGAGCAAGGTTGGCATCCGCCTCAATCCCAATGAAGGCGCGATTGAATTCGCCTTCATCCAGCCCCAATCGATGAACCGCGCCCGCACCTCCCTCTCCTCCATGCTTTATAGCCCCGTCCCCGCAGACTTCCTCAAGGATATCGGCGGCGCGGAAAACTATGGCAAAATCGGCTCCGATGACGGTTCCCACGAACGCGTCTTTGACAACATGCTCTCCTTCGGTGCCTATATCCCCGAATATTGGGAACAGGGCAAGGAGATCGTCTACAAGAAGAACAATACCTACTTCGAGGCCTCCGATTACCATTACGCAGGCTACACCGAAGTCGTCTTCGAAGGCGAAGAAGGTTCCAAGAATGCTTACAAAGCCTTCCAAAATAACCAACTTGACCAAGTCTCTATCCCCGTCGAGGAATTGAAAGAGCATAAGAACGACGCCAACGTTCTCCGCACCGAAGGCTCGACCATCATCAAACTCAACGTCAACTCCACGACCGAGACCGAATGGCAATATTACTTCGGCCCCAACGGCACCATCTCCACCCACACCGAGAAGGAATCCTGGGCCACCAAAGCCATTATGTCCGATTCGGACTTCCTCGATGGCGTCTATTTCTGCATCGACCGCGCCGAGCTTGCCGACGCCGCCGGACGTAACCCCGCCACCGGTTACCTCTCCAACGCCTACATGTTAGACCCCACCGGCACCGCCTCTTACCGCTCCTCCGAGGCTGGTAAGTCCGTCCTTGCCGAATATGAAGAGGAAGCGGGCAACGAATACTGCTATTCCAAAGACATTGCCCAATTCTATTTCAAACGCTGCGCCGAAAGGCTCGTCGCCAACGGCACCTACGACAAAGGCGATGAGATCTTCCTCCGCGCCGTCTACCGTTACCAGACGACCATCAATAACCTCGGCAACTACATCAAGACCTACATCGAAGATGCCTTCAATACCGCCCAGGATCTATTGACCGTCCATTATGTCCCCGAAGTCGGCGGCACCTCCTATACCGATACCTATACCCGTATGGACAATGGCGAATTCGACTTTGCCGAAGGCGCCATCCAGGGCAACGTCCTGAACCCCTTGGAGTTCATGAACACCCTCTCCACCAACAAAGCCCTCAACAACGGCTTCAACCTCAATTGGGGTCACCGCACTGATGTCATTTATGGCATGAACGAGGACTTCAGCCTCAACAACGAGGTCGTCGTCTATCCTTGCGTCTACACCGATCCCACCTCGGGCGAAGACCTCTATTGGTCCTATGATGCCTTATGGAACGCTTCCCAAGGCTTCATCCCCGTCGATGATGGCGTCGCGACCCCCGTCGGCTCCAACCAGCACCTGGAAGATAACGGCGATAGCGTCCGATACGTGGCGGAGTTCTCGCCGAGCGCCGTCGATGAAGACGGGAACATCGTCTACGACTTCGAAATCCATGACTTCGCGATCATCTCCTCGAAGACCACCGGCGGATTCGATGGCGGCTACTATGTCAACGTCAAGTTCAGTAATAAACCCGTGAAAGATGGCGGCAACGTCTCGGACGACGCATACTTCTTCATCGATGTGCCCAAGAGCGAAATCACCCGTATCGCCGCCGACGTCGCCAAGAGCAACGGCACCCAGAAATACTTCAGTTTCTATTTCACCGTTGTCTACACGACCAAGCTCTCCGACAATACCGTCATCAAGAAATCATTGAACATCAACCTTGGTGGCAAATTGACCGACTTCGGCATGGAAGACCAATCGGGCAACTAATTCATCCTCGCTTCGACTAAGTTATCGCAGGCTGCCGCTCCCAAACCATTTGGGGGCGGCGCTTGTTTGTCTAGGAGCGCCCTGCAAAATAGGGTATGATTGTCACGTTTCCATAGGAAAGGAGTCTTGATGAAAGATACTGTAAAATATGTAATTCAAAGGGTTTTGTTTGTGTTTTTGACCACTTTCGTCATCCTTTCCCTTACATACATCCTACTTCAATGCATCAAGGTGACCCCCGGCGGCACCGACATGCAGCGGTGGTCTTATTGGGAGGACCAGGTGCGGCTTGGCTTCTACCGCGTCCTCGACCCATCCGACCCCGATTACCTTGAACGCGTCGCCAAAGGCCTCTTCGATGAGACGGTGCGCGTCAACGACCGTAATTACTATTACGTGGCCGAGCCCATCATGAAACGCTATGTGATGTGGCTAGGCAATATTTTCCGCGGGGATTGGGGAGTTTCGAGCAAACTCTCTCCCGGCAGGGATGCCTTTGCCATCTTGATGGCGGGCCTTCCTTATTCGATGAGGCTCAACATCATCTCGATCTTCATCTCCATTCCTTTGGGTTTGGGACTTGGCATCTTCGCTGCGTTGAAGAAAAACACGTGGATCGATTCGACGATCTCCGTCATCGTCATGGTGTTCATCTCGGTGCCCTCATTCGTATTGATCTCCTTCTTGTTGATCGCCTTTGGCGGCGTGGGCGGATGGCCGCTTCAATGGCAATCCGACGCCGCGGCTGCTGCGGACCCCGCCTTGGCCTTCAAGATGTATGTCATCCCCGTCATGGCGCTTTGTTTTGGCTCGATTTGCGCCTTTGCCCGCTATACCCGCGCCGAGCTTTCCGAGGTTATGTCCTCTGAATTCTTATTGCTCGCACGCACCAAGGGCCTTAGCCGCAGCCAATCTGTCATCCGCCATGCGTTACGCAACTCGATGGTGCCCATCGTGCCGATGATCATCTCCGAATTCATCGGCATCCTCTCGGGCTCCATGGTTTTGGAGCAAATCTATGGCATCCCGGGCATCGGTGGCATTTTCGTCAAGGCGCTAAATGACCGCGACGTGCCCGTCATCATGGTGGATATGGCCATCTACACGACGATTGGCTTATTCGCCACGTTAATCATCGACCTTAGCTATGGCGTGGTCGACCCACGTATTCGTATGGGAGCGAGGAAGTAATTATGGAAAACGAAGAAGATATCTACCTTCCTCAGGAAAACGAGACCATTTCTGCGGAGGATTTCACCTTTGTCCAGAAGGACGAAACCATACACGACAAGAAATTCCAAACCAAACCCACGACCTTCTTCAAAGACGCGATGAAGCGCTTTGCCAAGAGTCGTTCCTCGGTTGTGGCTGCGGGTATTTTGGCGGTGCTTATCGGCATGGCCATCGTCGTGCCCCTTGCCGACCAAAATGACATCGAGACCCCGTTGGCGGAGGCGCGCTATTTGCCTCCGAAGTGGTTCGATGGCGATTTGGGTGGTTTCTTAGACGGCACCCGCGTCATCAATAACGCCCCGTTAGATCCCGCGACTGGTGGTCTACCCGCAGATTCAGAATACCGCAGCGACGCGATCGTGGGCAACATCACCCCCCATAGTGCCTATGCCGACGCCCTCACCGACGCGGTGAAGAAATACGGCAAGGGCGGGGACGTGAAAATCACCAATAGCAACGTGGAAGTGGAAGGGGCGTTCGCGCCAAAAGACGCGGGCCTCATGTCCCCCGAACTCACCATTGATTTGAACAAAGAGGGACAATCCATCAGTTTCTATATCGACGCGGAGAATATGTCCCTTGTCGCCGATACGGATTTGACTTATTTCGCGGCCTTTGTCATGAAAACGGCCTCTGACGTGGGGGATGCCTATATTGTCTATCCTTTGACCCCAGAATACCATTGGTCCACGGATAAGCTTGACGTCATCACCGTGTCCGATATCGCCGCAGAACTCAAAAAAGAAGATGGTTTTGCGGAAGAAACTTCTTTGAAAGGGTATCTTGCCGCCGTCATCGGCGCGCCAAGCGACCTACGTTCCGCCGCCAATTCCTTACTCATCTCCAAAGTGGAATCGAGTTTTGCGGATATCGTTTGGGACGACGCGACGAAGGCGATGACCAATTGGTCGGTGACCGATCAAGGTGCGCGCGATAAGGCGGGTTATGAAACGGGTTATTATACCTCGTTCAACCAGCCGTTAACCTCCATCTACCATTCACAGATCCTCTATGGCTCATTCCGTTATGACGCCTATCAGCATGCCTTTGGCGATAAGCCAGGCGTGACTTTCTCCTCCAATGAAATCCAAAGTTTCATCGATAAGGGCTGGATTACCTATGAATGGCGTCTTGTGCCAGGGGATGGCATGGAGGCTGGCGCTTTTACCTTGACCGCGGAAGGGGAGAAATATTGCCCCTTACGTTCCGTGCAGGCGGAGAACTATTACAAGAATAGCCGCACGGGCGCCGTGCGTCAGGAAGTCGTCGGCACGCTTTCTTTGTACCGCAGGCTGGCCAGCAACGGCCAAATCGCCAAATACGAGATGCCGAAATATGTATTCGGCACCGACTATAATGGCTATGATTTCCTCAAATTGCTCTTCTCGGGCTTGCTTGTTTCCTTGGGCCTAGGGTTCCTTGCCTCGGGTATCAATATCGTGATTGGCTTAATTTGGGGCGCGGTTTCTGGCTATTTTGGCGGGACGGCCGACTTCATCATGGAACGTTTCACCGAAATTTTAGGCGGCGTGCCCTTCATCATTGTCATGACGTTGATTGTCTTGCTGATCGGCTCCTCCTTCGGCACGTTCTTGTTGGCGCTATGCTTAACGGGCTGGATTGGCGTAGCGGGCGTCACCCGAAGCCAGTTCTACCGATATAAGCGGCGCGAATATGTCTTGGCCTCACGCACTTTAGGCGCATCGGATGCGAGATTGATTTTCAAGCACATTCTGCCCAACGCCGTCGGCACCATTGTCACCAGCGCCGTTTTGATGATTCCTGACGTCATCTTCACCGAGGCCAATATCGCTTACTTATTGCCGGGCACCATGGTCTTGGAGAATAGCTTTGGCGTGACTTTGTCCAACGTCCAAAAAGACTTGGCGCAATATCCTTATTTGATTGTGTCAGGTTCGATTGTCATGGCGTTGATCATGATTTCATTCAACTTATTTGGGAATGGTTTGCGCGACGCCTTCAACCCGTCGCTGAAAGGAGTGGATGAATAATGAATAAATACAAAACCATCGATTATCCTGCTTCCGTAGGCAAACCCATCAAAGGGAAAGAGGCCGTGCTTTCAGTGCGCAATTTAGCGATTTCCTTCCGCACGGACAATGGCTATGTGCGCGCGGTTCGCGGCGTTTCCTTCGATCTATATAAAGAAGAGACACTTTGCATCGTCGGCGAGTCGGGCTCGGGCAAATCGGTCACCAACAAAACCATCATGGGCATCCTCCCGAAGAATTCCCATATTGATTCGGGATCGATTATGTATCAGGGCGAAGACCTGACCAAAGTCTCGGAGGCGGAATTCCACCGCATCCGCGGCAATAAGATCGGCATGATCTTCCAAGATCCTCTCTCCTCTTTGAACCCAATTATGCGCATTGGTAAGCAGATCACCGAGGAGATGATCATCAATGGCGACCACCTCAAGAACTATTTCAATGAACTTATCAACGAGGAATACATCACCTATAAAAACGATGTGCGCCTGTTGCAGATTGAGAAAGAGGAGTTGCGCCATTTCCGCGTATTGGCCAAACGCAAGAAAGCGATGATCAAAGCGGATACCCCCAAAGGCGAGAAGCCGGACTTTATCCCCATCCAGACGGATATTATTGAAAAAAATTGTGAATTTGCGCAGAAAAAGCAAGAATTAAAAGCCAAGATTGGCGAAGATAAGAAAGCCTTAGCGGCGAAAAAGGCGGAAGCAAGAAAAGCCGTCAAGGCCAAAAAGGCGGATATCGTCTCGCGTCACAAACAGATGCTTGTCAAGATCAACGAGGAGCTTAAGGCACGTAAGGCGGAACTTGCCGCAGCCAGCAAGGCCTATGCCCAAAATAAAGACGAGGCCAGCAAGGAGGCTTATGAAAAAGCCAAAGCGGCCTATCGTCCTTATGACGCGAAACTTGCCGAGCATCGCCGCATGGTGTCGGAGATGCGCGTCTCGAAAAAAGAGGCGAAGCAGCGCGCATTGCAGATCATGGCCGAGGTCGGTATCCCCGAACCCGAACGCCGCTTCAACCAATATCCGTTCGAATTCTCTGGCGGTATGAGGCAGCGTATCGTCATCGCCATCGCCTTAACCGCGGAACCCGATATCCTTATCTGCGACGAGCCGACGACGGCACTTGACGTGACCATCCAAGCCCAGATTCTCGAACTGATCAACCGCCTAAAGGCCAAGCACCATATGTCGGTCATCTTCATTACCCATGACCTTGGCGTCGTGGCCAATATGGCCGACCGCGTCGCGGTGATGTATGCGGGCAAGATCGTCGAATACGGCACGGCGGAAGACGTGTTTTATGCGCCCGCCCATCCTTATACCTGGGCGTTACTTTCCTCGATTCCTGACGTGGATTCGAAAGAAAAACTCGAAGCCATTCCCGGAACGCCTCCAAACATGCTTTTCCCGCCGAAGGGAGATGCCTTTGCCGACCGTTCCAAATACGCGATGAGCGTGGACTATAAACTCGAACCACCCATGTTCCGGATCAGTCCCACCCATTACGCGGCGACGTGGTTGCTCGACTCGAGGGCGCCGGAAGCGGAGATGCCGAAGATTGTCTCCACTCGTATTGCCAATAGCCTAGAAAAGGCAGGGGAAAAACAATAATGGAAGATATCATTACATTAGATACCGCCCTTGGCAATCTTGCGGAATTCGATCAAGGCAAGCCCAGCATTGATTTTGCTTCCAAGAAGCGCCAGGCGTTAAAAAAGGAGGTACTCGCCGCCTATGCCGCAGGACGGGGCGACAAGAAAACCATCAACGAGGAAATCGCCTTTACCATGAAAGAGTTAAAGGCTTTTGATGCTGCTTATCCGCGCAAAAGCCTCACCCTTGAGCAGAAAATGATCCGTTCTTCGTTAAAGGAAGATGTGGATTCTGCGAAAATGGCGCTATCTTGCTCTGGCGTCACTTATGACCCGGAATTGGTCAAAAACGATGTCATCATCTCCGTCCGTCACCTTAAGGAATATTTCAAAGCGGGTGACTTCAAGACGAAAGCGGTGCACGATGTTTCCTTCGACGTGAAAACCGGCGAATGCTTCGGCCTTGTCGGTGAATCGGGCTGTGGCAAGACCACGACGGGCCGTACCATCATCGGACTATATAAGCCTACCAGCGGTGAAATCTATTACAAAGGCTACCGCATCGCCGCTGGCTCGCGCTGGAACGAGAAGGAAATCAAATGGTCCACCATCCGCGCCAAAGACAAAATCAAAGAGCTTGAATTCCAAAAGAAGGAAGCCATGGCCGCCCATGATGACCCCAATGCCAAAGCGGAAGAAGCGAAGGCTTACGACGATAAAATCGCCAAAGTCAAAGAAGAACTCCGTGAGGTCGTGGCCACTCAAAAAGCGGCGATCCGCAAAATCAAATACGACAATGACTATACCAACGTCAAACTCCGCAATGAGATACAAATGATCTTCCAAGACCCAATCGATTCGCTCGACCCCCGTATGACGGTGGAGTCGATCATCGCGGAAGGCCTCCATATCCAAGGCAAGCATGACCGCAAGGAAAATGAGGAAGTGGTGGCCGAAGCCTTAAAGAAAGTCGGGCTCATCCCCGAATACGCTTCCCGTTACCCCCATGAATTCTCAGGTGGCCAACGCCAGCGTATTGGCATCGCCCGCGCCTTGGTCATGAATCCGAAGGTGTTAATCTGCGATGAGCCGATTTCCGCGTTGGACGTCTCCATCCGCGCGCAGGTGCTCAACTTATTGAACGAAATCAAAGAGGAGATGGGCTTAACGATGATCTTCATCGCCCATGACCTCTCCGTCGTCAAATATTTCTGCGACCGCATCGGCGTAATGTATTTTGGGGAGATGGTGGAGCTTGCCACCAGCGACGAATTATTCGCCCATCCTCTCCATCCTTATACCAAAGCTTTGTTGTCCGCCATCCCTAAACCGGATCCGCGCTCAGAGAAAAACCGCACGCGACTCGCCTATGACCCCCGCGCGTCCCACGATTATTCCAAGCAGCGTCCTTCGATGCGCGAAATCTTGCCTGGCCACTTCATTCTCTGCAATGACGAAGAAGAAGCGAAATACTTGCAGGAAATCAAAGCGCTCGACAAAAAGAAAAAAGGAGGGAAATAACGATGAAAAAACGAAAAATCCCCTGGTTTGCCATCGTCGCCTTCTTGCTCGCGGCCTTGCTCTTGCCCTTCTTTATCACCTTGATTCAGGCTTTTATCGATCCTGCCGCGCATAACTACCGCCTGGAATATTTAAGGGACGGGGAAGCGGTGGATGCCTATCTCCATACGAGTGAATACACGATTGAAATTATCTTCTCCAGTTTGCTCTTTGTGTTCTTGATCCTCTTTGGTTTGGATCTGCTCCTACGTAAGAACACGAGCCGCATCGCCCCGATTGTGATCGGGATGGGCGTGGTCATCTGCTTCAGCCTGACGCGCGTCATCTGGTGCTTTACTTCCGGTGGCATGAACGTCGTTGTTGGTGTGCTTAATATTCTCGCTGTCATCGGCGGCATCGGTAGCCTCTTCTTCTTCGTGAAGAAATCCTTCGACGGTGATTGCCATTGGCCTTATTACCTTTGTATCGTCCTAACCGTCGCGGGATTCGTGTTTGGCTCGGCGACGCAGCATTCCTATTCGGTTCTTAATGCGCTTGGCCATCAAGGCGACGTTGTCTATTGGGGTGGGTATTCCATTACAAGGCTCACCTTCTTGACCTACATTCTATTGACCTTTGTCAATTTGAAGTCCGATTTCGATCCTGAACCCATCAAGCTACAAGACGCCAAATAAAACATAAAGGATGCCCAAATGGAACAGCAGCAGTTCAAGAAAGGCATCCTTTTTTTGTGCAATCAAAACGGCGAAATTGAAGGGAACTTGCCGTAACTACTTGAATATTTCCCCAGGTCACTCTATGAACGAAGCGAGCCGATTCGCAATCTTTTCGAATAACGATATCTCCTCTGTATAGTCATATTTGTAGGGTAAATCGATATCTAGGATGGCGAGGGTTTTATTGCCGCTTTTTATTGGCACGCAGATTTCGCTGGCCGCGGCTTCGTCGCAGCAAATGTACCCTGGGAACTGGTGGACATCGGGGACGGCGATGGTTTCGCCGCGGCTAAAGCAAGCGCCGACAACGCCTTTGCCAAAGGCGATGCGCTCGCACGCCGGCGTGCCTTGGAAAGGTCCTAATAAAAGCTCTGAACCAGTAGAGCAATAAAGCCCCACCCAACTGCCTTCGCCTAACGTGACATGCAGCAAAGACAAGGCGTTATAGAGGTGAGGGAGTTGCAATTCGGGTCTATCATCCATGGCTTGGACGCTTAGCAAAACGGATTGGAGTTCTTCGGTTAAT
>JAGAHY010000037.1 GCA_017626815.1 Bacilli bacterium | reverse complement strand
AGAAAATGCCGCTGACATCATCGAAGCGCTTCTCCACCCCGAGAACCTCCCGACCCTCTCTGGTCCGGACATGATCTATGTCAACATCGCTCTCGAAGAGCTTCGCAAAGCTAAAGAGCTCCTCGACTGCGGCATGATCACCAAAGAAGATTATCTCCTGAAGAAAAAGAAATACGTCGATGCCGTCGCGAACTTCTACCTCGTTAGACCGGGTGAAGCCACCAGGCGCATTCGCTAATAGAATCAAACCAATCAACGGACGGGAATCTCCCGTCCTTTTTTCTTATATAATATGATTATGAAGCCCATCGTTAACACACCCTTTGGTGCCATTCGAGGTATCGAACAAGAGTCCGTCTATTTATTCTATGGCCTTCGATACGCGAAGCCTTTGACTCCGCAGTCATCCTTCTCTAAGGCGAAACCAATCGAGCCTTGGGAAGGCGTCTATGATGCCACTTCCTTACCGGACAATCCCATTCAGTCCGCCGCTAACATTGGCCTTAAACATATCGACCACGATTGTCTATTCCTGAATATTGCAGTCCCCAAAGGGGTCAGCAACGCCCCTGTAATGGTTTGGATCCACGGTGGCTCCTACTCTCATGGAGGGGTTGGCAAAAATAACGACGACGTCAATCGGCCTGAGTATCGTCTTGATCGGTTATGCAAAGCAACGGGCTGCGTCATCGTTGCCATCAACTATCGGCTTAACGTATATGGTTTTCTTAACCTTTCATTCCTCGGAAAAGGATTCGATATCAATAACGGGCTAACAGACCAGCTTCTCGCCCTGAAGTTTCTCCAGCAAATCATTCCCTCCTTCGGTGGCGACAAAGATAATATCACCTTGTTTGGCCAATCTGCCGGGGCGGCTTGCGTCCTTGCCCATATGGCGCGGAAAGAAAGCCACCCCTACTTTCATAAAGCGATTTCCATGTCCGCCTGTGTCGAGCATTTCTTTTCGCCACAGGAAAGCGAAGTTCTAGGACGTCGCTTTCTCAAAATGGCCCATATCCGTCCTGAGCAATCAGAAAAGCTATTATCCACGCCTAAAGAAAAGCTGATTCGACTCGCGGACCGACTCGAACGCTCCACGTATTTGCATCATGAGCTCCGCTGCGCCTATTCCCCTACCCTAGATGAGTCGTTTGAAGGAAAAGACCCTCTCCACTTTCTCCAAGGATGCAGTAAGCCATTGCTCATTGGACATGTCGCCGACGAAGCACGGCTCTTCGTTTACAACATTCCGAAGATTGTCATCCCCCTCGTGGCGCCATGGATTCGTATCAAACCAGAAAAAGAAGGCGGAAGCTATTTGGAGCGTTCCGCCAAGGCCGTTACCAAACATATCTACATTCGCCCCGTAGATGAATTAATCTCCCATGCCGAAGGCCAGTGTTTCCGTTACCGTTTCGACTTCGCCACCGAATATGGAAAGCGTACAGGATTAGGCGCATTCCATGTTTCCGATGTGCCCATTCTCTTTGGCATGGATTGGTTCTGTCAGGAATCCAAACTTGAAGAAATCTTCGAAAAATACGCGCAAATCTTCGCCGAATTCGCAAAAACCGGAAATCCTGGAATCCCCGAGTATCGTAGCCCATCCGATTTATTTATCCTGAAGTAATATCTAAGAAGGAAAGACGGGCCAAATCATTTGATTAACCAATCGCAGGGCCATTGACAGATCCCTAACCAAAAGAGATTTTCCCAAATAATAAGAGGGCCCCTGGTCCTTACTTCTCAAACCCCCCATAAGCAAAAAACGAAGCCGCCATCGCTGGTAGCTTCGTTTTCGTTATGATTTGAGAGAAGGGTGATTACGTTTATTTCAAACAGGCAACCCTTATTGAGCCTTCTTTTTGCTGGGCATGAAGGCCGCGACAATCAAGGCAAGGCAGGCAAGGATATAGCCAATCGCACCGACGATGATGCCGGTGAACATGCTCCAACCCAACGCATTTTGGGAGTTATAGGAGAACAAGCCACCAATATCGAGGATACGGGGCTCGACCATCATGCCGAAGCACACCATGAACAACGCAACGGCACCGACGATGGAGATCGTCGAGACGAAGTCATGGTTACCAAACTTCAGCGGGACGAAGCTAGCCACAAGGCAAAGCAGCGTGCCGATGATGGAGAGCGTGACGACCAGGCCGATATTCTTCAAGGCATAAGCGTTAGCGACGCCATGGGAGACCAGCAAGCCGACGATGCCGACAATGGAAGCGACGACGGCGAACAAGATGATGTAGGACGAAACAGCAAGTTTTTTAAACATCTTAGTTTTCCTCCTTCCTGTTAAGAAGTCTGACGCCGATATAGAGGGCAGCGGAAACCACTAACAAACCGGCGGAAACCCATTCAGCGACCGTGTAAGCGAGTCGCCAAGGAACCATGATCTTTTCATTTCTAGTGGTCTCGTTATAACGGTTCATGAGGTGGGATTGGCTCATCGCGAAGAGAATCTTGTGGCAAGACTCTTTGATGGCCTTTTGGGCAGTCGCGTCGCCACGGAAGAGGGCGGGGCTGATTTCAGAGCCATCAACCTGATCGGCGATGACTTTATTGCTGAGGGTGAAGTCGTTCATACCACGGGTATCGAAGCAGGTGGCGCCAGAGGTCAAGACGGAACCATAAAGGTCGAAGTCATCGTAGATGTCGGTGACGGCATATCCACGGAAACCCCATTCTTTTGCAAGGATTTCGGTCATTAAGCCTTTGGACGAAGTGCATTCGACAGGTCCGATTTTGGAGAAAGAGATCATCAAGCCTCTCATGCCTTGGTCGAAGTCAGCGGTGTCATACTTCGTGGCTTCGAACGCATATTGATAGGCGCGTAATTCCACCTCGCGGGCACGCTGCTCGGTCATATAAGGAGCAATGCCCGAACGGTTGGTTTCTTGGTCGTTAAAAGCATAGTGCTTCGGAGCGGCGATTAAGCCATAGTCGAGAGCGCCGATGGCGAATTCCATGGCGGTGACGCCAGAGAGGATCGGGTCTTCGGAATAGTACTCACCATTACGGCCATTATAGGCATGGCGATGAGTATTCAAACCCGGGCCCCAGAGAATGGGGATGCCGCAGAAGAGCGATTCGATGCCGACGAACTGACCAAGTTCTTTGGAAAGTTCGGGATTGAAGGTGGAGGCGATAAGCGGAGCGCAGCCAAACACCTCAGGGTGCCAGGTGGCGTTCTTATCTTGAGCGCCAATATTCCAAGGAGCATCCACGTCTTGAGAGGCGGAAATGCTCACATCAATACCGTTGCCAGCGTTTTCCGTCATGTAAGTATGGACGGTGCCAATGGTGGCGGCGCCAGGGATATCCGGGCCACCGAAAGTCGCGAGCAACTGAGCCTCTTCAAGAGTCATGTTGTCGAGAAGTTTTTGCCAAGCTGGATCATTGTAGTCCTTGCCCCACATCTGGTAGAACTTGGAGCCATTTTGGGCATTCCAGACAATGTCGCTGACGTTATCGTTGGTTTGGATTTCGTAGTATTTGCCGTTAAGGAAATTGCGCAACGCTTCAGAATTAACGGTCAATTTGTCGTAAGTTTTCGGGAAAGTGGTTTTCCAATCGTGACGGCTGAGATAAGTAACGTCGCCCTCTTGGAAGTAGTTCCAATCCGAGTACGGAAGTTGGTTGATGATCTCCGCGCCAGTTTTGGAAACGGAGAAAGCGGTTTGCCCAACGAAGGCACTATCGACGTTCTTTTCAAACGCGAGAGCAGCATTGCCCTCATAGTCTAAGCCATCCGCAGTGGTCTTGCCCTGCTTAGCAAGGATATTGTTCAGGGCGTCATGGGCGCCGTTGCCAACGGAGAAATAATACTTGCCGGTATCGAAGATGTAGCCGCCTTTGCCACCATTGGCTTTCATGTCATAAGAAGCAAGATATTGGAGGTCCGCTTCGACCTTGACGGTTTCGCTCGCGCCAGGGGCGAGCTCAGAGGATTTGCTGTAGTTCAGCAATTGGACGGCGACCTTTTCCACGCCACCATCCGTATACGGAGCCTGAGCATAAAGCTGGACCGGGGTTTTTCCCTTGACGGTACCCGTGTTTTTCACCGTGACGTTAAAGGTGACGGTAGAATCGACGGCGCCATTGGCACGCTTGGTGTTTTTGAAGACCGGTTCGCCTTCGATGCTCATGTCGAAGCTCGTGTAAGATTGGCCATAGCCAAAGCCATAGACAACTTCCTTAGAATAATTCCATTCGGTGTTGTCCATGTAGGCGCCTTTGGGATCTTTGGCATTACCTTTGCCATAGACAGCATCGTAATAACGGGTCTCATAATAGCGATAGCCGGTATAGATGCCTTCGGCTTCCATGACGTAGGAGGCCATATCGCCGCCCATCTTGCCGGGAGCGCGGGTGACCACATCCCTATTCGCATAGGCGAATTTGCCCATGTTTTGCATGGCGGGAGCGGACATATTTTTCGCGGGGAAGATATCGAATAAGCCACCGGAAGGAGAAACCTTACCCGAGAGGATATCCGCGACGCCGAGCATACCATAAGCGCCCGGAGCGCCGATCCACATAATCGCGTCGACGCCATCATCGTTCTTCAACTCAGAGATCTCGACCGCGGTGGAAGTGTTAAGCAAAACGATAACCTTACTGCAGTTATCCTTAGCGGTTTGGATTAACGCTTTTTCGTTGTCGGAGAGGGCGAGAGGCTCGCTCATGCCAAGACCGGTGACAACGCCACCGGGGAGATAGTCATGAGATTCGCCCGAAGCGCGGGAAATGACGACAATGCCGGCATCGCCATACTGTGAGAAGCTCGCGCCATAAGAAGGAGCCACGGCCGCTAAGTCAGCGAGGCTTGGCTCGCGGGGGTCAAAGCGTTCTTCGGCGCCTTCATTGTACTCGTGATGGTACTTGCCGCCATCGAAAGTGAGGAGGTCCTCATAAGCTTGGGTTAAAGTCGGGTTGACTTCAAAACCGGCGCCATCGAAATCGAATTCTTCCGATTTCCAGTTGGAAACGGTAGGTCCGATCGTGGTGGTCATGCCACCGGCGCCCCAGCTTTGGGAAGCCGAATCGGCGATAGTGTTGGCAAAGTCGGTTTTGTTTTTGCTTAACGCCTGTTCGAGATTGATGACACCGCCTTTGACTTTGACGCCAAACGCGCTGCCAAGGACGGGCTTATGGCTGTGGATGCCAAGAAGCGAGACCTTCGATCCGCTTGCCAACGGAAGCGCGTTATTGCTGTTTTTGAGCAAGACGCTGCCTTCGGCCGCTTGGCGGCGGTTGAGATCCATCGCCTTTTTGATCAAGGCGGTGGAGTTGCCGGTTCCGTCAGTGTTTAAGACGTCAGCGGAAGGCTTAAATTTGTCATGGGTAACGCCATCGGTCTTCGTGACCTGGGACAAGGTTCCCATGCTCTTGTCGATCGAGGAACTATTCGCTTCAAGGATATGGCCCACGATGACAGAGAGGGTGAGAAGGAAGCAAGATGTAGCTGCTAGCCCTCTCCAAATACCAGTTTTTTTCACTTGGTGTTCTCCTTTGTTGCGGCAAAATGCCTTTTGGTAGCGCTATCATCCCACAAAAGAAAAACAACAACGCTGTTTTAGTGCGAACGGTATGGTTTTTAGAGGGAATTGCTCATTTAGCCAAAAGATAGATACCCAAGTGGAACAAATCATCATCCAGGCGGGCTTCAATATTGCCCCCATATTTATGGGCGATCATCTGCATGCTCTTCATGCCATATCCATGGAAGCCTTCTTCGGTTTGTTTGGTTGTTTTAGGCAAGCCATTTTGAAACTTAACATCGCCAAGGCAATAATTCGTGACGTGGACAATGATCATCTCGCCTTTTCGTTCCGAAAGAATATCGATGACTTTCTTCTCGGGATCAGTCACCTTCTCCACCGCTTCCACCGCATTAGAAACCGCGTTGCCAAAAAGCGAATAGACATCCGTGACTTTCATAAACGAGAAATCTTGCCCATTCCCGGTATACGTCAGAATGATTCCTTCATTAGAACACGCCAAATTAGTCTCAGATAACAAAACGTCAAGCGCCTCGTTCCCCGTCTTCACCTTGGACCCATAAACCCGCATCGTCTCTTTGATGGACTCCACTTCTTCCGGAGGCAAGCTCATATCCCGAAGGCGATGCTTCAAGTCATGGTATTTGATGCTCATAACTTCCATCGTCTTTTTGGAAACCTCGAATTGTTTGCGTTCCTCTTCCCAAAGCAAACGAACCGTCCGTGTCTCTTGTTCCTGTCTCATCAAATGGGAAAGGACAACCTGGATAAATAACGCTAACAAGCAAGCCACAATCGCGTAAATGGAGACCGT
>JAGAHY010000005.1 GCA_017626815.1 Bacilli bacterium | reverse complement strand
TGGCTTCTTTCATTTACAAACGGGATTGTTTCCCTATAATATAGGGCTATGCCAAATCGCAATAGCAATAATCTAAAGCCGGCCCAGGGGATTTTTCGCCGTTTTACGCTCGGCTTTACCGCGCTCGCCACGCTTTTTGCCATCGGGGCGACCGCAGCTAACTCCCAAAAACTGGCAAAAGTTCAAGCTGAGGATGCCACCTGGACACCGAATGCGAAGGAAAAAGCGACCGAACGCAAAGACCTTGCCGTCACGGCTTCTAGTGCGACGTTGACTTCCACCGCGGAATCCATTTCCGTGACCTTCCGTTCGCAGAAGATCGAGGCATACGGCAATGGCGCCTCGACGATGAACGTGTTCGTCCTTCCCGATGACGCCACTTGGACTCTTGACGCCGCGTCTGCTGCCTATGCTGAGGCCAAGCAAGCGGATCCTGATGCGGATTACATCGAATACCCGGCGCACGTTTATAACGTTTCTTACAACAAGAACGCCAGGACCGAGGATCCGAACATCATCGTCATTCCTTCTACCGTCTCCAATACCCGCGGCTTCCGTTTTCTCGTGAATAGTATCGTCGCCGACTGCTGCTTCAACGAGAAAACCGGTCTTGTCTCCTATGACAACATCACCAAGATTTTTATTCCTGACACAATCAAGACGATTGAGGCAGGAGCTTTTTATAATGTCCCGGATAACGTTCAGATTCTCTGCGAGGCTCCGGAATATTACACCAATGACGAAAACGAGCAGGTGAAGACCTATCCTAATGATTGGACCGACGCCGAAAACGTCATTTACGAGTACGATTTGCATAAGATTTACGAAGAATTCGAGATCGACGATGATGAAGTCGAACTCTTATTGAACACCGGCTCTCCGACCGCGAAGAAATTCGGTGAAGGCGCCGACTTCTATTTAGGTCTTGAAAGCGAAACCTACAACTATCCTCTGTACATGGAATACCAGTTTGAAAAGCAGACTGGCGATGGGCTTTATGAACCCGTCGAAGGCAAACATATGTACAAGGTTCCCGTCTTAGCCACCAACGTGCCTTATGACGCGGTTGGCAGCAGCATGGGTTATGAATATGTCACCAAGGAAATCAACATCGATGTTCCTGAAAAATGCCGCGTGAAGAACGATTCGATCGTCTTCCATAACATCTTCCCCGCCATCAAAGGCAGCGCGGAAGAGGGCAGTGCGATGAAGCCTGACGTCAAAGATGACGAAGGCTGGGATGGCTCTTATTATGCCGTGCCTTCCATCGCCTATTCCGTCGTCCCACATTTCGAGGAATTCTTCAAAGTCCGCCCCGTCTCCCTCTCCACGCTTGGCAACTTCCTCCAATTCGAGATTGAGCTCGACAAGCCTCGCGGAGAAGACGGCTATGGCATCTATCCGATCTTACAACCTGCTATCTTTGAGTCCAATAAAGCCCAAATTGACGCAGGAACCCTGCAAATCCGCTACCAATTCTCTTCTTTGGACCAAGCGAACTACCGTTTCACTTATGACGATAACGGCACCCTTAAAGTGGTCAGCCTCCGCATCCGCACGCCCATCAAATACGTGTTGGTGAATAAGGATAACGCCTTCCGCATGGGCTTCTTGGTCAACGCCGACGAAGTCCCAGGCGTCACCATGGAGTCCCTCCGCAAAGTCGAATTCTGCAATTTCGTCATCAAATCCGATATTTATAAACCTGAGACCAACGCGATCGTCACCAAGTCTTCCTCCGCGTTGCACTTCGCCTTCGTCACGTTGTTCGACCAGGTTGAAAATGCCAAGAAGGTCAACGTTGGCATGGTCATCGTGATCTTCTTCCTCATCTATGCGGTCGCCTTCGCCGCCATCGCCGTCGCTTACTTCTTCTATGCCAAGAAGCGCTTCCGGAACGACGAATTCCGCCGCGTGAACAACAAGCGCTTCCTTCTCAATAGCTTAAAGAATTTCATCGGCTTTGCCTTGGTCGCGGCCGCTGGATTATTCATCTACTGCCGTTGGGGCTTACTAAGGACGACCGTCGTTGTCTTTAACCCCTTGGATGCCTTCGTCGTCATCTTCGCCGTCGGCGGCGCCATCTTCCTCGGCTTCACCATCAAGAACTTGGTCGTCTCGTTCAAGAATGCCCGCAAGCGTAAAGAAGCGGCGCGCTTAAAATTGGACGAAGACGTCGCTGATGACGGAACTCATTAATTACTTCTGGAATAAACACTAAGGAGAAACGATCATGGAAATTCGTATCAAGGACTTAACCAAAATCTTCCCTGGCGATCCCAAGCGCAACATTCGCGACACCATTGCCGTCAAGGACATGAACTTCATCGTCCCCGATGGCAAACTCGTCGGTTTGCTCGGGCCTTCTGGCTGTGGTAAATCCACGACCCTTTATATGATCTCCGGTTTGCAAATCCCGACTTCTGGCGAAGTTTGGTTCGGCGATCAGGAAGTCACCAACCTGGCCCCGGAAAAGCGCGGTATCGGCTTAGTCTTCCAAAACTATGCCCTTTACCCGCACATGTCCATCTATAAGAACATCGAGTTCCCGTTAACGAACCTCAAAGTCGAAGTTCCCCTGGTCACCTTCTATCGTTACACGCTTGTTTATTCCTATGAATTAAAGAGCGACGATGTGCCCGCGCTCATCCTCCGCTCCATCCAATCCCTTGCCAACAAAATTGGCTTGAACAAAAAGCAGTTCTCCGTGACTCTGGAAGTCGCAGGCGCCATGGCGAAATACACCATCGTCTTGGATAATGTCGCCCCCGCGGTCCGCGACGTCTTCAAAGAGAACTTCGGACGCATTATCCCTGCAAAACTCGAGTCTGAGGATGAAGTTCAGACCTCGGACGCCCTTTATGACAGCACCGTCCGCGCGACCGTCAACCTCATCGATGAGAACCAAGTCGTGCGCGTCGCTTTCAAAGGCAAACTCGGACTTCATTTCCAAACCAGCAAAATCGACGAAGTCATCCGTTCCTTCACCGAAGCGGTCAAGCCATTCGGCCATATTGAAGCGGCTGCCATCGCCAAGACTTCCCAAGGCTATGAATTGATGTCCAATGTCTCGGGCGTCAAACATAATGACCTCGAGAAAGCCGTCGAAGCGGCCAAAGGCGCCTTTGCCTTCGAAGGCGGCGTCGATCATACCATCCTCGGCGTCACCAATAAGGTCCTTGAGAAAGGCATCAAGGATTCCTTGAAGGCCTCCCGCGTCGCCTTCTCCGATTTCAAACTCTATTACGACCGTCAAAAGGTCAAAGTTTACTTCAAACTCAAGAGAGTCAATGAAGAAAAAGCCAAAGCCCTCATCGACGAACTCGCGGCGAAGCTCCAGCTTTCCGATGTCGAGACCGACACCGTCCAAGCCATCGCCCACCGCAAGCTCACCAAAGAAGAGCGTCACGATATCGTCCTCGACACCGCTAAACTCGTTCAGGTCGACGAATACCTCGAGCGTAAACCCAACCAGCTCTCTGGTGGTCAGCAGCAGCGTGTCGCCATCGCCCGTGCGTTGGTTAAGAAGCCCCGCGTCTTATTGCTCGACGAGCCTCTTTCCAACCTCGACGCCCGTTTACGTCTGCAAACCCGTGAAGAAATCCGCCGCATCCAACAAGAAACCGGCATCACGACCGTCTTCGTCACCCATGACCAGGAGGAGGCCATGTCCATCTCCGACGAAATCGTCGTCATGAAGCTCGGCGTCATGCAGCAGATGAACCCGCCGCAGGAAGTCTACAACAACCCCGCCAACCTCTTCGTCGCTCAGTTCCTTGGAACCCCGCCGATCAACGTCTTCAAAGGAAGAGTGGAAGGGGAGAAGGTCTACATCGGCAACGATGTCGTCCTTACCGCGAAGAAAGATCTCGGCAACAAAGATGTCTTCGTGGCCATCCGTCCCGAAGGCTTTGCCATGGCTAAGCCCACGGACCAAAACGTTCTCACCGCCGAACTTGACATGGTTCAGGTCTTAGGGCGCGATATCTCCATCGTCGCCAAGAACGACAACGTTTTCCACAAGAAAGAAAACGCCCAAAAGAAAACCGACAACAACTCCGAGGACGTCCTTCATAAGAACACCTTCAAAGTCATCGTCGCCGCAGAGGATGCGGAAGCGGCCAAGAGCGAGCTTCGCCTCGCCGTCAAGCCCAACAAGATCTTCGTCTTTGATGGGGAAACCGAAGAAAGGATCCGCGTGGATTAATGGGACAAAACCATGCAAAAGCCCTTTAGAATTTGTTCCATAATTGACTTGGTCAAAGCCTTAGTCGAGTTGTTCGCTGGCTTGGCTCTCGTGCTGGTAGGCTCTTTGATGCTTGCCGCCGCCGGGACCCAGGAAGAGCGTCTTCCCGCCGCCGGTATCGTCCTCATCGGCGTCATTTTGCTCGCCATCTCGTTCTGTTCGTTCTACTGGCTCAGTTCCTTCAAAAAGGAAATGCGCCGCAAAGACGGCAACTTTGATACCAAGTTAATGCTGAAATATGGCATTCTTGCCGTGATTTTCGGCCAAATGCCGACCGCTGTCGTCATCTTGATCGAACGTCATCATCGCCGCTTAGAGCAAATGCGTGACCGCCCAAGCGCCGCCAATGAGCTCTATGCCGAAGAACGTCCTTCCTACGCTTCTGGCTACGATGCCGAGAATAAGCGTATCGTCCGCGTCCTTCCTACCCGCAACACCAAGGCTTATCAGACCCGCGGCATCGAAGATATCGGCTCGAAGAACAACTGGAAAGGCTGGATTTATCTCGCCCCGGTCATCATCCTCGTCGCTATCTTCTTGATCTATCCGCTCGTCAATACCATCTTCATTGCCTTCACCGACAACTACAAATACGCCTCGGGCACCTTCGATGGCATGACCTTGACCAACTTCACCTATATCTTAGGTTTGACGGATAAGGCTAATGGCGCCCACGAAGCTTACTTCGTCCGTTACGCGATTCCCAACACTTTCCTCGTCGTCATCATCACCGTTCCGATTTCGACCATCCTCGCGCTTCTTATCGCGGTCGCGTTAAATTCCATCAAGTGGTTCCAGAAGATTCTCCAAACCATCTTCTTCCTCCCATACGTCACCAACGCCATCGCCGTCGGTATGGTCTTCTCGGTTATCTTCGATGACAAAGGCGTTATCAACTTCCTCTTCCATTCGGACACCGTGTGGATCTTTGGCGCCAACCAATATACGGCTATGGTCCCGTTGATGTTCTACATCGTCTGGTCTTCGATCCCGTTCAAAATCTTGATTTTCCTCTCTGGTTTGCAAGGCATCGACAAACAATATTACCAAGCGGCCCAAATCGACGCGGCGCCGCGCTGGAAAGTCCTCACCAGAGTCACCGTTCCTCTATTATCGCCGCAGATCTTGTACATTTTGATCACTTCCTTCATCGGCGCATGGAAGGAATACACCTCCGTCGTCGGTTTGTTCAATGGTCCTGGTACCCGTGGCAAAGCGGGCGACCCCAACATGGAAACCATCGTCTATTACATCTATGAGAACCTCAACGAGAACACCTCCGCCGCCGCTTCGGCCGCCGTGTTCTTGTTCGTGATCATCTTGGCCTTCACGGGTATCCAGTTCCTCGCGTCGAAGAAGAGGGTCCATTATTAAGGAGTAGGGGATTATGGCAAGCAACAATCAAACCACGAAAACCTATATCGACTTCAAATCCGTCAAGATCAGTGACAACATTGTCTTGTCACTGGAAGAGGCGGGTAAAACCGTCGACGCGATCAAACGCACCGAGAAAGTGACGCGCATCATCACGACCGTCCTCACTTATCTCTTCATTCTCTTCCTCGCCGTCATCGTCGTCTTCCCGTTCTACTGGATGATCATCACCTCATTGAAACAGAACGACGAAATCCGCGACACCGTGCAGACGTTCTTCCCCACGATCGTCATGTGGAGCAACTACGTCCACGTCTTCCAGGTGTTCGACTTCACCAACTATATGTTCAACACCATCGTCGTCGCGATCTTCTCCACCTTAGGTACCTTGTTGACCACCATCTTGGCGGCATTCGCCTTCGCCAGATTAAAATTCGGTGGCCGCGACGCCGTCTTCGCCATCTTCTTGATGACGATGATGATTCCGGGCGAAATGATGGTCATTTCCAACTACATCACCGTCGCTTCGTTTGGCTGGCTTGGCAAAGGACAGACCCGCATCGATGCTTACTTAGCGATGATCGTCCCGTTCTGGACCAGCGTCTTCTACATTTACCTCTTACGTCAAAACTTCAAGCAAATCCCCAACGAATTGTATTTGGCCGCGAAAGTCGACGGCAAATCCGACTGGTCCTTCCTCTGGAAAGTCATGGTCCCCTTAGCCGCCCCGACGCTCATCTCCATCACCATCTTGAAGTTCATGGGTACGTGGAACTCCTACGTCTGGCCCAACTTAGTCACCAACAATTCCGATTACCGCTTGATCTCCAACGGTCTACGTTCGTCCTCGTTCGTCGACATCGACGCCGGCATCACCGAATACGGCTACCAGATGGCCGCGACCGTGGCCGTCACCGTGCCGTTATTCCTCTTATTCATCTTCTTCCGTAAATACATCATGAAAGGCGTTGGCCGCGCCGGTATCAAAGGATAGGCCACACAAAACCAGGTTGGTACGCTATATAGAGCGCTCATATATATTGAATTAAGGAGAAATTTTATGAAAACCAGCACCAAACTCTTCTTCCCCTTAGCCCTGACGTTGCTTCTTGCTTCGTGCGGCGGCAATAAGCCCACGTCCTCCGCAACGGGTCTCTCTTCCTCTGAAGAAAGCAAAGCAACGGGTTCATCTAAGTCGGAAGAAAGCGAAGCTACCGGACTTTCCTCTTCTGAAGATAGCGAGACTACGGACCTATCTTCCTCGGAATCCGCGTCCGTATCTTCGTCCGAATCCTCTTCCGCCCCTGCGCATAAAGATGATCACGTCATGGACCATCCCGTCGAGATCACCTTCATGTCCAACTTCTCTTATCAATCCACCATCGATAAGATCATCGAGGCTTTTAAGGAAGTCGAACCCAATATCACCGTCAAGAACGTCAAAGAGACCGGTGGCTATGATGACGTCCGTAACAAAGTCATCTCCCAACTTGCCACCAATGAGCATCCTGACCTCTTCGTCGGTTATCCCGACTCCGTCCAGGACATCATGCAATATAACGCCGTCGTCAAGCTCGACGATTACATGAACGACCCCGTCTATGGCTGGTCCAGAACCGATAAGAGAGACGTTATCAAGAACTATCTCGAAGAAGGCCAAATGTACCCGCTTAGTGGCACCTATTCCCTTCCCTTCGCGAAATCCTCTGAGGCTCTTTACTACAATAAGACCGTCCTCCTTGGCTTAGACCTCTCCGGCATCGACGCCTCCATCAATGGCGGCAAAGCCCTTTCCGAAGAATATATCAATAACCTCACCTGGGAAGACCTCTTCGACCACCTCATCCCCGCGATCGAAGCCTATGACAACGCCCAACCCGCCGACTCCAAGCTCCTCCAAGGCACCAAATACGCCCACAAGGTCTTCGGCTATGACTCCGACGACAACCTCTTCATCACCCTCGCCGCGCAGTATGGACTTGGCTATACTTCCATCGACGATTATGGTGAAGGCCATCTTGACTTCATCAACGACGGTATGAAGGGCCTCATGAAGACCTTCAAGGCCGCCTATGACCATGGCGGATTCTTCACCAAAGGCACCAACAACAACGAATACACCAACTATACCTTCACCGATAACAGCGCCCTCTTCTCCGTCGGCTCCACCGGTGGCTCCAAGTATCAGATCTCCCAAGACTTCGAAACCGGCGTCGCGAAGATCCCCCATGCCGCTGGTCAGGACAAGAAGGTCATCAACCAAGGCCCGTCCCTCGCCATCCTCAAACACGACGACGACCACGCCTTAGCTTCCTGGCTCTTCTATCGCTTCCTCACCAACCCGCAGAACAGCGCCACCTGGGCCATGGAAACCGGCTACGCCCCGATCCGTTACTCCGTCCTTGAAGACGCTGAATATCAGGAATTCATCGACTTAGACGGCAAGGATATGCACTCCGAAGACGGCATCAAAGCCGCGGTCGCGCAATACATGTCCGAAATCGGCGACGATATGTTCTCCAGCCCTGTCTTCAAAGGTTCCGCTGAAGCTCGTGTCCAAGTCGGCGCGCTCTTCTCCAACTGCTTGCTCGACGAGAATCTTGATGCGAATATCGATGCTCTCTTCCAGACCGCCTACGATAACACCCTCAAGAAGATGTAATTTAACCCTCATCAACGATTAATACTTCCGTACTTACGAAGAAGGAGTAACCATGAAACTGAACAAAAAATCCACTTTATTTGTCTTACCGCTGACGGCCTTATTGGCCGCTTGCGGAGGAAGCCCCGCCGGCGCGAGCTCTGCCACTGGCTTATCCAGCTCCGCGGCTTCTCAGCCCTCGGTCGCTCCTTCTTCGGAGGCGGAATCGACCTCTGTTAGCCCCTCGTCCTCGGTCCTTTCTTCCGATGCGGAATTCCCCGATAACATCGAAGTCGACTTCTGGTCCACGGGTTCTCAGGGCATGACCACTCAGCTCCAACTCATCGCCGAAGATTTTGAAGCCAAAGTCAAAGAAGCCACGGGCAAAACCGTTCACGTCAACGTCACCGTCGAAGGTTCCTATGACACCATCGCGGACAAGATCAACAAAGGCCTCTCCGTCGGCAACGTCCCGACCATGGCCGTCGCTTATCCGGATACCGTTGCCAACATCCTCAACCAGGAAGCGGGTAAACCTTATCTCTTCGATATCACCCCTTATATGAGCGATCCTCAGATCGGCTTTGGCAAGCAGTCCTACCTCGGCGACAAAACCGCCTACAACAAGAGGGACATCGTCGGTTCCTTCCTCGACGAAGGCACCCACTATGCCCGCGAAGGCATGTTCTCCTTCCCGTTCATGAAATCCTCGGAAGTCATGTTCTATAACGTCGATGACGTCGAACGTGCCTACCAGTTCTATAAACCGAATGTCTTAGGCAAAGATAACATCCGCGCCGACCTCAACGAGATGGATTGGAATGAATTCGAGAATTTGCTCGGCGTGGTCGCCAAACATAAGGCGGAAATCTTAAACACTTTGGAGACTTCTTGCTGGTATGACTCCGATTCCAACTGGATCATCACTCAGATGGAGCAGCGGGGCATTCCTTATACTTCGATTAAGGATGGCAAGGGCAGCATCGACTTCAAAGATGGCGAGGCGCGTACGGATGTGGAGGATATGGTCACCCATTTCAAGTCTCTTTATGAAGGCGGCCTCATCACCACCAAAGGCATCGAGAACACCTATGGTTCCAACGCCTTTACCAATGGCGAAGTCCTCTTCGAAATCGGCTCTAGCGGCGGCACGGGCTACAACATGCCCGAGGGCGTCGACGCCAGCAAGATCGGCGTCGTCACCATCCCCGCGGCCAATGGCAACAAGAAATACGTCTCCCAAGGTCCGACCATCACTTTCCTTCGTAACCCGACCTTAAAAGACGCGGAGAACGAGGCGAAGATGTTCTACGCCTGGCAGTTCACCAAATACCTTACCAACCCCGAGACTAATGTCCGTCTTTGCATCCGCGGATCCGAAGGCTATATCCCCATCCGCTATAGCGCCTATGAAGACGCCAACTTCCAAGAGTTCCTTGAAGACGACACCTTGACCGCCGCTTCCTCCAAGGTCCTCATCAACGAGATCCAAAGCGACTACTATACCAACGCCGTCTTCCCCGGTTCTGCGCAGCTCCGCGACAACATGGGCGGCGTCATCCCCTATGTCCTCAAGGGCGAAAAGACGGCCCACCAGGCCATCCAAGACGCGATCGATAATGCGTCGACTTATATGAAATAATGGAGGATTTGCGATGAAAAAAAGAGTTTTATTCCTCTCAATGCTCGGGGCTTTGGCCCTGGTCGCCTGCGGTGGCAAGTCCGTGCCCGCGAGCGAGCCGACTTCGAGTAAGGATCTTTCGGAATCTTCCGTAGTTCCTTCTTCCGAAAGCAGCTCTGAAGAACCTTCTTCTAGCGTTTCCGAATCGGTTTCGGAACAAAGCGAAGAATCTTCTCCCTCCGCCTCTTCGGACCTTCCCGCGTGGGTCGATTATGCCCGCGATGGGACCGTCAAGCTCGGCTTGGATTACGTTGGCCGTAATTTCTTCGCCGACGGCTTAGAGAAAGTCTCCCTGTACAACACGATCGACGGCGACACCGCCCACTTCAAGAATGCTGATGACGAGACCATCAAGGCCCGCTTCTTCGGCATCGATACCCCCGAGTCCACCGGCAAGATCCAGGACTATGGCAAAGCGGCCTCCAACTACACCAAAGGTATCCTCCAGGAAGCGGACAAAAACGGCACCATCGTCATTTCCTCCGCGCAACACGAATATGGCGTCCCTAACCCCGACAGCACCGGCTCGCGCTATGTCTGCCTCATCTGGGTCAATACCGAGAAGAAGGACGCCGGCCTCGACGAACTCTATCTCCTGAACCTCATGATCGTCCAGGAGGGTCTAAGCTGGATGAAGACCGTCACCGACATGCCCGAATATGTCGATACTTTCTACGCGGCTGAAACCCAGGCCAAGGCCTATAAACTCTTTATCCATTCCGGTTTGCCCGATCCCGACCGTCCTACCGGCGACTACGAGATGGTCTCTCTTCTTGACCTCAAAAACGCCATGTTGGAGGAACTCGAGGAGCACAAGAAGGGCAACAAGGACTTCGTGAACCGTTACCACAACAAGAACGTCCGCGTCCAAGGCACCGTCAATGGCTTTGCCAACCACATCATCTACCTCGCGGATTTCTGCTTCTACCTCGATGACGATGGCAACCCCATCGATGACTCCGCCTACGAAATCGGCGTCAACGGCGAATACGCCTCCATCAACATTTTCGCGGGCATGTCCGCCCCCTCGAGCAAATTCACCACGCTTGGTAACTACATCGAGGTCTGCGGCACCGCGATCGATTCGCAGTTCGGCTTCCAGATCACCAACGTCGAGCTCCCGTCCACGCCCTATAGCGACAAGGATGGCCGCCTCATCCTCAAGGCCTCGGCCAACACCGAGGAGCACGCCCTCCACGTCTTCGACTACACCGCCGACCAACTTCAGGCCGCGATGGATAGCGAGGACTATAATGCACTCAACTGCCGCATCAACATGACGACCCCGATCCAGTGCACCAAGGCGTACCAGGGCGATTCCGGCGACATCACGCTTTATTTCGCCAAACCCTACAATTTCCGTTGCTATTTCACCTTCAAGTTCAAACCTTATCCCGTCGATAAGCCGCAGGTGACCTGGGCCACCCCCGATTTCTTCGTGGACAAGACCTTTACGGTTTCTGGCGTCTACGCCTACCACGAATCGGCCCAAGGCAATATCTCCATGCAGATCTGCCCCTCGGTTTCCGCGGATTTGGTCCTCGTGGAGGTCCCTGAGTAGGAGGTAATTGATGTATTGCACCCATTGCGCCAAACATATCGATGAGACCAAGTTGGAGCAGAAGTCCTCTTCCTATCTCCTAGCCGAGGGCCAGGAAATCGCGGAAGACGCTTCCATCCAATATGTGTGCCCCCGTTGTGGCCACCTCATCCATGACAATATCTCCGAAGAAGAGAAAAAGTCCCTTTCCCGCGCCGCTCACGCACAAGTCCAGCGCGCCCGGAACTATTTCGCCTCTGGCATGGGCATGGTGTCCGTCGGGGCGATCCTTGGGATCATCGCCATCCTCTTCTTCGTCTTGGCTCATAAGCCAAACAACGGCTATTCCTTAGTCGATGAAACGGGTAAATTCCTCTTCTCTGCGGAATTCCTCGTCTCCGTCGTCTTAGGCGTCATTACGGTTGTCCTTCTCGTCGTCGGCGGGATTTATGTCGGTAGGGGTATCCTTACCAAGAAAAATAACTCCGATTTGCTGCGGGATTTAAACAACGGGACCTTCGTGCAGTAAGTCCCCATACTAAATTTGTTTTCATCAAAACCAATCATATTTAAGGAGGAGAAAGATGAAAAAACACTTTATACCACTGACCGCTTTGGCCTTGATGGCCCTTGTCTCCTGCGGCGGTGGCAACAACCCCTCTAGCTCGGCCAGTTCCGGAGCGTCTCAATCCGCTTCCTCGAGCCAGACTACTCAAGCGTCCGATCCGAGCTCCGAAAAGTCTTCTGAATCTGTTTCGGAAAAGTCTTCTGAGGAAACCTCCGCGTCCGCTTCGGAATCCAGCACGGAATCCGGCTCGGAATCCAGCTCCGAATCTTCTTCTGAGGCTGTTGATTATGCCGTCGCGATCAGCAACAAGAATGCTTTGACCGCTGAATGGCACCTTGGCGAAGCTGACCGCGCGGTTGAATTTGACCTCGCTCCGAGAACCAACATCACCCAAGCGATCGCCGATGGCACCTTGACCATCGTTTCCAGTAACCCCGAAGTGGTCCAAGTCCTCGGCCGCAACCTCCATGCCGCCGGCGAAGGCACCGCGACCATCACCGTCACTTATGGCGATAAGACCGACACCGTCGAAATCACCGTCTTAGCCATGCTTGGCGAACCGGCCTTTGAGCAAAAGAACCTCACCGCGGTCATGGGAGTCGAAGACCTCGTCACCTCTGGTTCCAACAAATACAGCAAAGTCGCCTTCCTCACCCAAGTCAAAGTCGCCGTCATCGGCAGCAAGAAAGACGGCTCTGGTGTCGCGGATAAGTATGGCAACCTCTACGTTACCGATCCTTCCATTGAAAACGACGCCGAACTCGTCCAGGTCTATGGCGCTTCCGCGACCTTCACTGCGCTTTCCCATCAAAACGATGGCTACTATAAGTTCGTTAACCCGCAGGACTACCTCAAAAACGATGCCACGAAAGACATCAAGGTCGGTGATATCCTCGACGTTATCGCCATCCGCGCGGACTACAATACCACCAAGGAAATCTCCATCGTCATCCGCTCCGTCAATGGCGCTCCTGTAGCCAACCGCGAAGTCGCTTCTGGCGATGTCGCTGGCTTCGAACTCACCGATAACGAGAAGAAACTCTTCTACAAAGTCTCCGGTAAGATCGATGGCTGGAAAGACGCTAACACCACCGATGGCACGAAGTACGGCAACTTCTTCATCAAGACCGAAGGCTCCAACAATCCTGTCTACGTCTATGGCGCGACCGCCAGCGCTAACGCCATCTCCTTCAACGAGGATGGTAGCCTCAGGTTCACCAACCCGAAGGACTTCCTCACCAACGAAGCCACCAAAGACCTCAAGATCGGCGACGAAGTGACCCTTATTGGTTTCCGCTGCGACTACAATGGCACCGTTGAGCTTAACGGCATCATCGTCACTAACGCAGAGCCCACGCCCGTGGTTCCGGCCAAGACCTCTCTTGAAAACCTCGCTAACGGCGACACGGTCGACATTCCCGAACTAACCGTCACCGCCGTCTCCGACAAAGGCTTTGCCGTCACCGATGGCACCCGCGGCGCCTACGTCTATGTCGGCTCCGTCCCGACCGTCAAAGTCAACAACGTCATCGCCCTTAAAGGCAATGTCGAGGAATACCACGGCTACCTCCAGATTTCTAGCCCCACCGTCATGGTGCTTGAAGACAAGACCCCGAAGGTCGCTAATGCGACCATCCTGACCGCGGAAGGCGCGACTGCCCTTAAGACCGCCAGCGGACTTGAAGCCGCCAAACTCTATAAGTGGCGCGCAAAAGCCACCAAAGACGGCAACTTCTGGCTCTTTAACATCGATGGCAGCGACACCAAGCTCGAACCGGTGAACGTCCCTGAATCCTTCGGCCTCGTCGAGGGCAACACCTACGACGTCGAAGCCTACTTCACCGCCTATGACACGAAATACAACTTCGCCCAGTTCCTCCTCGTCTCGGCCACCAAGGTCGAAGGCGAAGAACCCCCGGTCGTCGAGGCGAAGACCTCGCTCTCCGAACTTGACGCGGACGGCCTCGACGTCGAACTTTCCGAAGTGACCGTCATCGCCATCAACAAGAAAGGCTTTGCGGTCACCGATGGCACCGACTATATGTACGTCTACGCCAACAAAGACCCCGGTGTTGCCGTCAATGACGTCATCTCCCTCAAGGGCAAGACCGCCTCTTTTAACGGTATCCACCAGATCGGTAGCCCCGAAGTCACCAAGCTCGAAAACAAGACCCCGAAGGCCCCGAACCCGACCGTCCTCACCGCCGCGATGGCCGATGCCTTCCCAACTGCCACGGCTTACCGCGTCGGCGGCGTCTTCACCTGGAAGACGACCATTGGCAAAACTGACAGCGGCTACCTCACCATGCCGATCGAGGGCAGCGAAGTCGTCATCGAATACACCCAGCTCCTCGCGGATATCAAGATTACTGAAGACAAGACCTACACCATCACCGCTTACTACAACGGCTATGAGACCAAGAACAACTACGCCCAGTTCACCGTCGTCTCCGCTGTGGAAGAGGTAGTCGCCCAGCCGGTCTATGGACTCGTTGGCACCTTCAATGATTGGAGCACCACTGCGTTTGGCGATGCCTACACCCTCACCAAATCTAGCGAAAAGAAGGATGGCAAGGATATGTACGTCCTTAACGGCCTCGAGCTTGACGCCAATGCGGAATTCAAAGTCGTCGGCGTCCTTGGCGACACCGTGACCTGGTACCCCGAGGGTATGGGTAATAACTACAAGGTTGCTGCCGCTGGCAAATACGACATCCATTTCGTCCCTGCGGGTGGCATCGATGGCTGGCATGGCGGATTCTTCTCTGTCACGGCAGCCCAAGAGGAACCAGTCGGCGCCAATCCGATTGTCTTTGCTGACCTTGGCTTAGTAAATGGTGTCAAGAATTCAGATCCATTCGTCGGGAACGGGTTCACTGTTACCTTCACTGGTGGTGCGAACGATGGCAAATACTACACAACTGGCACTGGCATCCGTGTTTATGGTGGTGGTGCTATGACCGTTACTTCGACCGTAGATGCGAAAATGGCTTCGATCGAAATTACGTTCGACGGGTCCAATAAACCGGATAGCGATAGTGTCGTCAATGTCGGTACCTATGACCCTGCTACTGGCGTGTGGACTGGTGATGCCGCTTCGGTCTCTTTCACCAGACCCAGTGGGTCCGGCCATTGGAGAGTACAATCCGTTAAGGTTACCTTCGCCGAATAACTCTACACGACTCATTCATCGGAAAATCCGATCTGCTGAAAAAGGTTTTCAGGGAGTTTCTGAAAAACGCTTTCTTCTTCTGCTGAGTTTATAGTGGGATAAACAAAGGCCCGGCGCCTGCATCGTTTGGTGCTAAGCCGGGCCTTTTCGCGTTAAAGGGAATCCCTGTTCGCTAACAGTACCGTCCGTAGGGACGGTTGGGGGGTGAATATCGGCTGCGCTTAGATAACTGAAGCAATGATTATATCCCCTGGGAAACCGGGGGATTCTTTCTTTATGTGCGCGTTCAAATAGAGGATAATAGGGGCCATGGGCGAAGTAGTGGAACAAGAACAACAATATGTTGACATCCATCCCTTGAAGAAGGGAAAACGAGCTTTATTGTTCCTTGGTGATTTCTTCATCGTCTTTTTGCTGTCCTTACTTTTGTTCCATGTCGGGGTTTACCCATTAGGAAGATATATCGCCAAATATGATGACCAAATCACCTCGTTGCATCAGGCACAGGTGCGTAGGGACAAGCTCCTCTATGACAATGAGCTTCTTTTTGCCAAGAACGGTGAGAACAAAGATTATGACGATTTTGAGAACAATCTCGTCTTCACCTGCGATGAATTCATCCATGCTTGGACGGATTCGTCTTATTCTCAAAAATATAATGTTTTTGCAGGCTATTTCCTTAATATCGAAAACCAACCAGAAGCCTATATTTCCTTTTATAAAGCGCTGGATGAGAAGACGGGATTTTTCTCGTTTGAGAACGATAATGTCGTTTTAAAGGAATACTACGTCAATGAGTTCTTGCCTGCATTTGACCCGAAAGATAGCATGTCGAGCAAAGGCCAAACCGATTACCAGACTTTTGAGAATAAGATCTTCGTTCAAGGTTATAGTAAACTGCTGAGTATCCTTGAAAGCGAGGATTTCACCCGCGATGGCATTTCCTATGCGAGCGAACAACAAATCATCACCAATGTCTTAAATAACGGCCGTACGTTGATTGTAGTTGGCAGCATCGTCACGTTTTTGTTGGTGTGGATCGTGTTCCATCTGGTTATTCCTTTATTCAGCAAGAGACGGAAAACGGTTGGGATGATGATGCTGCGCATTGAGCGCATCCATAAGAAGAACTTCGATTGCTTATCCATTCCGATGGCGCATCTATCGAGTTTCTATTCCTTAGCGGCCTATGCTTTCATGCCGATGTTTATTCCTTGGGGTTCGACGAACTTCAATGAGCTCTTCTCTTTGCCCGTATTATTCCCGCTAGCCTTGTTCTCATTGGCCTATCTTATTGGTTCGACGGCCTTCATGTTATTTGATCCATTCAATCGTAGCTTAGGTGATTTCCTATGCCAAAGCTATTGCATCCAAAACGACGATTATGACCTGCTCGTGCAGCAGAAGGGGTATTAACCATGGACGAAGAACAAAAGCAGCCTGGTTACCTTGCGGCCCAAAAGGTCGAGATCAAATATACCTATGCGCGTTTCTACCGTCGGGTTTTTGCTAACCTTACGGA
>JAGAHY010000036.1 GCA_017626815.1 Bacilli bacterium | reverse complement strand
GCCTCTTTCTCGCTAAGCCCGCGGGACATCAAATAGAACAACTGCTCCTCATTGATTTTGGAGACGGTCGCCTCATGTTCAATATAAGAGTCTTCGTTGAAAATCTCGTTCTTCGGTAAAGTATCGCTTTTGGAGATATCATCCAAAATCAATGTATCGCATTCGATATGGCTCCTCGCCCCAGTGGCGTCTTTGCCCATGCGCACGGTGCCGCGGAAATTGGCAACGCCGCCATTATGGACGACGGACTTAGAAACGATGGAGGAGGAAGTGTCTTTGCCTAAATGGATCATGCGGGCACCAGAATCCTGGTACTGGCCTTTGTTGCCAACGGCGATAGTTACCGTGGCGCCGCGAGCGCGGTCCCCTTTTAAGACACAGGCAGGATACTTCATCGTGGTCATGGAGCCGATATTGCCATCGACCCATTCCATGAAGCCATCTTCATCGACGTTAGCGCGTTGAGTTACCAAGTTAAGGATGTTCGTGGACCAGTTCTGGATGGTCGTATAACGGACGTGAGCCCCTTTGCAGACAACGATCTCGACCACGCCAACATGAAGGGAATCTTTCGAGTACGTCGGGGCGGTGCAGCCTTCGACATAATGGATATCCGCGCCTTCATCGGCGATGATTAACGTACGTTCGAACTGTCCGGTCTTCTCGTTGTTAATCCTGAAATAACTCTGCAAAGGCTTCTCCAATTTGACGCCTTTGGGTACGTAAATAAAGGAGCCACCACTCCAGCAAGCGCCATTAAGAGCGGAGAATTTCGAGTCTGCGATGGGAATGACTGTACCAAAATATTTACGGAAGATTTCGGGGAATAATTTCAGGCCCATATCCGTGGAAAGGAAAATGACGCCCTTCTCTTTCACTTCTTCGAGCATGTTATGGTAAACCACCTCGGACTCGTACTGCGTCGAGGCGCCGGAAAGGAACTTCTGCTCCGCTTCAGGGATGCCGAGTTTTTGGAAGGTTTCTTTCACGGTCTCAGGAACATCTTCCCACTTCGAGGACTCCTTGTCGGAGACACGGGTGAAATAAGTATAGGTGGAAAAGTCCATGTCGAGCTTGGGCCCAAAATTCGGGTCAGGCATCTTGGTGAAGGCATGGTAGGCCTTAAGACGGAATTCCAACATCCAGTCAGGTTCGCCTTTGGACTTTGAAATCGCGCGGACGACGTCCTCGTTTAAGCCAACGCCGGTGTTATAGATGGAGACGTCTTCATCTTTGAAGCCATAGGCGTATTCTTCTTCAAACGTCTTATCACTCATGATGGTGCTCCTTCAAGATTTCTTCGATCGCGTCCCAGCCAATCGTCGCGCAATGGATGCGCGCGGCCTGTTTGCTGGTGTTCATGAAGGCTAAGGCCTCCTCGAGGACGGAGGCGTCATAGGGTTCTTCATGCATCATTTTGTGGTATTGATCGATCAAGTAATGGGCTTGTTTCTCATCCATGCCGATGATGAGGTCGCAAATAATGTCGCTGCTGGCGGTGGAAATCGCGCATGCGGTGCCATTCCAGCACGCATCGACAACTTTGCCATCGTCGCCAAACTTCAAATAGACGTCAATATCATCAATGCAGTTGACGGAGGAAGAGTGCAAGGAAGCATAGCCATCGTTCTCCGGAGTCAGTTTATGTCTGGGGGAGGAATAATGGTCCATGATGATTTCCCGCATCATCGCGGGGGTTAACTCAAAAGTAGGCATCTAAAAAATCTCCTCCTTGTTTTACGGCTTCGACTAAAGCGTCGATATCTTCTTTACTGGTATAGAGATAGAACGAGGCACGGACGGTAGCGACGGTGCCAAGGACCTCGGGCAGGATCTTCGCGCAATGTTGGCCAGAGCGGCAGGCAATACCTTTAGAATTCAATAAGGTCGCCGCATCTTGGGCGAACACGCCTTTGACGTTAAAGGTGACAATTCCAGCCTCAGAATCTTCATTATATATTTCGACCATGTCAGTGGCTTTAAGAGCTTTGACGGCATATTGCTTAAGCTCTTTTTCATGTTCGTTGATGGCGTCCATCCCGATGCTTTGAAGGTACTTTACGGCAGCTTCCAAACCATAGATTCCAGCGATATTTAAGGTGCCGGCTTCAAAGCGCATCGGAGGCAATAAATACTGGGCTTCTCCATTAGGAAAGAACTTCACATTCATCCCACCACCCGTCAAAAAAGGGTCGGTTTTACAAAGAATATCGTACTTTCCGTACAAAACGCCGATGCCGGTAGGACCACACATCTTGTGGCCGGAGAAGGATAGGAAGTCGCAGTCAAGATCCTTCACATCAATCTTCATATGGGGTACGGCTTGTGCCCCATCAACGGCAAAGACCGCGCCATAGGAATGGACCACTTTGGCCATTTCTTTGATGGGCGCAACATATCCTAAGACATTGCCCACATAAGCTAAAGCAACGATGCGGACATGTTCGTTCATTGACGCTTTTAGCGACTCTACGGTGAGACGGTCGTCCACCAAAGGCACATAGTTTACTCTCGCTCCCGTAAGTTCGCAGATACGGAACCATGGCAAGACATTGGAGGCGTGCTCCGCTTTGCTTAGGAGAATCTCATCGCCGGGTTTCAGATGTTTTAAGGCGTAGCCGTAGGCGATAAGGTTAATGGAATCCGTCGTGCCCGAAGTGAAAACGACTTCGTTCTCTTCGGCGTTAAGGAATTTCGCGACGGTTCTCCTCGCGGATTCAATGCGCTTATCGGCTTGATAGCAAAGGTCATAGTCCCCGCGATGGGAATTCGAGGTTTCATCCCGGTAGTACGTATCCATCGTCTCGATGACGCAATCGGGCTTAAAGGTCGTCGAGGCATTGTCCAAAAACACCAGGGGATGGCCCTGCATCTGCTTTCCGTTACGAATCATCGGAAAGTCCTGACGAATCTTCCAGACATCGTAAGCCATTAGAAACCCCCTTCGATCTTGGCGAGGATTCGATCAGACAGCTCGCCCTCGTAATAGGCGAGAACAGGTTTGAGATAACCTAAAGTTAATAGACGCTTGGCAGTATCCAACTCGATGCCCCTAGATAGCATGTAGAAAAGGTGTTCGTCGGAAAGCTTGCCGACGATGGCGGAATGGGAGGCGCTGACATCATTTTCATCAATCTTGAGAATCGGTGAGCACTTACCAACTGCGCCTTTATCAAAGACAATGATTTTTTCTTTTTGGGAAGTTGCCGAGCCTTTCATTCCCTGATGGATATGGCTGGTGCCGATGAACGTCAGGCGGCTCTGATCCATGGTGATGCCGTATTGGGCAATATCGGCAGACGTATTACGGGCTAAATGGGAGGCGGAAGTATCCACAACCTTTTGGGCATCGCCATTAGAGATACCCGCGTAATGCCAGGTCGCTTTCGCGCCTTCTCCAAGGAGTTCCACACGGAGGTTAAACTTGCCACCATCAGGAGAAAAATCGGCAAAAGCGCCATCAAAAACGCCACCATTTTGAACTTTAATCAAAATATTGGCAGTCGAAAAAAACTCAAAGGCAGCCAAGCGTAACGTCAACGTTTCGCCTGCGCCGACTTCCAGTTCTAAGTCCTTAATTTCCTTATCGATGAACGTCAGCATAATTACTTCTTCAAGGCCTCTTTCGTGGCGCAGGTACCGATGGAGACGACGACATCTTCCTTCTCGACGGGGATGCCGAGCTCCGTTTTGATCCATTCATAGCCCTGGGTGTCGATTTTCTGGACGAGGTCCGGACCGCCGGTGACGGCGATGCGGCCATTGACCATGACGGCAACGTTATCGGGGGAAATGAGGTCATAAAGTCTCGCATAATGGGAGACGACCAAGAATCCGCGGCCTTTTTTCTGCTCATCGCGGATGGCTCCGGAAACGACTTGAAGAGCGTCAACGTCTAAGCCCGAATCGATTTCGTCAAGCAAGGCGATGCGGGGTTCGAGAAGTTTCAATTGGAGAATCTCGTTGCGCTTTTTTTCACCGCCGGAAAAGCCTTCATTGAGGTTACGGGTGGACATCTCAAAAGGAATGCCCATTTCCTTGTAGGCGCTTTGCATTTTGGAGTAGAACTGGAACAGCGACATCGGCTTTTCGCGGCGCACATTCATGGCCGCTTTGAGGAAGTCGGCGGAGTTCACGCCAGGGATCTCAGAAGGATACTGCATCGCCAAGAACAGGCCTAATTTTGACCTTTGGTCAACGCTAAGGGATAAAACGTCTTGCCCATCCAAGGTGACACTGCCTTCCGTCACAGTGTAATTGGGGTGGCCCATCAGCGCGAACAATAACGTCGATTTACCATGCCCGTTGGGGCCGACTAAAGCGGTCGTCTTCCCCTCTTCCACGTCTAGAGTGACGCCTTTAAGAATCTCTTTCCCCGCTACGGAAACATGCAGGTTTTCAATGTGTAAGATGGCCATAGTTTTCCCTCCTAGTGCGGGCAATATTCTAATCACTTACCCCGAAAGTTGCCAAACAATATGATAAATTCGCCACCAAAGATTTATCTTTGTGTCAACCAAAAGCACTTTTTGGAAGTCGCTAAAATACAACCTTCAAAATAATGTTGTAACAATAATTGTTAAAGTATATGATTTACGCGCTACGTTTCAGTTACGTAAGGAGGAACGAGTCACGTATGAAAAAAAGTAAACTCACCCTCGGATTAGTCACTTCCATCGTTAGCATCGGTGCGCTTGCCGCTTGCAACGAGGTGACCTATGCCGACGGCGTAGTGCTGGAATATACGGACGCACAGGGCAATACCCTCAAGTTCACCGCGGAAGAACTCTTCGGCGAACAAAAATCTACCGGCGTCGCCAGCACCGACTTCGATAACGTTTACGAAGTCTTGATCCGCAAGTACTACCAATCCGGTGACGGCCAAAGCTCCCTTGAAAGCCTTAAAGCCAAGGCTCAGAAAGATGTCCAAGATATTAAGGACCAGGCCACCAAAAACGCGGACAGCAATAAGACCAGCTACCAAGAAGAATTCTCCAAACTTCTCTCCAGCAACAACGTCGAAAACGTCGAAGAGCTCTATGAAGCCAAACTTTATGAAGCCGAAAAGACCAAATTCACCGACGATTACGCTACCAACGAGAAGATCGAAGAGATGCGCGATGGCAAAGGTATCTTCAACAAATCCGACACCTATGGTTTAGGATCCGACGGCTACCTCGCCGAGCAGATGCCCTACACCATCTCCCATATCTTGGTCAAATTAGGCAGTGCCACCAACGGCGAACATGCCCAAGCCACCATCTCCGAGGCGGAATCCCGCAAACTCGGTCAGGTCATCGAACTTCTCGCCGGCGCGGACATCTCCGCCCAAGACGGCAAGACCCCCTCGATCGACCGCACCTCGTTCGGCGTCATCGCCCAACAGAACTCGGAAGATACCGGCTCCGCCGCCAAATACGGCCAGCTCAGCGTCATGGACCGCGACCAAGCCGATTCGTTCATCAACGAATTCAAGTTCGGCATCTATGCTTATGAGTCCATCTACAACGCCGTCAACCAGAGCGAAACCTTGAATCCCTATGCTGCGAAAGCGACCGCACATGAGAATTCCGGCGAAACCTATGCCTTAAAAGACAAAATCAAATTCTCTGATGATGCCACCTATACCGATATGTCCCAACCGCACTCCGCGGATGAGGCGGATCTCGACCCCGGTGAGCACTACATCAAGAACTATTTCACCACCGGCGCTGGCAAGAACATCGGCACCATTCCTTATGGCGCCGCCGTCGCTTTAGCCAAAGACGCCGTTGCCAAAAACGAATTCCTCGTCGATGGCACCGAAAACAAGATGAGCTGGGAAGTTAACGGCAACTCCTCCACCTTCTTCCCGCGCAATATCTTATTTAATAAGTATTTCAACAACCATCGCGTGGCCGTCATCGTCCCGAACGAAATCCCCTACAACACCGGTGATTCTGCGTTGGAAAACGCTGGCGATTACACCACCGAGAAGTTTGAAGGTGTCTTCGATGCCGACTATGCCGCCCTCCCTGGCTTCCAGGAAGTCGAATCCCTCCCTGGCTTAGGCAAAGTCCTCACCACCGAGAAGAACCAAGTCGTCCTCGTCGTCCGCGGCGGCTCCTCCGGTTCCTACGAAGGCATCCACTTCATGGTCATCGACCGTTCCGCTTTGGAACAATACGTCGAGATCGATGATGCTTACCCCTATAGCTCCAAGCTCATCACGGCTGCGGACTATGAGGCCAAGAAGGACAACAGCAACGCCAACTCGCTCTCTGAGTTCTATACCATCTATAAACCTGACGAAGCGGCCTACCCGACCTACAACGCGACGGAAAAGAAGACCACCTACGTCAACCAGTTGCACACCACCACCTCCGCCTACGCCGATAACGCCAAGGCCATCAAGGACAAGATCAAAGGTTATAACTCCAACAAGGATACCTACTTGTTCCAGGAATTGATCGAAGGTGGCAGCCAAGGCGCCATCGCCTTTGCTAACAACAAGATCGCCCAAAGCGCCAAGAAGCTCATCGAAGAATGGATTTCCTCCAAGCGCACGAAAACCGTCATCGACTCCAAAGAAAGCTTCGACAACACCTGGGCCACGTACATTGAGTACCTCACCGCGCAGGATGAAGCCCGCCAGCTCAACGCCGACGGTTCCCAACGTCTCATCTCCGAGACCTGCGCCATCGGTTACAACAAAGCCAACTCCAACGCCAAAGACTCCGGTTCCTTGGCTGATATCTGGAAAGTAGGAGGTGCCTGCTATGCGAAATAAACTTAAAATCTTATCCCTCAGCTTGCTCCTCGGCGCCTTCGGGCTCGCTTCTTGCGACACCGTCCATTTCGCCCTTGAGGAGAAAGTGCAGAGTGAAGCGATCTTCGACGTCGGCACGGAAAAGATCCCCCACAACGAAATCCAAGAGCTCTTCGAGGAAGTCGTTCCGGGCAACTCCACCACCGCTTCCAAAGTCTTGGAATCCCTCCTTCTGAAGCTTGCCAAATCCTACTTCGGCGACTTCTATGGAGAAGGTGGCATCCGCGCCTTAGCCACCAATGGCAACGAAGCCGATATCATCAGCTTCATCAACAGCCACTCCCGTTTCCAAGTCCTCGATGAAAGCGGCAGCCGTAACAACGAAAAGGAAGTCGATAACTTCCTCAACTTCTACGGCCATCTCGAGGAAGCCATCCAGAAATCTTTCTGGAGCAACGTCACCAACTCCACCTATCAGGATCGTTACTTCTTCTCGGAAAAGAAGTTCTACGACACCCAAAGGGCGGCCATGTATCAGTTGGATGAAGACTATGGCGAACTCCTCGAAGACGATGCCCACTTGACCCAAATCGACGGTGCGCTCGACTACAAGAACGTCGAGGAATACTTCGGCAGCAACTTGGACAACTACCTCGATGTCTACCAAGACTTCGTCGAACGTTCCATCCTTCCCGACCTCTATCGCAAGATCCTCGTCGAGAACTACCTCCAGCGTAAAAACTACAACGCCCTCGGCCGTTCCCACGCCCGTAAGGTGCAGACCATCAGCTTAAAGAACATCGATTCCTCCGCTGACGCGACCCGCAACCTCGTCGCCAAATACGCCGAATACATTCTCGAAGAGAAAATCTTAGAAGAGAATATCGTCGGCGTTACCTCTGATGACGTCCAGGCCGCCAAGGACTTCAAGTTCCTCTCCAAGCTCTATGCCGGCTTAGTCGATGTCGACGAAGACACCGCCGAAGCCAAGATCGCCAAGCTCCTCTATGAGAAAGCTTCCTGGGCCAGTGACACCATCACGGTCCACGGCGAAACCGTGACCTTCTTCCCCATCACCACGTTGGGCAAGATCTACAAGGATTACAAAGAGCTCTCCAACGTTCGTTGGGAATCCTCTTCCTCCACCGACTTCACCGGTTCCGGTGCCTACACCAAGGAAACCGGCCTCATGCTCAAGACGCGTGAAGTGATGGCGAAGAACTCCGCTACCGAAGGCTGGTTCACTTCCTCCGGTTTAAGCGAACTTCCCTCCGAGCTCCGTTCCAGGCTCTTCAAAGTCCAAGTCGCCAACGAAATCGATGCCAACTACGACAACGACTTCAACCTCATCACCGACAAGGCTTATGACTATGGTATGTACGTCAAGGGTGACTACTATCTCACCCCGGCTACTTACGGTAACATCGAGCACCCCTACGTCATCTTCGACTCCTCCTCCTCGAGCTGGGTCCTCGTCCGTGTGGACGAAGCCGTAAAGGGTCCGAAGCTTGCCACCGACGCCAATTCCAAAGCCTCCTATGATTATCTTGCTGGCAGGGGCCTCCGCGCGGGCAAGTATTCCCAGAACGAAATCGTTTGGATTGTCTCCGACATGATCGCCGGCAGCGACACCTATGTCAAAGCCGCCCGTCAGGAAGTCATCGAAGCCGCCAAGATCACCTATCACGATCAAGACGTCTACGATTACTTCAAATCCAACTTCCCCGATCTCTTCGATTAAGAAAACGTTCTATAATAAGGGCAGGACAAAACCTGCCCTTTTATCTTTCCAAAGGAGCAATAACGAATGAAAGACATTTTCTGCAGAATCATCGATGGGGAAATCCCCTCCCAACGCGTCTACGAAGATGATGACGTCATCGCCATCCTCGACATCTCCCAAACTACCACGGGACATACTCTCGTCATCCCCAAAAAGCATTACGAATCCTTCCTCACCTGCCCCGCTGAGACCGTCAACAAAGTCATGATGATCGCCCAGCGCATCGGCCAAGCCGAAATCTCCATCCTCGGCGCCAAAGGGGTCAACATCCTCACCAATTGCGGCGAGGCGGCTGGCCAAAGTGTGCCCCACTTCCACGTCCACGTCATCCCCAGATACGTCGGCGGCGAAGGCGGGTTCCGCATCGAAATGCAGAGCCAGGATACCTCCAAGCTCAACTTGCCGATGATCGCCAAAGAGATCGCCGACGCCTTAAAAGACTAAAGTATGAAGAGAAAACGACCGCGGCTTTGCGGTCGTTTTTCTTCTCTTTTGCCCTTTTTAGGCGCGTAGGGACGAATTTGCGATGCAGGCCTAATCTAGGTCCTTTTCAAACTCCTCAAGCGTCAGGCCAGGGTTTTTGCCATCGGCGAGGAACGTGGGCTTATAGAAGTAACGGTCGTCCATATTCCATAGCTTGACCGTAAGGCCTCCCGGTTCGACGCTGCGGTAGGCTTTGTCGAGGATATTCATCTTCGCATCGAGGTCATCGATGGCCGCGACAACGAAAGCTTCGCGCGTCGCGGGGCGAACGGGCGAACCGAATTCAGGAACGTTATGATGGGATAAGATAATGTGCTCGAGAAGGACGGCAACCTCTTTCTTCTTCTGCAGGGCGGGATATTTGGATTGCTCTTCAACGGGATAATCGTCGATGGCGAAATACCCAAGGCGCTTGGCGGTCGCGCGAAGTTCCGCATGGCCAATGGAGATATGCCCCAAAAGCTTTCCTTCTAAAGTATAGGCGGTCCCGCGGATTCCCGAGAGTTCAACCGTCTTGCCTAAATCGTGGATGATGACGCCGGCGAGGACGAGGTCGCGGTTGACGTTGGGATAAACGCGGCAGATATTCAAAGCGACATCCGCCATCGTCAGCGAGTGGAATAACAGGCCACCGAGATAATCATGGTGGTTACGCACCGCGGCTGGGTAGACCAGGAAATCCTCGAGGAAATGGTCCACCATCGCTTTGGCAAGCACACGAACATCCTCGTCGGCGATATGGTCCAGCGTATAGTCGAGTTTTTTCTTCATGATCTCGCCAGACATCGGGGCGCAGGAAATAAACCGCGACCATTCGACTTTGTCTTGATCGACGGATTCGCAGCTACGGACTTTCATTTGAAGCGCGTTGCGGTAACGGAGGACTTCGCCATCGATATAGACGACGTTGCCCTTGACCAAAATCGCGTCATCTTCGGGGTTATAATCCCATTTCTTGGCGTCGAGAACGCCGCTGCTATCCTGCAGTGACAGTGTCCAATATACGGCGCCATTATCCTTGACGCCTTTCTTCGCGTCGGCGAGCAAGAATTGCCCCATGACGCGTTCGCCGGCATTGATTTCCGCAATGTTCATGATTGTAGTTCCTCCATGATCTCTTTCACCTCATCGTGAGGGAATCCTTTACGGATGAGGGCAGCGTAGATGCGCTGCTTTAATTCGTATCCCGTGAATTTACGTGAGAATTTCATCTCCGCTAAATGATAGGCTTTCTCTAATTCTACTCGTTCCACGCCAGGATCGCTTGCCGATGTGGCCTGTTCGGCCGCCTCGTGGGCGATGGTCCCGTCGAAGCCACGATTCAATAGAATGGAATTGATTTTCAAGACGCGTTTGGCGTAAGGGGTGCGGTAGTAACGTCGGTCGAGGGAAGTGGCTAAGCGAACGGCTTTCTCCATCTCTTTCTCCTTTGGAAAGGGGAGGGAAGATAAGATCGACTCGTCGATTCCTTTGCTCCGCAAGTCATAGATGATCCGTTGGGAGCCAATGAGACGTAAGTCCCCCACATCATCCGCGTAAGTCCTCGCGAAGGCCACGTCATCGATTAGTTTTTGCTCTTCCAGGCGGTTGATGACCTCAGATACCGTCGAATAAGCATAGCCTTGGGCGAGCAATTTGCGAGCGATTTCCTCTTTGCTATACATATCGCGGCCAACATAACGCAGGGCGCTGACATAACAGTCATCATGCCCGGCATATTCCAGAATCTTTTGGTATTCGGCAGGCTCGAGTTGCTTGCCGACATAAAGATGGAATTCCGTATACGTGTCCAAACTTAAAATGACTTTCTCTCCGCTGGAGAGGACAACCTTCACGCCTTGGGGCATTACTTTGACGGAAGAGACGACATTTTCACCAGTTCTTTTTTCTAACACGTAAATATACCTCGATAATGTTTTGGTAGAAGCGTTCCATCGAATATACGTCGATGGCTTCCAACGCGGCGTCGATGATGTGTTGCTTTTTGGGGGCGTCGATGGCGAGGGCATAACGGAGCTTCTCGTCGAAATCTCCTTCATTGAAGAAGAAGAACCCGGTTTCACCGTCTTTGATGGTGCCAACGAGATTATCGTCATAACGGGCCAATACGATGAGATGGGCCGCCATCGCTTCCATGAAGGTGAGGCCCTGGGTCTCGGTGATGGAGGCACTGGCGAAATAGTCGCCAAGATGATAGTAGTCTTGAGTCTCGCTCGGGTCGCATTTCCCGGTGAAGATCACTTTCTTCTGGATACCGAGGGAGACGACTAGGTCCTGTAGTTCCTTCTCAGCGGGGCCCCAGCCCGTGATGACGAATTTCGTGGGGAAGGGTTCGCCTGCGGAAAGGAATTTGGCATAGCCGTTAAGCAAGACGTCAATGGACTTCTCTTTGGCGATACGGCCCAAGGATAAGATGACGGTATCCTCGTCAGATATCCCGAATTTCTTGCGCAAAGCCTTGGTTTTTTCTTTATCTTCGCGTTCGGGGTTAAATCGAGAGAATTCGATACCGGTAGGGATCACGGGAACGGTTTTATCCACCCCAATGGAACGGAGATAGTCTTTGATTTTCTCCGAAGGGGCGATGAATTCCGTGAAAGAATTCGATTTGGCGCGGTAGAACGAACGCACGGTATGCCTGGCAAAACGGTCGAAATGTCCTTTGGTGACGTAATAGGTGTAATCCTCATACATCGTATGGAAGGTGTAAATCAAGCCAATGCGCAGCTTCCTGGCGACGAAAGTGCCGAAGATGCCGATGGGAAGATCGGTCTGGCAATGGACGACTTCCGGGCGAAAGGCGAGCAGGATTTTCATCGCGTCTTTGGAATAGATGCTGGTGAGACGATACCCATAGAACTGTTTCATGGGGACGCCAGGGAGGCGAATGATGCCGTCTTCGTATTCCATCTCCTTGCCAAAGGGATTGGTGGTGACGACGATGACGTTATGGCCGTGGGCAATCAACGTGGCACGTAAATTGGCCGTGGAAGTAGCTACGCCGTTGATTTCCGGGGGATACGTGTCGGTGAACAAGGCAATGTTCATATATCCCACTCCTCCCACGTGCTGGTCGTTTTGGTTTTCTTATTTTGTGGAAGTTTCTTGGGTTTTTTCGGTTTGGGCATCTTGGTGGTTTTGACCCGCTCCACTTTCATGGGCTCATTCGGCTCATAGTATTCCTCTTTCTTTCGACTCGAGGGCCAATCGCTTAACCGTCGTTGGATCTCCTTACGGGAAAGCTGCCTCGTCTCATAGAGGGTATCCGCGGATTTCTTACGTTCGTCATAAGTCTCTAACTGCAAAGTGACGAAAGTTTTGCGGTTGGCGTAATGAATGCTCTCTTTCGGACGGGAACGATAGAACGCGGCCACAAAACCCGACACGATCAAAATGATGTGGAAGGTCGCGGTCCTCCAAATAATCTGGGAGGAGTTCAAGACACCGACGCCAAGGAAGCAATCCGCGAAAAGGTAGGTGTAGAAAAGTTCGGAAACGCCTGCCGAACCAGGGAGAGGAATCAAGCCAGTGACCATTTGGTGGAAGGAGGTACGGAAGCAAACATGCATCATGTTCGCAAAGGAGAAACCACCTTCGAACATCGGTCCCTCGGCATGAACGACGAAAGCCGAGAAATAAGGGACGCTATAACGGAGCAACAAAATGGCCAAATAGAAGAACAACTGAATAATCAAAACCGGTATGTTCGAAGCCAAACGTTTTAGCTCAATCTTGAAGTTTTCTACTTGGACACGGAGAGATTCACGGGTCGAATCTGGGTTCTTCAAGACGCGGATCTTGCCCAAGAAGCCGATGACATAATGCAGTATGAAGTTATGGAAATGATGGCTATAACTCATGGTCAACAAGAGAAAGATGACGGAGATGTTCAATCCGAAACCCACCAAAATCAACGGCCACATCGGAAGATTCCAGTTCAGCTGGCTGATGCTGACGTTGACCGAAATGACCGCGTTCCATTCGACGATAAGCGCGACGATATCAAAGACAATCAACGAGGATTGGTAAAGGATAAACGACATGACCATGATGGAAGCCGCATTGGAAACTTGGATACCCTGGGATTTCAAGGTATAAACCTGCATGGCTTGGCCACCGGAAGCGCCTGGGGTGACGTCGCTATAGAACTGGCCGATAAAGGACGTCGCCAAGCCCTGATGGACTTTGTATTGCCTCGTGTAAAGGCGGCAGAAGACAAATAAAATCAACGCCTCGAACACATAAGAAAGGAGCACGAGGCCGAGAATCAAAAAGAACCACTTCCAATCCGCGCCGCGGAAAGCGTCAACGACCTGGTTGAAGTTGTCACCCCAAAGTGAAGTGATGAGCGACACGGCAGTCGCCACCAAAACGATGAGGATGTAAATCAGGTACTTTAGCCCGGACTTTTTCTTTTTACCGGTATCGAGGGAGGAATTGCGATCGTTTGCCATGGGCGACTAGGCTATTTTAGCCTTAGTCGAGGCATAAAGAAACACCCCACCCCCACAAAAGATTTCGAAAAAGCGCCATTATTCACGATTTTTGGCTGCAAAAATGGCTTCTTTTTAAAATCTAAAGTTTCTTTTCATCAAGAAGTTTATTCAACAGCGCATCGACGCAGGAAGTGATTTGTTCCACTACCAATTCATAACGTCCGCTATACCAAGGATCTTCGATTTCCTTCAGTCCAGGAACCAAGGAAGACAGGGCCAAGAACTTAGGATTGTCGCCAAACATCCGAATCAGAAACCGACGGTTGGATTCATCCATGTAGCAAACAAGGTCAGATTCCCCTAAGTCTTTCTTGCTGATGATGTTGGCGTAATGCCGCGAGAAAGGAATTCCATAAGCGGTCAAGGTACGTTTCATCGGAGGATAGATGTCGTTGCCGATCTCTTCGTAGGAAACGGCCCGAGAAAAGACGGATACCCGTGACTCTAGACCTCTTTGCTGAATCATATTCTTAGCGATATACTCCGCGGCGACGGAACGGCAGATGTTACCGTGGCAGATAAATAGTATCTTGATCATAGGAATCTTTACTCCTTATGTGTACTCATTTTTGCGGCTTTTCAGAGTTGATGCAAGGGTGTAAACAAGGTATAAAGCAGATATCCGTCTGCCAACAAATGGCTTATTTCCGCTATTCCTCGCTTTGGCCTTGAATCCTGCCATGGCAAACAAAACAAATTCGATACATGCCGCCGTTATGTCGGCCTTTTGTTATCTAAAGGATAGAAAAAACGTGCAAAGCCCTAGAGGTTGGGCGCGCATGCACCTATAATTAGGCGTCTCATGTTAACCCGTCTTGTCATTAACAATCTTGCCATCCTTGAAAACGTGGACGTGACCTTCAAAGATGGATTCACCGTCCTCACCGGCGGCACTGGCGCCGGCAAAAGCTTGGTCATCGATTCTTTATCATTGTTGCTTGGCGCCCGCGCTTCTAGCGAGCTCATCCGCACGGGTGAAGAGAAAGCGACCATCAAAGGTTATTTCCATGTGGAATCCAGCCGCCTCAGCGCCTTGCTCGACAAAATGGAGATTCCTTTTCTCAATAACGACATCGTCATCGAACGCGTCATTTCCAAAACCAAGAATTCCATCAAGGCAAACGGGGTCGCATTAAGCCTTGCTCAATTAGGTCAAATTGCCAAACATCTCGCAGACATCCACAGCCAGTTCGACTTTGCCAAAATCCTTAACCCAGACAACTATTTGGATATCCTCGATGGCTTTGCTTATGAGAAGACCAATCGTTATAAACAAGACTATGGGCAATTGCTCGACGACTACAAATCCGCGAAGGCAGAGGAAGAATCTTTGCTGTTACAAAAAGCCAAAATCGAGGCCAGCAAAGACTTCTATGAGTTCCAACTTAAAGAACTTAAAGAGGCATCTCTTAAAGATAACGAAGAGGCGGAAATCTCCGCAGAAATCGCCCTACTTCAAAATTATGACCATATCTATAGCCTTCTTCAGTCGGCCGATTCCATCATCCGCGAGGACTTCCTCGATCGTCTCTACGACTTAAACAAAGTCTTGATCAAACTATCTTCTTTTCAGCCACAATACCAACAGATTCAAGAGAAAATCGACGAACGTTATTACGAACTCGATGACCTCTTCTCCACGTTGAAGAAAGACTTTAAAAACCTCGACTACGATCCCGAGCGATTAAACGTTTTGCAACAACGTTCCAGCGACATCACCGCCTTAAAGCGCAAGTATCGGAAAAGTCTCCCCGAACTCATCGCCTATCAGAATGAGCTTGAATCCGCCCTTGGACCCGACAATTCCCTCGACGATAAAATCGCCGCCGTCCACGATCACGTCATTGACCTCCGTCACCGCCTTTATGTTAAAGGCACAGAGCTCACCCAGATTCGTAAGAGCCTGGCCAAGTCCATCGAAAAAGAAATCAAGAAAAGCTTGGATGATCTTTTGCTCAGCGCCGATTTCCAAGTCCAGTTCATTGATGTGAAGGAGGACGATGAAGACTCCATCTTTCACCCAACGGGCATCGACGAAGTGGATTTTCTTATCGAAACAAATGTCGGTGAGGGTTTGAAGAGTCTCTCTAAAGTCGTCTCTGGCGGCGAGGCCAGCCGTATCATGCTGGCGTTTAAAGTCATCTTCGTCAAAGCCAACAAGGTCGCTACCGTCATCTTCGACGAAATCGACACGGGTCTTTCTGGCGAAGCGGCGTCTAAAGTCGCGGCCAAAATCAAAGAGCTTTCCCTTTCTTGCCAAGTCTTGGCTATTACCCACATGCCTCAAGTTGCCGCCTTAAGCGACCACCATATCCTCGTCGAGAAGGTCATCGTCAACAAGCGCACCGCCACTACGGTTCGCGAACTTACCTTAGAGGAAAAGATCCATCAAGTCGCCTACTTGATTTCCGGTGGCAAAGTCACTGAAAAGCAACTCGACTACGCGAGGGAGATCATTCTGAATCCCGAGAACTAATTTGCTTTCGCTAAATCTTTATCCACGGCTTCATCGATGATCTTGTAGAGTTCAACATATCGATCGTCGATCGCACCCACATG
>JAGAHY010000035.1 GCA_017626815.1 Bacilli bacterium | reverse complement strand
TCGATGACATCCGTGTCCACGCAATAGGAAATGCGCACATATCCTTTTAGCCCAAAGGCGTCCGTAGGCACAAGAAGCAAATCAAGGGATTTCGCCTTTTCGGAGAAAACGAGCGAATCCTCTTCAAGGCATTTCAATAGCATATAGAATGCGCCTTGAGGATAGATGGCTTCGTAACCAAGCTCCGTTAATGAACGGTACAAAAGGTCCCTATTCCTCTTATATAAAGAGAGGTCTGCGGTGACGCCCAAACAAGAGGGAATCATCTTTTGGAATAAAGAGGGGGCGCAGACATAGCCTAAGCTACGAGCCGAGCCATTGATCGCCGCAAAGACATTATTCGCGTCAAGGCATTTTTTATTGGCAACAATATAGCCTATTCTTTCGCCAGGCAATGACCAGGATTTGGAGAATGAGTAAGCCACGATAGAGTCATCATAGAAATTCAACGGGAACGGATAGGGCTGTCCATCGTAGATCAGCTCGCGGTAAGGCTCGTCGGAAAGGAGGTAAATAGGATGGTCGTAAGCCGTTTCTTTTTCGGACAGGATAGAGGCCAGCCGCTCGATGGTTTCCTTGGTGTACATAACTCCGCTAGGATTATTCGGTGAATCAATGATTACCAACCTTGTCTTTGGGGAAAGTTTATCCAAAAAGTCCGCAAAATCAGGTTGGAATGTCTGATAATCAGGTTTTACTACTTTCACGGTAGCGCCAGCGAACTCGCTGAAGACTCGATAATCTGGGAAATGCGGCGCGAAGATAATGACTTCATCACCAGGATCAATTAGCGCATTTATCGTAACCGAAAGCGAAGCCGCGGCACCGCAAGACATAAAGATCAGCGAGCCGTCCGTTTCCGCGCCATAAGTCTTATTCAGGTAATCCGCTATCGCTTTCCTCACCTGCGTATCACCGGCATTTGAAGTATAGAGATGCACCCGGTTTGTCGCGGCGTCTTTAAGTAATTCAATCAGTTTTTCATTGACGCAATCAGGCGTAGGCGAACTCGCGTTTCCAATGCTAAAATCAAAGACGTTTTCCTCGCCGACTTCGGCTTTGCGCTTTTTGCCATACTCGTACAAGGAACGAATAATCGAGGGCGATAGTCCGTTCTCCAAACAAAGTTTTCTCATGGTCCGCCTTTCTTTGCTTAACCCATTGGGCTCTGTGCTTACGCAAGTGCCCTCCGCGTGGAGATTGTACCACGCGTGCGAAAACTCTAAATCTTTCTTTTAGAAAACCTCGTATTCTTTGTGTTTCTTTTCGTATTTGTAGGCATCAAGAAACGTCGTCCTGCGGTTTTGTCTTGATATTTAACCAATTCAAAAACCAGCGCCATTTACTCCGCCCGTTTCTACTAATGGAATCCGTTTCTTACTTGGTAAGTACCGCTTCTAAAGCGTCGACATTGAGGAAGTCGCAATAAGGATTTGCACGATAATTTCGCGTCATATAGGCGCAACGCGTGTAGAATATTGGGCATGAATCAACAACACGTCCAAAACATCATAGCTTCCGTCAAGGGAGCCCGCATCGTCGCCGCCAGCAAATACATCGATGCCCAAGGAATCTTGCAACTACATGAATATGGCATCAACTATTTCGGGGAAAACCGGGTCGACGCTTTCTTGCCTAAGTACGCAGCCTTGAAAGAACATAAAGACATCCACTGGCACTTCATCGGCCACTTGCAATCCAACAAAGCCAAGATGATCGCGGATAAGATCGAATGTCTACACTCCCTAGATTCCCTCAAACTTGCCCGCATCTTAGACGAAAGCCGGGATACCCCACTAGATTGTTTTGTCGAACTCCATCTTACAGACAACGAAGCCAAATCCGGGGTCAAACCTGAAGACCTTCCCACCTTCTTGGAAGGGTTAAAGAATTACCCCAAAATCCACGTCGTCGGCTTCATGGCCATGAGTGACGCGGATATGGATGATGAGCAAAAGAAAGGTGTCTTCCTTAAAGCCAAAGCCTTAGCCGATCAATACGGCTACCACGAGATATCCATGGGCATGTCAGAAGACTATCTCCTAGCCATAGAAGCAGGCGCGACTACCGTCCGTTTAGGCAGAATATTGTTGCAATAATCGTCATTTTCATATTTATACCCATTTTATGGAGGTTAAAGCCCATGTCCATCCTAGAAGCCTATGAACCTGGTGGCGAGCCCATCATCACCCCCGATAAGTTTTATGATAAAAGGCCGAAGCTAACCGATGTCGCGGTGGTCTGTTTTTCCTGCAATGCGAAGAATTATGTCTTATCCCATTATCAACATGAGCTTTACCTTTCCTTCCGCGCGACATCTAACGGACGCTTTGACGTCTACTACCTTCCTGAACTTAAGGTCTTGTTCTTTTTATCCTTCATTGGCGCGAGCAGCGCAGGCGGCCTCCTCCATGAAATCGCCTATATGGCTTCCATCACGAAGTTTGTCTATTTCGGAAGCTGCGGCGTCTTAGATGATTCTCTTCAAGGCAAATATATCGCCCCTACCGAGTGTTACCGCGAAGAAGGCTTCTCCTACCATTTCGCCGCGCCTAGCGACTACATGCCCATCAAAAACGCTTCTCAGGTCTATTCGTCCTTGAAGGAGCAAGTCGCGGATGTCGTCATGGGAAAAGGCTGGACGACCGACGCCATCTATAATGAGACCAAGAAGAAGTTTGCACAGCGCAGAAAAGAAGGGGTTCTCTGCGTGGACATGGAAGCCTCGGGCCTACAGGCGATCGCGAATCACATTGGGGTTGAGGTCTACATCTTCTTTTTCGCCGGGGACATCCTTGGCGAGTCATGGACTAGCGGCGATCTAGGTGGGGAACGCGAAATCATTCGTCAGACTTCCGCGGTCGAACTGGCTCTAAAACTAGGCCAATCCTTACTTTGATTTCCTTGCAAAGAAAAAGGCTGCGATACCCGTTTCGCGCGGGAATTGCAGCCTTTTTTATCGGTTTAGAACATGACGCGGAAGAGTTCGAGCAAGACCTTCGCCAGCTTCGCGCCGAAGCTGAGTTTGAAGGAATCATCGATATATTGGCTGACGCCGAACATGTTCTCGAAGTCGGCTTTAATGTCTTTGAGGCATTCGTGGCCGTGTAGGAGCACGCCGCATTCGAAATGGTGGGTGAGGGAACGGAAATCCATGTTGATCGTGCCCACGAAGGCGAGGTCATCATCGCTTAGGCACATCTTCGCGTGGACGAAGCCTGGGGTATATTCATAGATTTTAACGCCGACGTCACGGAGAGCCTTATAGGAGCTGCGGGTCAAACAGAAGACCATCTTCTTATCGGGAATATGCGGGGTGATAATGCGCACGTCGACGCCACGGAGAGAAGCTTCTTTGATGGCTTGCGTGAACCGATGATCGATGATCAAATACGGCGTGGTGATGTAGAAATAACGTTTGGAACGGTTGAGGATATTGATGTAATTGGCCTCGCCGACTTGCTCGTCGAAGAGAGGACGCGGGCCATCGCCAAAGGGCACGATAACGCCTTTTTGTTCATAACGTTCCGGCTCGGGGTTCATGTATTTGGCGTATTCTAAGCCTTTTTTCGAAGCCAAGATGAAGTTCATGAAGAAGAGGGCGGAAAGGGAATTGACCGCGGTGCCTTTCACGCGGATACCCGTGTCTTTCCAATGTCCTAAGCGGTCATTCTGGTTGATGTATTCATCGCCAAGGTTAATGCCGCCGGTGAAACCGATGAGGCCATCGATGACCATGATCTTGCGGTGGTCACGGTTATTGTAGATACCGCTGACGATGGGTCTAAAGGGATTGAACTTATGGGCGTCGATGCCTTCCTTACGGAGGGTTTTGTAATAGCCGCTGGGCAGCATTGAGACAGTGCCGACATCATCGTAGACCAAGTGGACTTCCACGCCTTCTTTGGCTTTTTGGACGAGGATGTCGTGGATATCACCCCACATTTTGCCTGGATCGATGATGAAATATTCCATCAAGATGAATTTCTTCGCCCCACGCAGCGCCTCGAGCATGTCCGCCCACATATCTTCGCCGACGGGGTAATACTTGATGTCGTTATGAGTTAAGCCGCCTAATCCCGAAGCGTTCTTTAAGTAACGGGCGAGGCCCTGGTCATATTCGCCCATCGCGTCATAGGCTTCCTGGTCACGCTCTTCGCTCAGGACATAGGGCGAAAGCTGCTGATAGGCTTCCTCAAAGAGCTTGATCTCTTTTTTGCGGACCTTGGTATGGGAGAAGAGCAGATAGAACAAGACGCCAAATAGAGGCAAAACCAAGACGAGGAAAAGCCATGGGATCTTGTATTCCGGGTTCTCGCGACGGTTGACCAAGAACAAGACAACCGCGATGGCGATGACCCAAGAGACAATCTGGAAAATATAGAAATACTCATTCAGGAAGGCGATCACTAAGGCGATGGCCGCCACTTGAAAAATGAGCAATAAGGCGGAAAGGCCCCATTTTGAGAAAATGATGCGTAGAAGCTTCATGTTCGGTTCTCCTCGT